>NZ_JBJGZL010000007.1:0-254865 GCF_054050495.1 Blastococcus sp. SYSU D00922
GCCGCGCGCCCCACGTTTGTTTTTTGGGGGGGTAGGGTGGGGCCACACAGGTTATCGGGGGCGGGGGGGGCGGGGGGGGTGGCCCACCCCGGGGGGGGGGGGGGGGGCCGCCCCCCCCCCGGGCCGAAGAACACCCACGTGACTGTCCCCGCCCGCCCGTCGGGTAGTGCTCCCTACGTGCTCGTCGACTACCTGGACCGGATGGACCTCGCCTACGCCGCCGCCGACCTCGCGCTGTGCCGCTCCGGGGCGGTGACCGTCGCCGAGCTGTCGGCCGTCGGGCTGCCGGCGGCCTTCGTGCCGCTGCCCATCGGGAACGGCGAGCAGCGGCGCAACGCGCTGCCGGTCGTGGACGCCGGCGGCGGCCTGCTGGTCGAGGACGCCGAGCTCGACGCCGACTGGATCACCGCGCACCTGGTGCCCCTGCTGACCGGCCCCGACGCGCTCGCCGGCTACGCGCGGCACGCGGCCGCCGCCGGTGTGCCCGACGCCGACGAGCGGCTGGCCGACCTGGTCGTCGAGGCGGCCGGGTCGCGGGGGAGCGGGCGATGAGCGCCGCCGACGTCGCGGCGTGGAGCGACCCCGTGCCGACGCCCGACGAGCTGGGCGCCGTCCACTTCGTGGGCATCGGCGGTGCCGGGATGAGCGGGATCGCCCGGATCCTGCTGGCCCGGGGAGTCCGCGTCTCGGGCAGCGACCGGCGCGACACCCCGACCCTGCTCGCGCTGCGCGCCCTCGGCGCCCGGGTCTCGGTCGGGCACGAGGCCGCCAACCTCGGCGACGCCGCCACCGTGGTCGTCTCCACCGCGATCCGCGCGGACAACCCCGAGCTCGCAGCTGCGCGCGAGCGCGGCCTGCGGGTGCTGCCCCGCGCCGTGGCCCTGGCCGCGGTGATGGCCGGGCGGCGCAGCGTCGCGGTGGCCGGCACGCACGGCAAGACCTCGACCACGTCCATGCTGACGGTCGCCGTCCAGGCGTGCGGCGTGGACCCGTCGTTCGCGATCGGCGGCGACCTCAACGAGTCCGGCAGCAACGCCCACGCGGGGGAGGGCGACGTCTTCGTCGCGGAGGCCGACGAGAGCGACAGGTCCTTCCTGCTGCTGGCGCCCTACGGCGCGATCGTCACCAACGTCGAGGCCGACCACCTCGACAACTACGGCGACCTCGCCGCGGTCGAGGCCGCCTTCGACAGGTTCCTCCAGACCGTCGACCCCGCGGGCTTCGTCGTCGTCTGCGCCGACGACCCGGGCGCCGCCCGGCTGCGCGGCGTCCCCACGCCGGCCCGGCTGCGCACCTACGGCTTCGCCGAGGACGCCGACCTGCGGCTCACCGCGCTCGAGGTGGGCGGCGACGCCACCAGCTACACCGCCACCCTCGACGGCACCGAGCTCGGGCGCGTCCGCATCCGCGTGCCCGGGGAGCACATGGCGCTCAACAGCGCCGCCGCCCTGCTGGCCGGTCTCGAGCTCGGCCTGCCGGCGGCCGACCTGATCGAGGGCCTCGGCCGCTTCGGCGGGGTGCACCGCCGGTTCGAGCTCAAGGGCGTCGTCGGCGGGGTCCGCGTCTACGACGACTACGCCCACCACCCGACCGAGGTGACCGCCCAGCTCAAGGCCGCCCGCGCGGTCGCCGGGGACGGGCGGCTGGTCGTCGCCTTCCAGCCGCACCTCTACAGCCGGACGCAGGAGTTCGCCGCCGGCTTCGGCGAGGCCCTCGGCCTGGCCGACGAGGTGGTGGTCATGGACGTCTACGGCGCCCGCGAGGACCCGGTCCCCGGCGTGACCGGCGCGATGGTGGCCGACGCCGTGCCGCTGCCGGCCGGGCGGGTGCTCTTCGAGCCCTCCTGGTCGGCCACCGCGCCGGCGCTGGCCGCCCGTGCCCGCCCCGGCGACCTGGTGATGACCATGGGCGCGGGCGACGTGTCGATGGTGGGACCCGAGGTGCTCTCCGCGCTCCGCGGCACGACCGGCGGGGACGCGGCGACGGCGGACGACGCGGCGGGCCACGACCGGTGAGCCGGTCGGGCTCGACGACGCGGGACCGCACCGCGCGGTCGCGCCGCGGGAAGGGGGCCGAGCGGCCGGTCGCCGACCGGCACGCCGACAAGCGGCGGTCGACGCCCCGCCGGCCCCCGGCTCCGGTCACTCCCATCGCCCGCCGCCGTGGGCGGCCGCGCGGGCGGCGCCGCGTCCTGCAGCTGGCCGGGGCCGTGGCGGCCGTCGCCGTGGTGGCCTGGCTGCTGCTGGCCGGTCCCGTGCTGGCCGTCCGCGCCGTGGACGTCGACGGGCTGGTCACGCTGCCGGCCGAGCAGGTGCAGGAGGCGGCCGGCATCGGATCCGGGACGCCGCTGCTGCGCGTGGACGTCGCCGCCGCCGAGGCGCGCGTCGCCCGGCTGCCGCAGGTGGCGTCGGTCGAGGTCACCCGCGACTGGCCCGACAGCGTCGTCATCACCGTGGTCGAGCGCGTGCCCGTCGCGGTCGTCGGCGAGCCGGGCCGGCGGTCGCTGGTCGACGCCGACGGCGTGCTCTTCGACATGGTCACGGGGGAGACCCCGGAGGGGGTGGTGCCCCTCGACGTCGCGGCGCCCGGCCCCGAGGACCCCGCGACCCGGGCGGGCATCGCGGCCATCGCCTCGCTGCCGTCCGACGTCCGCGAGCAGGTGGGCGCGGCCGCGGCCGCGAGCCCCGACGACATCACCCTGACCCTGTCCGACGGCACCGTCGTCCGGTGGGGGGACGCGTCGGAGTCGCGGGCGAAGTCCGCGGCGCTCGAGGGGCTGGTCGAGCAGATCCGGACCGGTGCCCTGGAGCCGGCCGGCACCATCGACGTCAGCACACCCGACGCCGTCGTCCTCCGCTGACCGCCGCCGCGCGGCGGCGGGGGAGTGCCCAGGTCACGCGGGGTGTCCCCGCGCCTGCGCACCGCTGCCGGCGACCACGCCGACCGACACGCGGAAGGGCGCGACACGCCCGACACGCAACTTCTCTTTCCGGGTTCCCGTCCCAGGGACCTCACAGGGTCTCGACCCTGGCATGAGACGTTCACGGGGCGGGTCGTCACAGCTAGTGGTGCTCATGTGACCAACGGGTCGCCAGTGTTCGGTGCGATCCGCTCTCACCGACACGCCGACCCCCGGAGGGTGTTTGTGTCGCCCTCTTCGCCGCACCTAACTTCGTCCTCGTCGACCGAGTTGACATAACTGTAAGGCTGAACTTGAGGATGAGGGTCCAGTTGGGGAGCGCCGCATGACACCTCCGCACAACTATCTAGCGGTCATCAAGGTCGTCGGCATCGGCGGCGGCGGGGTGAACGCGGTCAATCGCATGATCGAGGTCGGCCTCAAGGGGGTCGAGTTCATCGCGATCAACACCGACGCGCAGGCGCTGCTGATGAGCGACGCCGACGTCAAGCTCGACGTCGGGCGCGAGCTCACGCGCGGCCTGGGCGCGGGCGCCCAGCCCGACGTGGGCCGCCAGGCCGCCGAGGACCACCGCGAGGAGATCGAGGAGGTCCTCAAGGGGGCCGACATGGTCTTCGTGACGGCGGGCGAGGGCGGCGGCACCGGTACCGGTGGCGCGCCCGTCGTGGCGTCCATCGCGCGCAAGCTCGGCGCCCTGACCATCGGCGTCGTCACCCGCCCGTTCGCCTTCGAGGGCAAGCGGCGCGCGGTGCAGGCCGAGTCGGGCATCGAGGAGCTGCGCAACGAGTGCGACACGCTCATCGTGATCCCGAACGACCGGCTGCTGCAGCTGGGCGACCGGAACGTCAGCGTCATGGACGCGTTCCGCACCGCCGACCAGGTGCTGCTCTCCGGTGTCCAGGGCATCACCGACCTGATCACCACGCCCGGCCTGATCAACCTGGACTTCGCCGACGTCAAGTCGGTCATGTCCGGGGCCGGGTCGGCGCTCATGGGCATCGGCAGCGCGCGCGGCGACAACCGCGCGCTGCTGGCCGCGGAGCAGGCCATCGCCAGCCCCCTGCTGGAGGCCTCGATGGAGGGCGCCCACGGCGTCCTGCTGTCGATCTCCGGCGGGTCGGACCTCGGCCTGTTCGAGATCAACGAGGCCGCGTCGCTGGTGTCCGACGCCGCGCACGCCGACGCCAACATCATCTTCGGCGCCGTGATCGACGACGCCCTGGGTGACGAGGTCCGGGTGACCGTCATCGCCGCCGGCTTCGACAGCGGCCGGCCCAGCGCCCGCAAGGACGCCGGTGCCGCCGGCGTGGTCACCGGGGCGCCGGGTGGCGCCCCCGCGGCCGCACCGGCCGGTCTGCCGCCCTACCGGCGGCCGATGACCCCGGCGGCGAACCAGCCGGCGGGGGAGCGCCGGGTCGTGCCGCAGACTGCCCAGGCGGCCCAGCCGGCCGCCGCGCCGGCGCCGGCCAACGGGGCCGCTCCGGCCGCCGCGCCGGCACCCGCGGCGCAGTCCCGCCCGGCACCCGCGGCCGGCGGTGGGGGCATCACCGTGCCCCCGCTCCCGCCGATCCCGGGTCCGGTCGCCGGCCGGCGACCGCTGTCCAGCGAGGACTTCGAGGAAGAGCTCGACATCCCGGAGTTCCTCAAGGGCTGAGGCACCACCGTCATGCTGGACCCATGACGCGCAGCGACACACCGGCCGCTCCGCCGGCGGTGCGACCCCGACGGGTCGTCACCGACCGGCGGGGCGGCCGGTCCCGTTCCCCGTACGAGTCGTTCAACCTCGGTGACCACGTCGGCGACGACCCGGCCGACGTCGCGGCCAACCGGAGCCGCGTCGCCCGGGAGCTGGGCGTGCCGGAGGACCGGCTGGTGTGGATGCAGCAGGTCCACGGCACCGGGGTCGCGGTGGTGGACGGACCGCAGGGCGCGCCGGTGGCCGCGACCGACGGGCTGGTGACGGCGACCCGCGGGCTCGTGCTGTGCGTCCTGGTGGCCGACTGCGTCCCGGTCCTGCTCGCCGACCACGAGACCGGCGTGGTGGCCGCCGTGCACGCCGGTCGCGAGGGCCTGCGGAAGGGCGTGCTGCCGGCGGCCCTGTCGGCGATGGCGAGCCTCGGTGCGCGCGCCCGCCACGTCACCGCCCTGCTCGGGCCGGCGGTGTGCGGCGCCTGCTACGAGGTGCCCGCGCAGATGCAGGCCGACGTCGCGCGGGTCGCGCCGTCGGCGGCGGTGCCGACCCGCGCCGGGACCGCCGGCCTGGACCTGCGGGCCGGCGTCGCGGAGGTGCTCCGCCGGGCGGGGATCCCCGAGGTGGTGCAGGACCCGCGCTGCACCGTCGAGGACCCGACCTTGTTCTCCCACCGGCGCGACGGCGTCACCGGCCGGCAGGCCGGGCTCGTCTGGCTCGACTGAGAGGATCAGCACGTGGCCGGCCTGGAGGAGAACCTGCGCGCGGTCCGGGCCCGCATCTCCGCGGCGGCACGGGCGGCCGGCCGCGCCCCGGACTCGGTCGCGCTCCTGGCGGTGAGCAAGACCTGGTCCGCCGCCGACGTCCGCGCCCTCGCCGCCCTGGGGCAGCACGCCTTCGGCGAGAACCGGGCCCAGGAGCTGCTGCAGAAGGCGGCCGAACTGACCGACGTCGACCTGCGCTGGCACTTCATCGGCCAGCTGCAGCGCAACAAGGCGGCCGCCGTGGCCCGTCTCGGCGCGGTGGTGCACTCGGTCGACCGCACGTCCCTGGCCGAGGCGCTGAGCCGCGCCGGGGAGGGGAGCGGGCGGGTGGTCGACGTCCTGCTCCAGGTCGACCTCGGCGGGCCGGAGGGCGAGCTGGGCCGGCGTGGCGGTGCCGATCCGGCCACGGTGCCCGCACTGGCCGACGCGGTCGCGGAGCTGCCCGGGCTGCGGCTGCGCGGCCTCATGGCGGTGGCGCCGCGCGGGGAGCAACCGCGGCCGGCGTTCGACCGCCTCGCCGCCCTGGCCGCACGCGTCCGTGACGACCACCCCGGGGCGGTGGAGATCTCCGCCGGCATGAGCGGGGACCTCGAGGAGGCGATCGCAGCCGGCGCGACGATCGTGCGTGTCGGAACCGCGCTCTTCGGGGACCGGCCCCTACCCTGCGGTGAAGATCGAGCACACCAGCCTCACGAGTCACACCGGTAACACGGGCCACGGACGGCCCAGAGCTGCCGTGCGGACGCGACACCGAGAACGCCAGCAGAGGGGGAGGTCCGATGGCTGGAGCCATGCGGAGGATGGGTATCTACCTGGGGCTCGTCGAGGACGACGACGCCCGCGCCTACGGCCGGTACGACGCCCGTCAGTCCGAGCACACCGACCACGACCGCCGGTACGGCGGCCGCTACGCCGACGACCGGTACGACGACCGCTACGACGACGAGTACGCCGCCGGCTACGCCGACGAGGACCTCGAGGACGACCTGCCCCCGGCCCGCGAGCCCGAGGCCCTGCCCGCCCGCCGCGAGCGCGCCGCCCGCCCGATCGGCCTGGCGCCCGCCGGTGCCGGCCCCTCGCGGGTCAGCGCAATGGGGAGCTCCGCCGGCGGTTCCGCCATGAGCAGCGGCCCGGTGGGTGCCACCGCCGCCAAGCTCGCCGTCCGGGAGCCGGTCGCCGTCGTGGCCGAGCCCGCCCCGGCGCCGGCGCCGCAGCCCTACCGGATCACCACGCTGCACCCGCGCACCTACAACGAGGCGCGGGTCATCGGTGAGCGGTTCCGCGACGGGATGCCGGTGATCATGAACCTCACCGAGATGGACGACTCCGACGCGAAGCGGCTCGTCGACTTCGCCGCGGGTCTGTCCTTCGGACTGCGCGGTAGTATCGAGCGCGTCACGGCGAAGGTCTTCCTGCTCAGTCCGCAGAACGTCGACGTGACGGCCGAGGACAAGGCGCGGATCCGCGAAGGCGGGTTCTTCAACCAGTCCTGAGGCACGCGTGAGGGGAACTCGCGCGACTGTGGCAACGGCACGCGCAGTGCCCCGAACGAACGAGGACCGTGGCTCTCTTCTGGCAGATCGTCTCGTCGGTGCTGCTCGTCTTCCTCGTCCTGCTGTTCGCGCGGTTCGTCGTCGACTGGGTGATGGTGCTGGCGCGCAGCTGGCGGCCCTCGGGCATCGTCGCCGCGGGTCTGGAGGTCGTGTACACGACCACCGATCCGCCGCTCAAGGCGGTGCGCCGGGTCATCCCACCACTGAACCTGGGGTCCATCAGACTGGACCTCGGGTTTATGGTGCTGTTGATCGCCGTGTTGTTCCTCCGTGGCCTCACGACCTCACTCGCCGCCGCTGCCGCGTGACTCCTGAACCCATCCGGGCCAGGGCCGTGGACCGGGCGGCGCCCGCCGCCGCTCGTCCGAGAACGTCCCTGTTCCCGCCGTCCGACCCGAGGTGACCCCGATGCCACTCACGCCTGCCGACGTGCACAACGTCGTCTTCAAGAAGCCGCCCATCGGCAAGCGGGGCTACGACGAGGACGAGGTCGACGCCTTCCTCGACGTCGTGGAAGCCGAGCTCGCCCGCCTCATCGAGGAGAACAACGAGCTGCGCGCGGCCGTCGGCCGCGGCGGCGCCCGCGTCGAGGAGGCGCCGGTCCCGGCGCCCGCGCCGGTCGCGGCGCCCCCGCCGCCGGTGCAGCAGCCGCGCGAGGACGACAGCGCCCGCGCGTCGCGGATGCTGGCCCTGGCCACCGAGACGGCCGACCGCTACGTCAACGAGGCCAAGGCCCAGGCCGAGCAGATGCTCACCGGTGCGAAGACCAACAGCGAGCGGCTGATGGCCGATGCGCGCGCCAAGAGCGAGCAGATGGTCACCGAGGCCAAGCACCGCGCCGAGTCGATGGTCGGCGAGGCGCGCACGCGTGCCGAGACCATGGAGCGCGAGGCCCGCGCCAAGGCGGCGGCCCTCGACCAGGACGCCGAGCGCCGGCACGTCGAGGTCATGGGCACCCTCGAGGAGAAGCGCAGCAGCCTGGAGCGCAAGATCGAGGAGCTGAGGACCTTCGAGCGCGAGTACCGCACCCGCCTGCGGTCCTACCTCGAGTCCCACCTGCGCGACCTGGACAGCCGCGGCTCCGCCGAGCCGGCGGCCGCGGGTCGGCAGAACCAGCACGCCCCCGCCTGACGCGCAGCCGCTCCGACAGCACACCGACAGGGCCCCCGGACACCGTCCGGGGGCCCTGTCGCGTGCCGAGGGGTGGACGACCGCGATCCGCCCTACAGTCGCAAGCGTGATCTTGGCTGCCGGCCTGCTCGTGCTCGCGGGCCTCGGACTCTTCGTCGGGGGCGTGCTCACCGGGGTGACCGCCCTCTACTGGGGCTGCGTCGCCGCCTGCGTGGTGGCCGCGGTGCTGCTGTTCGTCGCCCGGCGGCAGATCGCCACCGCTCCGGCGAAGGCGCCCGCCACCTCGCCGGCCGAGCGCGCGACCACCTCGGCCACGCCGACGGCACCCGCCGCGGAGACGGGTGAGGGCGCCGCCGCGCCGGCGGGCGCCACGGCCGCGTCGGCGACCGAGACGGCCGTGGAGGAGCCGGTCGCCGAGCAGGGCGACCCGTCGGTCGAGGAGGTCGAGGTCACCGACCTGCTCATCGTGGTCGATCTCAAGGACGAGGTGCTCGTGGTCGACGAGCACCCGCGCTACCACCTGCCGGGGTGCCGGTACCTCTCCGGGCACACGCCGATCCCGCTGCCCCTGGACGAGGCGCGGACCGACGGCTTCACGCCGTGCGCCGTGTGCGCCCCGGACCGCAACCTCGCCCAGCGGGCCCGCGAGAAGAAGTCCGCGGGCTAGGTCTTCGCCACCCAGAAGCGCAGACCCTCGGGCCCCTCGAAGCCTGCGCCCTCGCCGGCCGTGCTCGCGTGGACGGCGGAGGCGAGCACCTCGCCGGCGACCTGGTCGCCGTGCTCGGCGAGCGCCTCGGCGACCGGGCCGTCGGCGGTCCACCAGAGGGCGATCCGGTCGCTGACCTCCAGGCCGCTGGACTTCCGCGCCTCCTGCACCAGCCGGACCACCTCGCGGACCAGCCCGGCGCGCTCCAGCTCCGGCGTGAGCGTGAGGTCCAGGGCGACGGTGAGCCCGCCCCCGCTGGCCACCGTCCACCCCTCCCGAGGGGTCTCGGTGACGACCAGGTCGCCCTCCTCCAGCGGCACGCTGGTGCCGTCGACCTCGACGGCGGCGGTGCCGGCGCGGTAGGCGGCGGTCAGCTCCGCGGCGTCGGCCGCGGCGACGGCTTTCGCCACCGCCTGCACCTGCTTGCCCAGCCGGCGGCCCACGGCGCGGAAGTCGACCTTGAGGCTGACGTCGACCAGCTCGCCGACGGCGGAGAGCTCCGCGAGCTCGGCCACGTTCAGCTCGTCGGCCACCTCGGCGACCAGGTCGCGGGGCAGCGACGTCCAGCCCGGCGCCGCGACGACGGCGCGGGCCAGCGGCTGGCGCGTGCGCACCTTGGCCGAGGTGCGCGCGGAGCGGCCGAGCTCCACCAGCCGTCGCACGAGGTCGACCTGCGCGACCAGGGCGTCGTCCCGTGCCTCGCCGTCCACCTCCGGCCACGCCGCCAGGTGCACCGAGTCGGGGGCGTCCGCGCCGAGGCCGGGGAGCACCGCCCGCGTCCAGACCTCCTCGGTCACGAACGGCGTGAACGGCGCCATGAGGCGGGTCAGCCCGTCGAGCACCTCGTGCAGCGTGCCCAGGGCGGCGGGGTCGCCGTCCCAGAACCGGCGGCGCGAGCGGCGGACGTACCAGTTGGACAGGTCGTCGACGAACTGCGCGATCAGCCGGCCCGCGCCCTGGGTGTCGAAGTCCTCCAAGGCCGTCGTGACGCCGTCGGTGACCGCCGCGAGCTCGGCGAGCGCCCACCGGTCCAGCAGCGGCCGCTCGGCGGCCGCCGGCGCCGGGCTGGCCGCCGGATCCCAGCCGTTGGCCGACGCGTAGAGCGTGAAGAAGCTGGCGGTGTTCCAGTAGGTCAGCAGGACCTTCCGGACCACCTCGGACAGCGTCTCGTGCCCGACCCGCCGGGCCGACCACGGCGAGCCGCCGGCCAGCATGAACCAGCGGACGGCGTCGGCGCCGTGCCGGTCCATCAGCGGGATCGGCTCGAGGATGTTGCCCAGGTGCTTGCTCATCTTGCGGCCGTCCTCGGCCAGGATGTGGCCCAGGCACAGCACGTTCTCGTACGAGCTCTTCTCGAACACCAGGGTGCCGACAGCCATGAGCGTGTAGAACCAGCCGCGCGTCTGGTCGATCGCCTCGGCGATGAACTGCGCGGGGTAGCTGGCCTCGAACTCCGCCCGGTTGCGGTGCGGCGCGCCCCACTGGGCGAACGGCATGGAGCCCGAGTCGTACCAGGCGTCGATGACCTGGCGGACCCGCCGGAACGTGCCCTCCTCGCCGGGCAGCGTGAACGTGACGTCGTCGATGAACGGCCGGTGCGGGTCGAGGTCGGACAGGTCGCGGCCGGTCAGCTCGGAGAGCTCGGCGAGCGAGCCGACGGCGACCATCCGCGTGGGGTCGGCGTCGTTGCGCCAGATCGGCAGCGGGGTGCCCCAGTAGCGGTCGCGGGACAGCGCCCAGTCGACGTTGTTGTTCAGCCAGTCGCCGTAGCGGCCGGTCTTGATGCTCTCCGGGTACCAGTTGGTCTTCTCGTTCTCGGCGAGCAGCTGGTCCTTGATCTGGCTGGTCCGGATGTACCAGGACGGCTGCGCGTAGTACATGAGCGGCGTGTGGCAGCGCCAGCAGTGCGGGTAGCTGTGCTCGTACCGCAGCTCGCGGTGGAGGACGCCGCGGTTCTTCAGGTCTTCGACGAGGGCGGCGTCGGCCGCCTTGAAGAAGTGCCCGCCGACCAGCGGCACCTCGGGGAGGAAGTGCCCGGACGGGTCGATCGGGTTCACCACGGGAAGCCCGTAGCCGCGGCAGACCGCGAGGTCCTCGGCGCCGAACGCGGGGGACTGGTGCACCAGGCCGGTGCCGTCGTCGGTGGTCACGTAGTCGGCCAGGACGACGTAGTGGGCGTCCCCCTCGGGGAACTCGACCAGCTCGAAGGGCCGCTGGTAGTGGACCCGCTCCCAGTCGCGACCGGTCGTGCGGGCGAGCACCTCGGCGTCCTCACCGAGGACGGCGGTCAGCAGCGGCTCGGCGACGACGAACGTGCCGGCGTCGTTCCGGGCCACCACGTAGGTGACGTCGGGGTGCACGGCGACGGCGGTGTTGGACGGCAGCGTCCACGGCGTCGTCGTCCAGATCAGCAGGTCGGCCTTGCCGGCCCACTCGCCGTCGGTGACGGGGAGCCGGACGTAGACCGACGGGTCGGTCAGGGTCTCGTAGCCCTGGGCGACCTCGTGGTCGGACAGGCCCGTGCCGCAGCGCGGGCAGTAGGGCGCGACGCGGTGGTCCTCGACCAGCAGGCCCTTCTCGAAGATCTGCTTGAGCGACCACCAGACGCTCTCGATGTAGGCCGGGTCCATCGTCCAGTAGGCCGTGGACATGTCGACCCAGTAGCCCATGCGCCGGGTGAGGTCGGAGAAGGCGTCGACGTGCCGCTCGACGGACTCGCGGCAGCGGGCGTTGAACTCGGCGATGCCGTACCGCTCGATGTCCGGCTTCCCCGCGAACCCGAGCTCCTGCTCGACGGCGATCTCCACCGGCAGGCCGTGGCAGTCCCAGCCCGCGCGGCGCGGCACGTGGTAGCCCTGCATCGTCTTGAAGCGGGGGAAGACGTCCTTGAAGGCGCGCGCCTCGATGTGGTGGGTGCCCGGCCGGCCGTTGGCGGTGGGCGGGCCCTCGTAGAAGACCCACTGCGGCTTGCCGGCCGACGCCTCGAGCGTCCGGTCGAAGACCTTGCCCTCCTCCCAGCGCTGCAGGATCCGCTGCTCCACGGCCGGCAGGTCGACCTGCGGGGGGAGCGCTGCGAAGGGACCGGCGGGGGAGGGAGAACTCACGTCACCATTCTCCCCGACCCGCCAAACGGGTTGCGGGCGCGTCCGGATCCGGGCCCGTCGGGAAACGGTCCCGGTACGTGCGTACGGGACACTGCCCCCATGGACGGCGCCCGGTGAACGACACCGTCACCGTCGCGCTGGCGGTCGGCGCGCTCGTCGTCCTCGTCGCGGCCGTCGCCCTTCGGCTGGCCGACCGGCTCGGACTCCCGAGCCTCCTCCTGTACCTGGCCTTCGGCATCGCCATGGGGGAGAGCGGCCTCGGCGTCCAGTTCGAGGACTACGAGCTCACCCAGACGCTCGGCTACGCCGCCCTGGTCGTCATCCTCGCCGAGGGTGGGCTCACGACCCGGTGGACCGACGTCCGCCGGGCCATCGGCCCCGGCATCGCGCTCTCCACCGTCGGCGTGGCGGTCAGCGTGGGCGTGACGGCGGGCATCGGGGTGCTGCTCCTCGGCTTCGACTGGGGCTTCGCCCTGCTGCTCGCGGCGGTGATCAGCTCGACCGATGCCGCCGCCGTCTTCGCCACGCTGCGCCGGCTGCCGCTCCCGCGGCGGGTCGCCGCCTCGCTCGAGGCCGAGAGCGGGCTCAACGACGCCCCGGTGATCCTGCTGGTGACCGTGCTGGCCGAGTCGCTCACGGGGGAGGCGACCCAGCCGTGGTGGCTCGTCGGCGTGGTCGTCCTCGCCGAGCTGGCGGGAGGCGCCGTCGTCGGCGTGGGCATCGGTTTCGCCGGCGCCGCGCTGCTGCGCCGCGTCGCCCTGCCCGTGGCCGGGTTCTACCCCTTGGCGACGCTGGCACTGTGCGTGCTGGCGTACTCGTCGGCGACGCTCGCGCACACGTCCGGCTTCGTCGCGGTCTACCTCTGCGGCGTCGTGCTCGGCAACGCGACGGTGCCGCACCGCACCGCGAGCGTCGGCTTCGCGGAGGGGATGGCCTCGCTCGCGCAGATCGGCCTGTTCGTGCTGCTCGGACTGCTCGTCTCGCCCGGCCGGTTGCCCGACGCGGTGGGGCCTGCGCTCGTCGTCGGCGGAGCACTCCTCCTGCTCGCCCGGCCCCTGTCGGTGGTGACCAGCCTGGTGTGGTTCCGGTTCCCGTGGGCCCAGCACGCGTTCATCTCGTGGGCGGGACTGCGCGGGGCGGTGCCGATCGTCGCGGCCATCATCCCGCTGACCGCCCAGGTGCCCGGGGCGACGACCGTCTTCGACACCGTCTTCGTGCTCGTCGTCGTCTTCACGGTGGTGCAGGGCTGGTCGCTGCCGTGGGTCGCCCGCCGCCTCCGGATCGCGACCCCGATCGCCCCACGGGACGTCCAGGTCGAGGCGGCGCCGCTGGGTGAGCTGGATGCCGACCTGATGCAGCTCACCGTGTCGCCAGGGTCCCGGCTGCACGGCGTCTACCTCCCCGAGCTGCGGCTGCCCGAGGACGCCGCCGTCGTCCTCATCGTGCGGGAGGGCCGCTCCTTCGTGCCCGACGCGACCACCCGGTTGATGCGCGGGGACCAGGCGCTGCTGGTGTCGGCCCGCCGCTCCCGCCCCGAGGCCGAGCGGCGGCTGCGCGCGGTCAGCCGGGCCGGGCGGCTGGCGAGCTGGCGCGGCGAGGACGGCCGCGCGACCGGGGCCGACTGAGGCAGGCGCGCCGCCCTCGTCTCTGGCATCGTGGACGCGGGTGGGCGGCGCCGTCCACGGGTCAGGGGCGTGCCATGCGGTTCCTCTTCCGTCCCCCGGCCGCCGAGGCCACGGGGCTCCTCAGCCTGCCGTGGGACCGGCCGCTGGCCGAGTGGGACTCGAGCCTGCTGATGGAGGTGCCGCAGCGCGGCATCTCGCGGCACGTGGTCCGCTTCGCCGCCAGCGGCGGCCACGTCTTCGCGCTCAAGGAGATCAACGAGCACCTCGCCCGCCACGAGTACGCACTGCTGGGCCAGTTCGAGGAGGAGGGGCTGCCGACGGTCTCGGTGCTGGGCATCTGCGTCGACCGCCCCGACGACCAGGAGGCCATCCTGGTCACCCGGTACCTCGAGTACTCGATGTCCTACCGCTGGCTGTTCTCCAGCCCCCGCGCCGATCACTCCGCGGAGCGGCTGCTGGACACGATGGTCGAGCTGCTCGTCCGGCTGCACCTGGCCGGTGTCTTCTGGGGTGACTGCTCGCTGTCCAACACCCTCTTCCGCCCCGACGCCGGCGCGCTGGCGGCCTACCTGGTCGACGCGGAGACCGCCGAGCGCCACCCCTCCCTCTCCCCGGGCCAGCGGGCCTACGACGTCGACCTCGCCCGCGAGCGGGTCGGGGCGGAGCTCCTCGACCTCCAGTTCGGCGGGCTGCTGCCCGAGGGGATCGACCCGATCGCGACCGCCGAGGGGTTGCCCGCCCGCTACGAGGCGCTGTGGGACGAGGTCACCCACGAGCAGGTCTTCGGCGTCGACGAGCAGCAGTGGCGGATCGCGGAGCGGCTGCAGCGCCTCAACGACCTGGGGTTCGACGTCGGCGAGGTCGAGCTCGTCACGTCGCCGGAGGGGGCCAAGCTGCGGGTGGAGACGCGGGTGGCCGAGCCCGGCCAGCACCGCCGGGAGCTGCTGCGCCTCACCGGGCTCGAGGTGCAGGAGCGCCAGGCCCGCCGGCTGCTCAACGACATCGTCGCCTACCGCGCCTGGCTGGAGCAGAAGACGGGGAAGCCGGTCGCGGAGTCCCTGGCGGCCCACCGTTGGCTGGCGGAGGTGTACCAGCCGGTCGTGGAGTCGATCCCGCCGGAGCTGGCCGGTCGTCTGGCGCCCGCCGAGGTGTTCCACGAGGTGCTCGAGCACCGCTGGTTCCTGTCGGAGAAGGCCAAGCGCGACGTCGGGACGGCGGCCGCCGCGCGGTCCTACGTCGCCAACGTCCTGCCGCAGACCCCCAAGGAGGTCACCACGCCCTCGGTGATCGCCGGGATGGCCCCGGACGCCTAGAGCGGACGACGCGCCACCCGGCCGACACGCGGTGATCGTCTCGGTCAGATCGCGATCCGGCGGATCCGCACCGGTTCGAATTGACACCCCCTGTGAGCTGCACCACGCTCCGAAGATCGCGGTGACCACCCGTCGCTGTCGCGCCAACGGAGGCGATGACCGATGCAGAAACCTGCTGGCCAGGGACGACCCAGCACCGGGTCGACCACCCACCGGAGCGCCGGGAGGAGGTCTCGAAGGCGAGGAGTCGCCGGCGCCGCGGCCCTGCTGGTCACCGCGGGGACGCTCGCCGCCTGCGGCGGCGACGACGGCGGTGCGTCGACCCTCACGTGGTACATCAACCCCGACTCCGGCGGTCAGGCCGAGATCGCCGGCCGGTGCAGCGAGGAATCCGGCGGGGCGTACACGATCGAGACCGCCCAGCTGCCCCGCGAGTCGGCGCAGCAGCGCGAGCAGCTGGTGCGCCGCCTCGCGGCGGAGGACGACTCCATCGACCTGGTCAGCCTCGACCCGCCCTACATCCCCGAGTTCGCCGAGGCGGGGTTCCTGGCCCCGGTGCCCGAGGACGTCGCGGAGCGGGTCACCGAGGACGTCGTCCAGAGCGCCATCGACGGCTCGACCTGGAACGACGAGCTGGTGGCCGTCCCGTTCTGGGCCAACACCCAGCTGTTCTGGTACAAGAAGTCGGTCGCCGAGGCGGCCGGGCTCGACCCGGAGAACGAGCCGGTCACGTGGGAGCAGCTCGTGCAGGCGGCCGAGGAGCAGGACACCACGATCGCCGCGCAGGGCATCCGCGCCGAGGCCCTGACGGTCTGGCTCAACGCCCTGATCGAGTCCGCGGGCGGCTCGATCATCGAGGAGACCGCCGACGACCCGGCCGACATCCAGCTCGGGCTGGAGTCAGAGGCGGCGCTGGCGGCCGCCGAGGTCATGAACTCGGTGAGCACGGTGGGCGGCCCGGCCTTCTCGACGGCGGGTGAGGACGCGAACGTCACCGACTTCGAGGAGGGCGACGCGGCGTTCATGGTCAACTGGCCGTTCGTCTGGGGCCGCGCGTTGGCCGCGGTCGAGGCGGGCACGCTCGACCAGTCGGTCCCCGACGACTACGGCTGGGCCCTCTACCCGCGGGTGAACGAGGACGAGGAGAGCGCACCTCCGTACGGCGGCATCAACCTCGTCGTCGGGGCCTTCAGCCAGAACGTCGACGCGGCCTACGAGGCGGCGGAGTGCATCGTCTCCGAGGAGAACCAGGCCTACTACTTCACGACCAACGGGAACCCGGCCTCCAAGGCGTCGGTCTACGACGACCCCGAGGTCCAGGAGGTCTTCCCGCAGGCCGACGTGATCCGCGAGTCGCTGGAGAACGCCGCACCGCGACCGCAGACCGTCTACTACAGCGAGGTCTCCGGCGCGCTCCAGCGCGAGTACCACCCGGCGTCCTCGATCGATCCGCAGACCGTCGGCACGCAGGCCAACGACCTGATCACCGCGGTCCTGGCAGGGGAGCAACTGCTGTGACCCAGACCACGCTTCCGCCGACCAAGAAGACCGCCCCGGTCTCGGCACCCAAGGGCACGATCAGCGACCGCTCCCGCAGCGAGCGCAAGCTCGGCTGGCTGCTGGCCGGTCCGGCGTTCATCGTCATGCTGGCGGTCACCGCCTACCCGATCCTGCAGGCGGTCTACGAGTCGCTGTTCTCCTACCGGCTCACCGACCCCGACAACCGCGAGTTCAACGGGCTGGCGAACTACGGGGTCATCCTCAGCGACCCGCTCTGGTGGCAGTCGATCTGGGTGACGGTGCTCATCACGGTGGTCACCGTGGCCGTGGAGCTCGTGCTCGGCTTCGCGCTCGCGATGGTGATGGCCAAGGCGCTGAGCTCCATCCGGCCGGTGCTGCGAGCGGCCATCCTCATCCCGTACGCCGTCATCACGGTGGTGTCGGCCTTCGCCTGGCAGTTCGCGTTCGACATCAACACCGGCTTCGTGAACAGCTGGTTCGCCTGGTTGCCCGGGGTCTCGGCCGACACCGACTGGTTCGGCAGCTGGGGCACCTCGATCCTGGTGATCTGCCTGGCCGAGATCTGGAAGACCACGCCGTTCATCTCGTTGCTCCTGCTCGCCGGCCTGGCGCAGGTGCCCGAGGTCCTGCAGGAGGCGGCGCAGGTCGACGGCGCCACCTGGTGGCAGCGGCTGTGGCGGGTGACCATCCCGAACATGAAGGCGGCGATCATGGTCGCCCTGCTGTTCCGCACCCTCGACGCGTTCCGCGTCTTCGACAGCATCTTCATCATGACCGCCGGCGCGAACGGCACGGAGTCGGTCTCGTTCCTGGCCTACCGGCAGACCATCGCCCGGCTCGAGATCGGGCTGGGGTCGGCGGTCTCGGTGCTGCTGTTCATCACGGTGGTTCTCATAGCCCTGGGCTTCATCAAGGGCTTCAAGGTCGACCTGTCTTCGGCGCGGGGGGAGTGACCGGTGTCCACACGAACGAAGGTCCTGTGGTGGATCGGCGGCGCGGTCATCGTGCTGTACGCGCTGTTCCCGATCGCCTGGATCATCTCGATCTCGCTCAAGGCGCCGTCGGACATCGCGAACGGCCAGTTCCTGCCGACCACGGTCTCGTGGAGCAACTACGAGGACATCCTCACCGGTAGCGCGAGCGACCTGTTCCTGCCGGCGCTGCGCAACTCCTTCGGCATCTGCCTCATCGCGACGGCGATCAGCTGCCTGCTCGCCATGTTCGCCGCGTACGCCATCGCCCGGCTGGACTTCCCGGGCAAGCGGCTGATCCTGTCCACGGCGCTGGCGGTCGCGATCTTCCCGGTCATCTCGATCGTCACGCCGCTGTTCAACGTGTGGCGGCAGATCGGGCTCTACGACACCTGGCCGGGTCTGATCCTCCCGTACCTCTCGCTGACGCTGCCGATCTCGATCTGGACCATGTCGGCGTTCTTCCGCGAGATCCCGTGGGAGATGGAGCAGGCCGCGCAGGTGGACGGCGCGACCACCTGGCAGGCGTTCCGCAAGGTGATCGTCCCGCTGGCCGCACCGGGCGTCTTCACCACCGCGATCATCGCCTTCTTCATCGCCTGGAACGACTTCGTCTACGGCATCGTCCTGACCTCGACCGAGGCCGCCCGGCCGGTGCCGGCCGCCCTGGGCCTGTTCAGCGGCGCGTCGCAGTTCGAGGACCCGACGGGAGCCATCGCCGCGGCCGCGCTGATCGTGACGGTCCCCGTCGTCGTCCTGGTCCTGCTCTTCCAGCGGCGCATCGTCGCCGGTCTCACCAACGGCGCCGTCAAGGGCTGACCGTTCCCGACTCCGTTTCCGACCCACCCACCGAAGGGGACGAACCGATGGCCTCCATCGAGATGCGCAACATCGTGAAGCAGTACGGGGACGGTTTCCCCGCCGTGAACGACGTCAGCCTGGACATCGCCGACGGGGAGTTCATGATCCTGGTCGGCCCGTCCGGCTGCGGGAAGTCGACCCTGCTGCGGATGATCGTCGGCCTCGAGGACATCACCAGCGGCGACATGATCATCGGGGGGAAGCGGGTCAACGACCTGGCGCCCCGCGACCGCAACCTGTCGATGGTGTTCCAGAACTACGCGCTGTACCCGCACATGACGGTGTTCGAGAACATCGCCTTCCCGCTGCGGCTGTCCAAGACCCCGGACGACGAGGTGCGCCGCCGCGTCAACGAGGCCGCCGACGTCCTGGAGCTCAAGGACCACCTCGAGCGCAAGCCGGCCAACCTCTCCGGTGGCCAGCGCCAGCGCGTCGCCATGGGGCGGGCGATCGTGCGCCAGGCCGAGGCGTTCCTGTTCGACGAGCCGCTGTCCAACCTCGACGCCAAGCTGCGCGGCCAGATGCGCACCGAGATCTCCCGACTGCAGCGTCGCCTGGGCATCACCACCGTCTACGTCACCCACGACCAGACCGAGGCGATGACCCTGGGCGACCGGGTCTGCGTCCTGCGCAAGGGCAAGATCCAGCAGGTCGCATCGCCGCGGGAGCTGTACGAGCAGCCGGTCAACCTCTTCGTGGCCGGGTTCATCGGCTCGCCGCCGATGAACTTCCTGCCGGCCACGCCGAAGGGCAACACGCTGGAGATGCCCTTCGGGACGATCCAGCTGGACGAGAAGCGCGCCGGGCAGGTCTCCGGCCGCGATCTGGTCCTGGTCGGCATCCGCCCCGAGTACTTCGAGGACGCGTCGCTGGTGGAGGAGTCCAAGCGGCCGCACGGGTCGACGTTCCGCGCACGGGTCGACGTCACCGAGTGGCTGGGTGACTCGCAGTTCGCCTACATCCCCTACGAGGCGCCCGAGGCCGTCACCGCCCAGCTGCGCGACCTCTCCCGCGAGCTGGACTCGGAGGAGCTGCGCACGCAGGCCATCGTGTCGATCGACTCCACGAGCCGGATCCGGGAGGGCCGGGAGGCGGAGTTCTGGCTGGACACCCGCAAGGTGCACGTCTTCGACCCGCAGTCCGGCGAGAACCTGACGCGGGACGCCGAGGCCGGTGCCGAGCTCACCCGCATGGCCACGCAGGACCGGGTCGAGCAGGTCGACGAGGCCCGGGGCGGCGCCACCGCTGTCGGCGCTGCCTAGCGGCTCGCGGGACGCCGGGGCCACCGGCGTCCCGTGGTGGCGCGACGCCGTCGTCTACGAGGTCTACCTGCGCAGCTTCGCCGACTCCGACGGCGACGGCGTGGGGGACATCGGCGGCCTGCGCCGCCGGCTGCCCTACCTCGCGGACCTGGGCGTCGACGCCGTCTGGATCACCCCCTGGTACCCGTCGCCGATGGCCGACGGGGGGTACGACGTCGCCGACTACCGCGACATCGACCCGCGCTTCGGGACGCTGGCCGACGCCGACGCGCTGCTGGCCGAGGCGCACGGGCTCGGCCTGCGGGTGGTCGTCGACCTGGTGGCCAACCACACCTCCGAGCAGCACCCGTGGTTCGCCGCGGCGCTGGCCGCGGGGCCCGGCTCGCCCGAGCGCGAGCGGTACTTCTTCCGCGACGGCCGGAACGGCGGAGCCGAACCGCCCAACGACTGGGTGAGCGCCTTCGGCGGCCGCGCCTGGACCCGGGTGACCGAGCCCGACGGGCGGCCGGGGCAGTGGTACCTGCACCTGTTCGCGCCGCAGCAGCCCGACCTCGACTGGGCGAACCCCGAGGTGGCGGAGGAGTTCGACGCGATCCTGCGCTTCTGGTTCGACCGCGGGATCGACGGGGTCCGCGTGGACGCGGCACCGGCGATGGCAAAGGCCCCGGGCCTGCCCGACGCCGGTCACGCCCCGGGGGCGGCGTTCGAGTCGCGGAGCTGGGTGGGCAACCCGCACTGGGACGTCGACGGCGTGCACGACATCCTCCGGCGCTGGCGGCGGATCGGGGACTCCTATGACGGGGACCGCCTGTTCGTCACCGAGGCCGTGGTCAACGGACCCGAGCGACTCAGCCGCTACGTGCGCCCCGACGAGATGCACACCACCTTCAACTTCGACTACCTGACGTCGCCCTGGGACGCCGTCGCGCTGCGCCGGGTCGTCGACAGCACGCTGGCCGCGCTGGAGCCGGTCGGCGCGCCGGCCACGTGGGTGTTCTCCAGCCACGACGAGACCCGCCACGTCACCCGCTTCGGCCGGGCGTGGACGGGCGCGGCCTTCGGCGGGGCCGCCCTGCCGGCGTCGGAGACCGACCTGGAGCTCGGCCTGCGCCGGGCGCGGGCGGCGGCGCTGCTCACCCTGGCCCTGCCCGGTTCCGCCTACGTCTACCAGGGCGAGGAGCTGGGGCTGCCGGAGGTGGAGGACCTGCCCGAGGAGGCGCTGCAGGACCCCACCTGGGAGCGCTCGGGCCGCACGGTGCGGGGGCGGGACGGCTGCCGCGTCCCGCTCCCGTGGGAGGGCGACCGCCCGCCGTTCGGGTTCACCACCGGTGACCGCACCTGGCTGCCCCAGCCCGCGGAGTGGGCCCGGCTGACGGCCGCGGCCCAGCACGACGACCCGGGCTCGACCCTCTCCCTGTACCGCGCGGCGCTGCGGCTGCGCCGCCGGCTCCGGGGCACCGGCATGAGCTGGCGGGACGCCCCCGAGGGGGTGCTCGCCTTCGACCGCGGGCCGGGGTTCCGGTGCGTCGTGAACCTCGCTGCCTCCCCGGTGGACCTCGCCGGCCAGGGCCGGGTGCTCCTCGCCAGCGGGCCGTGCGCCGGGGAGCTGCCGCCCGACACCGCGGTGTGGCTCGCGCCCGACGGGTGACCTCGGGTCGGCCCCGCGCGGCTATCGTCGTCGGCGTGACCGAGCAGCCCGACCCCGCGGCGACCCCGGCGACCCACCGGCGGCCCCGCACGCGGCTCCTCCTCACCCTGGCCGCCGTGGTCTGGGTGCTCGACCAGGTCACCAAGCTGGCCGTCGTCGCCACCATCGAGCCCGGCGAGGACATCCGGCTGCTCGGGGGGTTCCTCTACCTGACGCACTACCGCAACACCGGCGCCGCCTTCTCCTTCGCCGAGGGCTTCACGGTGCTCTTCACCCTCGTCGCGGTCGTGGTGGCCGTCGTCATCGTGCGCACGGCCCGGCGGCTGTTCTCCACCGCCTGGGCGGTGACCCTCGGACTCGTCCTCGGCGGGGCCCTCGGCAACCTGGTCGACCGCGTCTTCCGCGACCCGGGGTTCCTCCGCGGGGGAGTGGTCGACTTCCTGTCGCTGTTCGCCCCCGACGGCAGCGTCTGGCCGGTGTTCAACGTCGCCGACTCGGCGATCGTCTGCGGCGGCGTCCTGGGGGCCTTCCTCGCCCTGCGCGGCGTCGAGTTCGACGGCTCCCGGGCCGGGGACAGGCCCGCCGCCGATCCCGCCTGAACCGGTCGGACGCGCACAGACGTCACAATGGGTGCCGTGACCTCCACTGCCGGCATGCACCGCGCCCTGCCGGTGCCCGACGGGCTCGAGGGGCAGCGGGTCGACCAGGCGCTCTCCCGGCTCTTCGGGCTCTCGCGGACGGCGGCGGCCGACGTCGCCGACGCCGGGAACGTCGTGGTCGACGGCCGGGTCCGCGGCAAGGGTGACCGGCTGACCGCGGGCAGCTGGCTCGAGGTGGAGCTGCCGCCGCCGCCGGGCGACCCGGTGGCGCCCCAGCCCGTGGTCGGGATGACCGTCCTCCACGACGACGACGACCTGGTCGTCGTCGACAAGCCGGTCGGCGTGGCGGCCCACCCGAGCCCGGGCTGGGACGGCCCCACCGTCATCGGCGGGCTCGCCGCGGCCGGCTACCGGATCTCGACGTCGGGGGCGGCCGAGCGCCAGGGGGTGGTGCACCGGCTGGACGCCGCGACCACCGGCGTGATGGTGGTGGCCAAGAGCGAGCGCGCCTACACCGCGCTGAAGGCGGCGTTCAAGGAGCGCACCGTCGAGAAGGGCTACCACGCCCTCGTGCAGGGCCACCCCGATCCCTCGCGCGGCACCATCGACGCACCGATCGACCGCCACCCGAAGCACGACTGGCGGTTCGCCGTCGTGCAGGGCGGGCGCCCCTCGGTCACCCACTACGAGGTCATCGAGGCGTTCCCGGCCGCGAGCCTGGTCGACATCAAGCTGGAGACCGGGCGCACCCACCAGATCCGGGTGCACTTCTCCGCGCTCCGCCACCCGTGCGTCGGCGACACGACCTACGGTGCCGACCCGACGCTCGCGGCCCGGCTGGGGGTGGCGCGCCAGTGGCTGCACGCCGTCCGGCTCGGGTTCCCGCACCCCGCCGACGGGCGCTGGGTCGAGTTCACCAGCGAGTACCCGCCCGACCTCGCCGGCGCGCTGGCCGTCCTGCGCGCCGAGGCCTGAACGGCTCCGTCGTGACCGGCCTGCCTGTGGCCCTGGCCGACTTCGGCCCGGCCGCGCTCGCGGCCGTCGTCGTCGCGGGGTACCTGGTGGTCGGGGAGCCGCTGGTCGGGCACGTCCTGCACCGCCGGTTCGAGGGGCGGCTGCGCAGCGACCCCGGTGCCCGCCGCTCCTTCTACCGGCGGCTGCTGGTGCTCGAGTGGGGGCTGGCCGTCCTCGCGTACGTCGTCTGGCTCTCCGCCCCGGACGTCGACGCGGGTGCCGTGGGGCTCCGCTGGCCGCAGCGGTGGCCGGGGCTGCTCACCTCCGTCGTCGTGGCGCTCGTGGTGCTGTTCGTCTGGGTGTCCACCCGGGCGCTGCGCGGCGGCGCGCTGCTGGAGGCGCCACCGGTGCGCCGGCCGGGGGAGGGGCGGCACAGCGAGCCGCCCGGGCACGCGACGCTGGCGCTGCTGCCGCGCACGGCGGGCGAGCGGCGGCTGTTCACCCTGGTCGGCGTCACCGCCGGGGTCTGCGAGGAGTGGCTCTACCGGGGCTTCTTCCTGGCCGTGGTCGCAGCGCTCGCCGGCGGGCTGCCCGACCCGGCGCTGGTCCTGGTCGCCGCGGTCGCGTTCGGGCTGGCGCACGCCTACCAGGGCACGGTCGGGGTCGTCACGACCGGCGTCCTCGGTGGGGTCATGGCCGCCGTGTACCTGGACACCGGCTCGCTGCTGCTGCCGGTCCTGCTGCACGCGCTCATCGACCTGCGCTTCCTGCTCGTGCCGGCCCGGGTGCTGCCGGCGGGGCGGACGGCGTGAGCACGCCGCACGCGTCCGTGGCGACGCCGGAGGACTGGCCGGAGATCGTGGCGCTGCGCACCCGCGTCTTCGTCGACGAGCAGGGGGTGCCCCCGGAGATCGAGCAGGACGACGCCGACGCGACGGCGGTGCACGGGGTGGGCCGGGACGCCGCCGGTGGCGTCGTCGCCACCGGCCGGCTGCTCCTCGGCGACGACGGGACGGCGACGATCGGGCGCATGGCGACCGACGCGGCGGCGCGCGGCCGGGGGCACGCCGCCGCGGTCCTCGCCGTGCTGGAGGACGAGGCGCGGCGCCGGGGTGCGGCCGCGGTGGAGCTGCACGCGCAGGTGACCGCCCGCGGGTTCTACGAGCGCGCCGGGTACGCGGCGGTGGGCCCCGAGTACCTCGAGGCGGGCATCCGCCACGTCACCATGCGGCGGGCGCTGCGGTAGCCGGTGCGGGTGTGACGGATCGGTCCGCCTGTGAGGAGACACGTCCTGTCAGACCCTCGGCGTAGACAGCTTCCAGTGCGAGGATCGGGGGCAACCCCGAGACCCTCTCCGGAGGCCTCGCACGCCGGTCTTCCCCGCCGGTCGCCCGCCGGAGACCCTGCCGGCCGGGCACGCACGACCACTGAGGAGCAGGACCGTCCGTGAGCAGTTCCTTCGCCCACCTGCACGTCCACACCGAGTACTCGATGCTGGACGGGGCGGCCAAGCTGCCCGAGGTCACCGCCGCCGCGGCCGCCCAGGGCATGCCGGCGCTCGCGATGACCGACCACGGCAACGTGTTCGGTGCCTACGACTTCTACAAGCAGGCGACCGGGGCCGGCGTGAAGCCGATCATCGGCATGGAGGGCTACTACACGCCCGGCTCCCGGTTCGACCGCGCGCCCTTCGACTTCGGCGACAACCTCATCGACGAGGAGGGTGACGGCGGCTCGAACCGGGGCAAGGCCGCCTACACCCACATGACGCTGCTGGCCCGCACCACGGAGGGCATGCACAACCTCTTCCGCATCTCCTCGCTGGCCAGCCTGGAGGGGCAGTACCGGAAGCCGCGGTTCGACCGCGACCTGCTGGAGCGCTACGGCAAGGGCCTGATCGCCACCACCGGTTGCCCCTCCGGCGAGGTCAACATGTGGCTGCGCGCGGGCAAGGAGGACAAGGCCCGGCAGGCGGCCGCCGACTTCCAGGACATCTTCGGCAAGGAGAACTTCTACGCCGAGCTGATGGACCACGGGCTGTCCATCGAGAAGAAGACCCGCCCGGCGCTGCTGGCCATCGCGAAGGACCTCGGCATCCCGCTGCTGGCCACCAACGACCTGCACTACACGCACAAGGAGGACGCCGCCGCCCACGACGCCCTGCTGTGCATCCAGACCGGCTCGCGGCTGAACGAGACCAACCGCTTCCGGTTCAACGGCGACGGCTACTACCTGAAGAGCGCCGCGGAGATGCGCGCGCTGTTCCCCGGCGACCTCCAGGTGGCCTGCGACAACACGCTGCTGGTCGCCGAGCAGTGCGAGGTGACCTTCACCGAGGGCGCCGACCTGATGCCGCGGTTCCCGCTCCCGCCGGGGGAGGACGAGACCTCCTGGTTCATCAAGGAGGTCGAGCGCGGGCTGCACAAGCGCTACCCGGGTGGCATCCCCGACCACGTGCGCAAGCAGGCCGACTACGAGACCGCGATCATCTGCCAGATGGGCTTCCCGGGGTACTTCCTCGTGGTCGCCGACTTCATCAACTGGGCCAAGGACAACGGCATCCGCGTCGGCCCGGGCCGTGGCTCGGCGGCGGGTTCGCTGGCCGCCTACGCGATGGGCATCACCGACCTCGACCCGCTGGCCCACGGCCTGATCTTCGAGCGGTTCCTCAACCCCGAGCGCGTCTCGATGCCCGATGTCGACATCGACTTCGACGACCGCCGGCGCGGGGAGGTCATCCGCTACGTCTCGCAGAAGTACGGCGAGGAGCGGGTCAGCCAGATCGTCACCTACGGCACGATCAAGGCCAAGGCCGCCATCAAGGACGCCGCCCGCGTGCTCGACCGCCCCTACTCGGTGGGCGACGAGCTGACCAAGCTGATGCCGCCGGACGTCATGGGCAAGGGCATCCCGCTGTCGGGGGTCTTCGACCCGGCGCACCCGCGGTACAAGGAGGCCGCCGAGTTCCGGGCCCGCTACGAGTCCGACCCGGGCGCCGCCGAGGTGGTCGACCAGGCCCGCAAGCTCGAGGGCTTGAAGCGCCAGTGGGGCGTCCACGCCGCCGGCGTCATCATCGGCCGCTACCCGCTGATCGACTCGATCCCGATCATGCGGCGCGAGGCCGACGGGGCGGTCATCACGCAGTTCGACTACCCGACCTGCGAGACGCTCGGCCTGCTGAAGATGGACTTCCTGGGCCTGCGCAACCTCACGGTCATCGACGACGCGCTGCGCAACATCGTGGCCAACGGCAAGGAGCCGGTGGACCTCGACGAGATCAGCAAGGACCTCACCGACAAGAACACCTACGAGCTGCTCTCCCGCGGCGAGACGCTCGGCGTCTTCCAGTTCGACGGCGGGCCGATGCGCTCGCTGCTGCGGCTCATGCGGCCGGACAACTTCGAGGACATCTCCGCGGTCGGCGCGCTCTACCGGCCGGGGCCGATGGGTGCGAACTCGCACACCAACTACGCGCTGCGCAAGAACGGGCAGCAGGAGATCACGCCGATCCACCCCGAGCTGGCCGAGCCGCTGGAGGAGATCCTCGGCGGCACCTACGGCCTGATCGTGTACCAGGAGCAGGTCATGGCGATCGCGCAGAAGGTCGCCGGCTACTCGCTCGGCAAGGCCGACCTGCTGCGCCGCGCGATGGGCAAGAAGAAGAAGTCGGTCCTGGACGCGGAGTTCGTCGGCTTCGAGGCCGGGATGAAGGAGCGCGGCTACTCCGCCGCGGCCATCAAGACCCTCTGGGACATCCTCGTCCCGTTCGCCGACTACGCGTTCAACAAGGCGCACTCCGCCGCCTACGGGCTGGTCTCGTACTGGACGGCCTTCCTCAAGGCGAACTACCCCGCCGAGTACATGGCCGGGCTGCTCACCAGCGTCCAGGACGACAAGGACCGCCGGCCGGTCTACCTGGCCGAGTGCCGTCGCATGGGCATCAAGGTGCTGCCCCCGGACGTCAACGAGTCGTCGTGGGACTTCACCGCCGTCGGCACCGACATCCGCTTCGGCCTGGCCTCGGTGCGCAACGTCGGCCACAACGTCGTCGAGTCGATCGTCAAGGCGCGCGAGGAGAAGGGCGCGTTCAAGGACTTCGCGGACTTCATGCGCAAGATCGACACGGTGGCCTGCAACAAGAAGGTCATCGAGTCCCTCGCCAAGGCCGGTGCCTTCGACTCCCTCGGGCACTCGCGGCAGGGCATCGTCGCCATCCACGCCCAGGCCGTGGACTCGGCGATGGGGCTCAAGCGCAAGGAGGCCGAGGGCCAGTTCGACCTGTTCGGCAGCTTCGGCGGGGACGACCCCGCCGACGACCCGTTCGGCAGCGCCCTCGACATCGTCATCCCGACCGCGGACTGGTCGAAGAGCGAGCGGCTGATGTTCGAGCGCGACATGCTCGGCCTCTACGTCTCCGACCACCCGCTGCACGGCGTCGAGCACGTGCTCGCCGCCAACGCCGACACCCCGATCGCCGAGATCAACGCCGGCGGGGTGGAGGACGGCGCGAACGTCACCATCGCCGGCATCCTCACGGCGGTCTCCCCGCGCACCAACAAGCAGGGCGCGCCCTGGGCGATCGCCACCCTCGAGGACCTCGAGTCCGGCATCGAGGTGCTGTTCTTCCCCAAGACGTGGGCGGAGGTCTCGGAGAAGATCGTCCGCGACCAGATCGTCGTGGTGAAGGGCCGGATCAGCCGGCGTGACGACCAGCCCTCGCTGTTCGGCTCCGAGGTGACCATCCCGGAGCTCACCGAGGGCCCCCGCGGGCCGGTGCTGGTCTCGATGGCGGCGGCGCGCTGCACCCCGCCGGTGGTGGAGCGCCTGCGCGAGGTGCTGGGCAGCCACCCCGGCACCACCGAGGTGCAGCTGAAGCTGGTCAACGGCAGCCGGGAGACGGTGCTCCGGCTCGACCAGGGGCTGCGGGTGCGCCCGAGCACGGCGCTCATGGGCGACATCAAGGCCCTGCTCGGGCCGACCAGCGTCGCGCTGCTGTGAGCGAGGACGCGGCGGCGGCTGCCAGGAACCCCATGTTCACTGGGGCGGTGAGCTCCTCGCCGCCGTTCGCCGCCCCGCCGACGGACAGGGATCCGGCCGACCCTGCGCAGGCGGGTGCCCCGGGCCCGCGTCCCACCGCCCCGGCGATGTGGCGCGGCTGGCCGGAGGTCCGCGCCGACCTGCGCAGCTCCGTCCTCGTCGTCCTCGCCCTCGCCGCGGCCGGGATCCCCGCCGGCCTGCTCTGGTGGGCACTCGCCCCGCGGGCGGACTTCCGGGTCACCGCAAGCGGACCCGAGGCGATCGGCCAGGTGACCGAGGAGCTCCTCGTCGCCGACGACGCGGTCTACGCGCTGGTGCTGCTCGGGGTGGGTCTGCTCGCCGGTGCGGCGGCCTGGTTCCTGCGCCGGCGCCGGGGCGTGGCCACGGTGCTCGCCCTCGCCCTGGGCAGTTGCGCGACCGCCGTCGTGGCGTGGCAGGTGGGCGAGCTGCTGGGCGCCGGGCCGTCGGAGGCGGAGCTGGCCGACGTCGGCGCCCGCGTGACCACCTCACTGACCCTCGGTTCGCCGGCGGCGATGGCGCTCGCGCCGTTCGGGGCGCTGCTGGCCTACGTGGCCGCCGTCCTCTACGCGCGCGACGACGGCCTCGGCCGGACGGCGGACCCGTCGCCGGCCGGGACGGACCAGCCGCCCGTCAGTTGACCGTCATCGGGGTCGCGAACTGGTGCAGCGGCACCGGCACGGCGCCCAGGGTCTGCAGCAGGGTCAGCTCGCGCCGCAGCAGCCGGGCCTCGTACGCCAGTCGTCGCCGGGTCGCCGACTCGGCGAGCAGCGCCTGCCGGTCCTCGGTGGTGAGCAGCGCCGCTGACGCGACCAGGTAGGACAGCGCCGCCGGGTCGTCGCTGACCGCCTCCAGCAGCACCGCCGTCTCCGCGTCGACGGTCGGCTCACCGTCGTCGTCGCTGCCGCCGCTGCCCAGGTCGGCCACCTCGGCCACGTACCGGGTGAACAGGTCGCGCACACCCGAGCAGAGGACGTCGAGCGAGCCGCGGGCGACCGCGGCCACGACGTCGTCCAGGCCGTCGTCGCACGGCGGGCTGCTCGGGGCCGTTCCCGGGACGACGAGGCCGTCGGTGCCGCCCGCGGCCTCCTCCGCGGCCTCCTCCTCGGACAGCCACTCCACCCGGCCCTGCAGGTACGGCGGGTCGTCGGCCACCACGACCTCGAGCAGCCGGAAGCGCTCACCGCCCACGGTGACGATGCGGAAGCCGCCGTCGGCCTGGGGGCGGACGGCCTGCACCCGGGCGGTGCAGCCGACGTCGTAGAGCGCCTCGGCGGGGGCGACGTGCTCGACCTCCCAGCCCTGCCGGATGGCCACGACGCCGAAGAACCGCCGGTCGCCGGACTCCGGGTGGCCGAGCAGGTCCCGCATCAGCCGGCGGTAGCGCGGCTCGAAGATCTGCAGCGGCAGCACGATGCCGGGGAACAGGGGCGTCCCGAGCGGGAACAGCGGGATGAGCTCACCCATGGCCCCCACCGTACGGGCGCGGGGGAGCGGCGCACCGCCGCTGGCTACCCTGGAGCCCCGACCCCGTTCCCCCGGAGGCGCCCGTGCTCGCCCGCATCGACCTGCGCGGATCCGCGCTGCCCGGGCAGCGCGACCTCGCCGGGCTCCTCCCGCGCGCCGCCACCGACATCGACTCCGTCATGGCGACCGTCCGCCCGCTCTGCGAGGACGTGCGCATCCGGGGCGCCCAGGCGGTCCGCGAGATCACCGCCCGCCTCGACGGCGTGGACGCCGAGGACTTCGCCGTCCCGCAGGAGGCGCTGGACCGGGCGCTCGCCGAGTGCGACCCGACGCTGCGCGCCGCCCTCGAGGAGGCGATCAGCCGCGTCCGCAAGGTGCACGCCGACCAGCGCCGCACCGACGTGACCACCGAGGTCGTCCCGGGCGGCACGGTCACCGAGCGCTGGGTCCCGGTGCGCCGCGTCGGCCTCTACGTGCCGGGCGGTCTCGCTCCGCTGCTGTCCAGCGTCGTGATGAACGTCGTCCCCGCGCAGATCGCCGGCGTGGAGTCGATCGCCGTCGCCTCGCCGCCGCAGCGCGACCACGGCGGCCTGCCCGACCCGGGCGTCCTCGCCGCCTGCGCCCTGCTCGGGATCACCGAGGTCTACGCGGTGGGCGGTGCCCAGGCCGTGGCCGTGTTCGGCTACGGCGCCGGGTCCTGCGAGCCGGTCGACATGGTCACCGGGCCCGGCAACGTGTACGTGACGGCGGCCAAGCGGTTGCTGCGCGGGCTGATCGGCATCGACTCGGAGGCGGGCCCGACCGAGGTCGCGATCCTCGCCGACGACACCGCCGACCCCGCGCACGTGGCCGCGGACCTCATCAGCCAGGCCGAGCACGACCCGCTGGCCGGCGCGGTCCTGGTGACCACCAGCGAGGAGCTGGCCGACGCCGTGCTCGACCTGGTGCCCGGCCAGGTGGCGGCGACCAAGCACTCCGACCGCATCACCGTGGCCCTCGACGGCACCCAGTCGGGCATCGTGCTGGTCGACGACCTCGACGCCGGTGTGCGCGTCGTCGACGCCTATGCGGCCGAGCACCTGGAGATCCAGACCCGGGACGCGCGGGAGGTGGCGGCCCGCGTGCGCAACGCCGGCGCGATCTTCGTCGGCGCGTGGTCGCCGGTGTCCCTCGGCGACTACTGCGCCGGCTCCAACCACGTGCTGCCCACCGGCGGGTGCGCGCGGTTCTCCAGCGGCCTGTCGGTGCAGTCCTTCCTGCGGGGCATCCACGTCGTCGAGTACGACCAGCAGGCGCTCGCCGGGGTCGCCGGGCACATCGACGCCCTCGCCGGTGCCGAGGACCTGCCGGCCCACGCCGCGGCGGTCAGGATCCGGCAGAGCCGGTGACCGACCCGACCGAGCTCCCGCTGAGGCCGGAGCTGCGGGGACGCTCGCCCTACGGCGCCCCGCAGCCGCCGGCCGCCCACCGGCTCAACACCAACGAGAACCCGCACCCGCTCCCGGCGGAGCTGCTCGCCGACCTCGGCGCCGCCCTGGGCGCGGCGGCGCTGGAGCTCAACCGGTACCCGGACCGCGACGCCCTCGCGCTGCGCGCCGACCTCGCCGCCTACCTCACCCGCACCAGCGGCGAGCAGATCGCCCGCGAGCAGGTGTGGGCGGCCAACGGGTCCAACGAGGTCCTCCAGCAGGTGCTGCAGGCCTTCGGCGGGGCGGGCCGGACGGCGCTGGGCTTCACCCCGTCGTACTCGATGCACCCGATCCTGTCCGCGGGCACCGGCACGGCGTGGGTCGACGGCGCCCGGCGGGCCGACTTCACCATCGACGCCGCCGCGGCGGCCGCCCAGGTCCGCGAGGTGCGGCCCGACGTCGTCTTCGTGACCAGCCCGAACAACCCGACGGGCACGGCGGTCGCGCTCGAGACGATCGTGCAGATCCACGACGCCACCAGCGGCGTCGTGGTCGTCGACGAGGCGTACACCGAGTTCGCCCGGCCCGGGACGCCCTCGGCGCTGACCCTGCTCCCCGGGCGGCCGCGGCTGATCGTGAGCCGCACCATGAGCAAGGCGTTCGGCATGGCCGGCCTCCGGCTGGGCTACCTGGCCGCGGACCCCGCCGTCGTCGACGCCCTCCAGCTGGTCCGGCTGCCGTACCACCTGAGCTCGCTGACCCAGGCCGCCGCGCGCACCGCCCTGGCGCACACCGACGCACTGTTGGCCACCGTCGACGCGGTGAAGGCGCAGCGCGACCGGATCGTCGCCGAGCTGCCGGCCATGGGGCTGACCAGCGTGCCCAGCGACGCCAACTTCGTGCTGTTCGGGCACTTCGCCGACGCGCACGCCGCCTGGCAGGCGCTGCTCTCCCGGGGGGTGCTGGTCCGCGACGTCGGACTGCCCGGCTGGCTGCGGGTGACGGCGGGGACGAAGGACGAGACCGACGCGTTCCTCACCGCGCTGGGTGAGATCGCGCCGGACCACCGCACCGCTCTGGGAGACTGACGGCATGAGTCGCACCGCACGGGTCGAGCGCGAGACCAGCGAGACCAAGCTCGTCGTCGAGCTGGACCTCGACGGCACCGGGACCAGTTCCATCAGCACGGGCGTGGGCTTCTACGACCACATGCTCACCGCGCTGTCCAAGCACAGCGGCATCGACCTCACCGTGCGCGCCGACGGCGACCTGCACATCGACGCCCACCACACCGTCGAGGACGTCGCTATCGCGCTGGGGCAGGCCTTCGCGCAGGCGCTGGGCGACAAGCGCGGCATCACCCGCTACGGCGACGCGACCATCCCCATGGACGAGGTGCTGGCGCAGGCCGCCGTCGACCTCTCCGGCCGGCCCTACTTCGTGCACTCCGAGCCCGAGGGCATGACGCCGATGATCGGGCCGGACTACCCGACCAGCCTGACCAAGCACGTGCTCGAGTCCTTCGCGTTCAACGCGCGGATCAGCCTGCACGTGCGGGTGCTCTACGCCGGCCGCGACGCCCACCACATCGTCGAGGGCCAGTTCAAGGCGCTCGCGCGGGCGCTGCGCCAGGCGGTGGCGATCGACCCCCGCGTCACCGACGTTCCCTCCACCAAGGGCGCGCTGTAGCCGGTGAACACCGGTCTGCTCCTGCTGCTCCTCGGCGGGTTCCTCCTCGGCGGCGCCTGGAGCGTGTGGCGGACGGACGAGGAGCACCCCGACCGCGGCGGGCCGCAGGTCGCCATGGCCGTCGTCCTGCTGCTGGCCGCCCTGCTGGCCAGTGCCGCCGGCGTCCTCCGGCTGGTGTGAGGGAACAGACCGGGCCGCGATCTCGCTGCTGGGTAGCGTGGCAGGCGTGAAGAAGGTGACGATCCTCGACTACGGATCGGGCAACCTGCGTTCGGCGGAGCGGGCGCTGGCCCGCGTCGGCGCGGACGTGACGGTGACCGCGGACCCGCAGGCGGCGCTGGACGCCGACGGCCTGGTGGTCCCGGGCGTCGGCGCGTTCGCCGCGTGCATGCGGGGGCTCCGGGCCGTCGACGGACCGCGGATCATCGGCCGTCGGCTGGCCGGGGGCCGTCCGGTGCTCGGCATCTGCGTGGGCATGCAGATCCTGTTCGACCGCGGCGTCGAGCACGGGCACGACGCCGAGGGCTGCGGCGAGTGGCCGGGTGTCGTCGAGCCGCTCGAGGCGCCGGTGCTGCCGCACATGGGCTGGAACACCGTCGAGGCGCCGCAGGACAGCGTGCTGTTCGCCGGCCTGGCCGACGAGCGCTTCTACTTCGTGCACTCCTACGGCGTCCGCGAGTTCCCGCTCGACGCCGACGGCCCGCCGAGCCCGCTGGCGAAGCCGAAGGTCACCTGGGCCGAGCACGGCGACAGGTTCGTCGCCGGAGTGGAGAACGGCACGCTCTCGGCCACGCAGTTCCACCCCGAGAAGAGCGGCGACGCCGGCGCGCAGCTGCTGACGAACTGGCTGCAGACACTCGACTGATCCTCCGCCGGGCGGCGCGTCGGCGCACCTAGGGTGACGCCGTGCGCGTCGAACGGTCACGACCCGCCGCGCGCCCGGGCCGCGTCGCCGGGCTGGTCGTCGTCGTCCTGCTGATCGGGCTGGCCGGCTGGTCGGCCCTGGCGCTCTCGCCGCCCGGCCCCGCGCCGGCCGACGCCCCGCCGGCGGAGTTCAGCGCCACGCGGGCCTTCGCCCACGTCGAGCAGGTTGCCGCGGACATGCACGTCACGGGCGGCGCCGCGGGCGCGGACGTCGTCGACGGCCTCGTCGACACCCTCACCGGGATGGGCCTCGACACCCGCGTGCAGAGCGCCGTCGGTGCCGTGCGGACGGCGGCGGGGGAGACCCGCATGGCGCGCGTGCGCAACGTCGTCGCCGTCCTGCCGGGCACCGCGCCCACCGGCCGGCTGTTCCTCACCGCCCACCACGACTCGGTGGAGACCGGCCCCGGCGCGGCCGACGACGCGGCGGGCGTGGCCGCCGTCCTCGAGTCGGTGCGCGCCCTGGCCGCGGGCCCCCGGCTGCGCAACGACGTGGTGGTCGTCCTGACCGACGCCGAGGAGGCCTGTTCCTGCGGCGCGCAGGCGTTCGCCGAGGCGCACCCGCTCGCCTCCGCCGGCGGGGTGGTCCTCAACCTCGAGGCCCGCGGGACCGGCGGTCCGCCGATCATGTTCGAGACGTCGCCCGGCAACGCCGCCCTCGCCGAGGTCTACGCCACCGCCGTCCCGCACCCGGTGGCGAGCAGCTTCGCGGTCGAGGTCTACCGGGTGATGCCGAACTTCACCGACTTCAGCGTCCTCCTGGACGACGGCGACTTCACCGGGCTGAACACGGCGTTCATCGACGGCGCGGCCGCCTACCACTCGCCGCAGGACGTGCCCGAGCGGCTGGACCGGGGCACCCTCCAGGCGCTCGGCGACAACGCCCTGGCGACGGCGCGGGCACTGGGGGACGCCGATCTCGGGACCCTGTCTGAGCCGGCCGACGGCGACGCGACGTACTTCCCGGTGGCAGGCGAGCTGGTCCGCTACCCCGGGACCCTGGTGTGGCCGCTGGCCGGTGCGGCGCTGGCCGCCGTCGGCCTGCTGGTCCTCGTGCTGCGGCGGCGCGGCACCAGCTCACTGCGCCGGACGGCCGGCGCGACCCTGCTCGCCGCGGTCCCGCTGGTGCTCGCCCCGCTCGCGGCGCAGGGGCTGTGGGCGGTGCTGGTGCTGGTGCGCCCCGGCTACGGGCAGCTGGTCGACCCGTGGCGCCCCGGCTGGTTCCGGCTGGCGGTCGTCGCGCTGCTGGCCGCGGTGGTGCTGGGCTGGTACGCCGTGCTGCGCCGTCGGGTGGGCGCCGCGTCCCTGGCCGCCGGCGCGCTCGTGTGGCTCGCCGTCCTCGGTGCGGTGCTGGCCGCCGTCGCCCCCGGTGGCTCCTACCTGGCCGCGTGGCCGGCCCTGGCCGGCGCGCTGACCTGCCTGCTCGCAGCGGTGACCTCCTCGCCGGTCATCCGGCTGCTCACCGCCCTGGCCGGAGGAGCGGTCGCGGTCGTCGTGCTGGCGCCCACGGTCGTCCTCTTCTTCCCCGCGCTGGGCCTGAGCACCGCGGCGGCGCCCGCGGCCGTGGCCACGATGCTGCTCGTCGCGCTGCTCCCGGCCCTGGAGCTGCTGTTCCCGTCCGCGGAGGACCGCCGTCCCTGGTCGGCGGCGCTGGTCCCCGCCGTCGCGCTCGGCCTGGCCGTCGCCTGCACGGCCGCAGGCCTGTCCGTCGACAGGTTCGACGCCGCGCACCCCGTGCCCAGCAGGCTGGCCTACGTGCTCGACGCCGACACCGGGCAGGCCTCCTGGGTGAGCACCGAGTCGTCGCCGGGCGCCTACACGGCCGAGGTCGTCGGAACGCGGGCGGAGCTGCCGGTGCGCCTGCCCTACCTATCCGGCGAGGTCTGGTCCGGCTCCGCCCAGCCGGCCGACCTGGCGCCCGCGCAGGTGACGACGGTGTCGGACTCCGTGCTCGGGAGCCGCCGGGAGCTCTCGGTCCGCGTGACCCCGGAGCGTCCCGGCGTGCGGGTGCTCGTGCTCGACCTGCGGGTCGAGGGCGGCACCGTCGCTGCCGCGCGCGTCGCCGGGCGGGCGGTGCCCGAGGAGGAGCTGGGGGAGGACCGGGCCTGGATCGTCTTCCACGCGCCGCCCGAAGGCGGGCTCCCGGCATCGTTCAGCATCGAGGGCAGCGGGGCGGTGGAGCTCCGGGTGATCGACGTCAGCGACGGGCTGAGCGGCCTGCCGGGGTACCGGCCGCGGCCCGAGGGCGTGGACGCGGCGGGCTCGCACAGCTCTGACATCGTCCTGATCTCCGGGACGACGGACCTGGGGTAGGAGGACGTGGTGGGTGGCGAGGTGCTGGCGCTGGTCGTCTGGGTCGCGGTGGCGGCCGTCCTGCTGCTCGTCGTGCGCGAGGCGAGGAAGGGGAGCCCGCCGGGCCGGCACGACGCGAGCGGCGACGGCGGCGCCGCGGCGCACGGCGGGGACGGCTGGCACGGCGGGGGCGACAGCGGAGGCGGGGGCGACGGCGGCGGTGGAGGCGGCGGGGGCGACTGACCGCGGCCCCGATTCAGCTCCTCAGGTACGAGGCGCCGTTGACGTCGACGATCGTGCCGGTGGAGAACCGGGCCTCCGGCGAGGCGAGCCACAGCACGGCGGAGGCCACCTCCGCAGGTGCCGCCACGCGACCGAACGGCGACTGCGCGCGGACGGCGTCGCCGCCGGGCCCGTCCAGCACCTCGCGCGCCATCTCGGTCTGCACGAACCCGGGCGCCACGCAGGTGACGGAGATGCCGTGCGGTGCCAGCGCCAGCGCCATCGACTGGGCGAAGGCGTTGAGCCCGGCCTTGGAAGCGCCGTAGGCGGGGTTGTTCGGCTCGCCCCGGAAGGCGCCGCGGCTCGAGACGTTGACCACCGCGCCGCCGCCCGCCGCGATCAGGTGCGGGACCGCGCGGAACGTCGCGTTCGCCGCGCCCACCAGGTTGGTCGCCAGCGTCTGCGCCCAGGCGGCCCGCCACTGGTCGTAGGAGGTCTCCAGCGGCGGGTGGGCGGTGAAGACGCCGGCGTTGTTGACCAGCACGTCGAGGCCGCCGAGCGCCCCAGCCGCCTCGTCGACCATCGACCCGACCTGGTCGGCGTCGGTCATGTCCGCCCGGGCGAGGACGTGCCCCGCGCCCGGCAGCTCGGCCAGCACGGCCTCGGCCCGCTCCCGCGAGCTGCCCCAGTGCACCGCCACCCGGTCGCCCCGCTCGGCGAACGCGCGGGCGATCGCCCGGCCGATGCCGCGCGAGGCGCCGGTGACCAGCACCGCCCGTCCCTCACCAGCTGCCACGGTGCACGACCTCCTCGAGCGGGCGCCGTCCGCGGCGCAGCGAGGGGGAGCGGCGGTCGCCGTCCCCGGGGTAGCCGACGGACACGCAGCCGACCGGCCGGAAGCCCTCCGGGACGCCGAAGGCGGCGCGGAATGCGGCCAGCCGCTCCGGAGGGATGCCGAAGAAGCAGGCGCCCAGGCTCTCGTCGACGGCGGTGAGCAGCATCAGCAGCGACGCCATGCCCGCGTCGACGTCCCAGTAGGGCACCGGCCAGCGCGCCTCGTCGCGGTCGGTCCAGCCCTTGTCCGGCTCGGCGTAGCGGTCCAGGTAGGCCGCCTTGTCCGACATCGGCACGACCAGCAGCGGCGCCCGGCGCATGCGGGTGAGCCAGCCGTCGGGTGGACCGTCGCCGCTGGTCGCGGTCCAGAAGCGCTCGCGCTCCTCCGGCGTCTCCAGCACCAGGAACGCCCAGCCCTGGCTGAACCCGGCCGACGGCGCCCGGATCGCGTGCTCGAGCAGCCGCTCGCGGATCTCCGCGGGCACCGGCCGGTCCGGGTCGTAGTCGCGGACCATGCGCCGGCGGCGGACGACCTCGGCGAACTCCATGCCGACACCCTGCCGCAGGGTCCGGGACGGGCCGCGCGCGGGCGTCCCTACGCTGTCCGACGTGCCGAAGCTGCAGCTGCTCCCCGCCGTCGACGTCGCCGACGGCCAGGCCGTCCGTCTCGTGCAGGGGGAGGCCGGCAGCGAGACGTCCTACGGCGACCCGCTCGAGGCCGCGATGCAGTGGCAGACCGACGGCGCCGAGTGGGTCCACCTCGTCGACCTGGACGCCGCCTTCGGCCGCGGGTCGAACCGGGAGCTGCTGGCCCGCGTGGTCGGGGAGCTGGACGTCGACGTGGAGCTCTCGGGCGGCATCCGCGACGACGAGTCGCTGGCCGCCGCGCTGGCGACCGGTTGCCGCCGGGTCAACCTCGGCACCGCCGCGCTGGAGTCGCCCGAGTGGTGCGCCCGGGCGATCGCCGAGCACGGCGACCGGATCGCGGTCGGCCTGGACGTGCGCGGGACCCGGCTGGCCGCGCGCGGCTGGACCAAGGAGGGCGGCGAGCTCTACGAGACCCTGGCGCGCCTCGACGCCGAGGGCTGCGCGCGCTACGTGGTCACCGACATCACCAAGGACGGCACGCTGCGCGGCCCCAACCTGGACCTGCTGCGCGAGGTCTGCGCCGCCACGCCGCGCCCGGTCATCGCGTCCGGCGGCGTCAGCTCGCTCGACGACATCCGCGCGCTCGCCGGGCTGACCGCCGTCGGCGTCGAGGGCGCGATCGTCGGCAAGGCCCTCTACGCCGGTCAGTTCACCCTGCCGGAGGCGCTGCGGGTCACCGAGGAGCTCGCATGAGCGTCATCCGCCTCGGCTCCGGGGCGCCGTGGGAGGGGATCGTCGGCTACAGCCGCGTCGTCGTCCGCGGTGAGGCCGCCTGGGTCAGCGGGACGACGGCGATCGTCGACGGCGCGGTCGCGCATCCCGGCGACGCGGCGGCCCAGACCCGGCAGTGCCTCGCGACCATCGAGCAGTCCCTGGAGCGCGCGGGCTTCACGCTGAACGACGTGGTCCGGACGCGCATGTTCGTCACCGACATCTCGCGGTGGGAGGAGGTCGGGCGGGCGCACGGCGAGGTGTTCGGCGACATCCGGCCGGCCACGACGATGGTGCAGGTCGCCGCGCTGATCGACCCGGCGATGCTGGTCGAGATCGAGGCCGACGCCGTCCGCGGGGTGCCGGCGTGAGTCTGGCCGTGCGCGTCATCCCGTGCCTGGACGTCGACGCCGGCCGGGTGGTCAAGGGCGTGAACTTCGTCGACCTGCGCGACGCCGGCGACCCGGTGGAGATGGCCCGCGTCTACGACGCCGAGGGCGCCGACGAGCTGACCTTCCTCGACATCACCGCCAGCTCCGGCGACCGGGCGACCACCTACGACGTGGTGAGCCGGACGGCGGAGAGCGTGTTCATCCCGCTGACCGTCGGCGGTGGCGTGCGCAGCCCGGAGGACGTCGACCGGCTGCTGCGCGCGGGAGCGGACAAGGTCGCGGTGAACACCGCCGCCGTCGCGCGACCGGAGCTGATCGCGGAGATCGCCGACCGGTTCGGCAACCAGGTGCTGGTGCTGTCCCTCGACGCCCGCCGCGTGCGCGACGGCGCGGAGACCGAGTCCGGCTTCGAGATCACCACGCACGGCGGCCGCCGCGGCACCGGTCAGGACGCCGTCGAGTGGTGCATCCGGGCGGCGGAGCTGGGCGCGGGGGAGATCCTGCTCAACTCGATGGACGCCGACGGCACCCGGGCGGGCTTCGACACGGAGCTGATCCGGCAGGTCCGCCGCGAGGTCCGGGTGCCGCTGATCGCCAGCGGGGGAGCGGGCGCCGTCGAGCACTTCCCGCCCGCGGTCGAGGCCGGTGCCGACGCCGTCCTCGCCGCCAGCGTCTTCCACTTCGGCGTGCTCCGGGTCGGCGACGTGAAGGACGCCCTGTCGGAGGCCGGCGTCCCGGTCCGCCACGAAGCGGACACGCCCCTCAGCTGACCTCGACCCGCGCGACGTCGCGGCGGCCGGAGACCCAGAGCAGCAGCTCCAGCGGTTCGCCCTCGACCGTGCGGCCGCCCGCGCCGTAGCGCTTCTCCACCCCGGGGACGTCGCTGCGCCGCAGGACCAGCCCGCGGCGACCGGCCGCTCGCCGCGCGAAGAGCTCCAGCGCCGTCCAGATCTGGTCCTGCTCGGCGCGCGGCAGCTCGCGCACGGTCCAGTCCGGCTGGGCCCGGCGGACGTCCTCGTGGTGGATCGCGTACTCGGTCGTGTTGAGAATCCGAGCGACAGGCGGCCAGGCCATCGGCGACCATGGCGCCGGTCCCGACCGCACGCGGCCGACGACCTCCCCGTACGGCGTGGACTCCCGCAGCCGGTCCTCCAGCCGGTGCGACCACGCGCTGAGCGGCCGGGCGACGCCCAGCTGCTCGACGCCGTAGCCGGGCAGGGCGTCGGGGCGGTTGTCGCGGACCACCAGGTGCGCGGCGAGATGGGCGGTCGTCCAGCCCTCGCAGCACGTGGGCGCGTCCGGCCCGAGCTCCCCGAGCAGGTCGGCGAGGGCGGCGCGTTCGCTGTCCGCGACGGCGTGGGAAGAGGGGGCCACCGGCGGAGGTTACCGAGAAGCGCCTGGTGCGGCGCGGCAATGATCGGTTAGCCGCCCTAACCAACGCGCGTACCATCGCCAGGCCGACGACCCGAAGGAGAAAAGTGACCCGCCGCCGAGACGCCGTGGTCCGGCGCGGTCTCCGACACGTGGGGCGGTCGATCGTCGAGCAGCCGGGCATGTTCACCCTCGCTGTCCTGGCCAGCAGCCTCTACGGCGCCATGACCGTGGCCAGCGCGTGGGTGATCGGCGAGGTCACCGACCGGGTCCTCCTGCCCTCGTTCGACGACGGCGTCACCACCGCGGCGGCCCTCTCGCTGGCCGCGGCCGCGATCATCGGGGTCGCGCTGCTCAAGATCGTCGGCATCCTCGGCCGCCGCCTGTTCGCCGGGATCATGAGCTACCGGCTCCAGGCCGACTACCGGCGCCGGGTCACCCGCCAGTACCTGCGGCTGCCGCTGTCGTGGCACCAGCGGCACCCGACCGGGCAGCTGCTGTCCAACGCCAACTCCGACGTCGAGGCCGCGTGGTTCTTCGTCGCGCCGCTGCCCTTCGCCGTCGGCGCGGTCGTGATGATCGCGATCACCGTGGTGGCGCTGTTCCTCACCGACCCGCTCATCGCGCTCGTCGGGCTGGTCGTCTTCCCGCTGGTCTTCGTCGTCAACGTCGTCTACTCGCAGGTGATGAGCCCGCGCATGCAGCGGGCGCAGCAGCTGCGGGCCGAGGTCAGCGAGATCGCGCACGAGAGCTTCGACGCCGGGCTGGTCGTCAAGACGCTCGGCCGCGAGGCGTCGGAGACCGAGCGCTTCGAGGAGCGGGCCCGCGAGCTGCGCGACGGGCTGGTCGCGGTGGGCCGGGTGCGCGGGCTGTTCGACCCGCTCATGGAGGCGCTGCCGAACCTCGGCACGCTCGCCGTCCTGCTGATCGGGGCCGGCCGGGTGGCCGACGGCAGCACCGACGCCGGCGAGCTGGTCTCCATCGCCTACCTGTTCACCCTGCTGGCACTGCCGATCCGCGCCATCGGCTGGGTGCTCGCCGACCTGCCGAGGGCGCTCGCGGGGTTCGATCGCGTCACGCCGGTGCTCGAGGCGACGGGGGAGACCCCGTACGGGCCCGAGTCGGCGACCGCCGCCCCCGGTGGCGCCGGGGTGGCGGTCGACGGCGTCGACTTCGCCTTCGCCGACGCCGCCGCGCCCACGCTGCGCGGGGTGACCTTCGACGTCCGCGCCGGCTCGACCGTCGCCGTCGTCGGCCCCACCGGCTCGGGCAAGTCCACCCTGGCCGGGCTGCTCGTCCGGCTGGTCGACCCGGCCGACGGCTCCGTGCTGCTCGACGGCGTCGACGTCCGCCGGCTCCGCGAGGGCGAGGTCAGCGGCCAGGCGGCCTTCGTCGCCCAGGGCACGTTCCTCTTCGACGACACCGTGCGCGGCAACGTCACCCTCGACGAGCCGTTCACCGACGACGAGGTGTGGGCGGCGCTGCGCGTCGCGGCCGCCGACGAGTTCGTCGCCGCGCTGCCCGAGGGCCTCGACACCCGCGTCGGCGAGCGCGGCGCCACCCTCTCCGGCGGGCAGCGGCAGCGGCTCGCGCTCGCCCGCGCCGTCGTCCGCCGCCCGCGCCTCCTGGTCCTGGACGACGCGACCAGCGCCGTCGACCCGGCGGTGGAGGCGCGCATCCTCGACGCCCTCCGCGGCACCGACGAGCCCTCGACCGTCGTCGTGATCGCCTACCGGCAGGCGACGATCTCCCTGGCCGACGAGGTCGTCTGGCTCGAGCACGGGCAGGTCCTGGCCCGCGGCACCCACGAGCAGCTGCTCGACGAGGTGCCCGGCTACGCCGCGCTGGTCCGCGCGTACTCCCAGGCGGAGGTGGCCGCGTGAGCGACGCACCCGTCCTGCCCGCCGACGACCGCCGGGAGGGCGCGCTCGCCACCCTGCGCCGCGGCCTGCGGATGATGCCCGAGTTCCGGCGCGGCCTGCCCGTCACGTTCGCGCTGGCCCTGGTCGCCACCGCGGGCCGGGTGGTCGTGCCGATCGCCGTCCAGCAGGTGATCGACCGCGGGCTCGCCGGCGGGGACCCCGACCTGGACCTGGTCACCCGCCTCGTCCTGCTCTGCGCGGTCGTCGTCCTGATCACCGCCGTCGCCGTCTACCGGATGAACGTCCGGCTGTTCCGGACGACGGAGACCGCCCTGGCCGGGCTGCGGGTCCGCGCCTTCCGGCACGTGCACGACCTGTCGGTCCTCCACCAGCAGGGCGAGCGGCGGGGGTCCCTGGTCTCGCGGGTCACCAGCGACGTCGACCAGCTGTCCACGTTCATGCAGTGGGGCGGCGTCCTGGGCCTGGTCAGCGTCGGCCAGCTCGTCGTCGCGACGGTGGTCATGGCCGTCTACTCATGGCAGCTGACCCTGCTCGTGCTCGTCTGCTTCGTGCCGCTGGCGATCGCGGTCCGGTGGTTCGCCCAGCGCCTGGCCGTCGCCTACGGCGTCGTCCGGGAGCGGGTGGGCGACGTGCTCGGCGCCGTCGCCGAATCCGTCGTCGGCGCCCCGACGGTGCGGGCCTACGGCATCCGCGCCCGGACGGCGGCCCGCATCGACACCGCGATCGACCGGCAGTACCGCGCCCAGGTGGAGGCGCAGAAGGTCACCGCGGCGGTCTTCGTCAGCGGCGAGTTCGTCGCCGCCCTGGCCAACGCCGCGGTGGTCGTCGTCGGCGTGCTGCTCGGCCTCGCCGGCGACATCACGGCCGGCACCCTGGTCGCCTTCCTCTTCCTCGTCACCCTGTTCGTCGCCCCCGTCCAGACGGCGAGCGAGGTGCTCAACGAGGCGCAGAACGCCGTGGCCGGGTTCCGCCGCGTCCTCGACGTCATCGACACCGCCCCCGACGTCCGCGACCCCGCCATCGCCGACCCCGCGGGCGTCCGCGAGCTCCCGCCGGGACCGCTGGGCGTCCGGTTCGACCGGGTGTCCTTCCGCTACGCCCCCGGTGCCCGCCTGGCGCTCGACGGCGTCGACCTCACCATCGCGCCGCGCCGGCGGGTGGCGATCGTGGGGGAGACCGGCTCGGGGAAGACCACCTTCGCCAAGCTGGTCACCCGGCTGATGGACCCGGTCGACGGCCGCGTGCTCCTGGGCTCGGACGCCGAGGGGTGGGTGGCGCTCGACGAGGTGGCCTTCGCCTCGCTGCGCGCGCGGGTGGTCATGGTCCCGCAGGACGGCTTCCTCTTCGACGCCACCGTGGCCGAGAACGTGCGCTACGGCCGCCCCGGGATGACCGACGCCCAGGTCGCCGCCGCCTTCGAGGAGCTGGAGCTCGGCACCTGGCTCGACGGCCTGCCCGACGGCGTGCGGACGCCGGTGGGGCAGCGCGGCGAGTCGCTGTCGTCGGGGGAGCGGCAGCTGGTCGCGATCGCCCGCGCCTACGTCGCCGACCCCGACCTGCTCGTGCTCGACGAGGCCACCAGCGCCGTCGACCCCGCGACGGAGCAGCGGCTCACCCGGGCGCTGGACCGGCTGACCACCGGACGGACGACGCTGACCATCGCGCACCGGCTGTCCACCGCCGAGCGCGCCGACGAGGTGCTCGTCGTCGACGCCGGCCACGTGGTCCAGCGGGGCACGCACGCGGAACTGGTCGACGCCGACGGCCCGTACGCGCGGCTGCACGCGTCGTGGCGGCGCTCCGCCGCCGGTAGCCCCGCTCCGACGGGCTGACCGCCTAGGCTCCGCGCCGTGCAGACAGTTCCCGGTCCCGTGAGCCGCATGCCGCCCGTCCCGGCGATCGCCGCCGCGGTGCTCGGTCTGCTGAGCGCCTTCGTCCCGGCGGTCTTCCTGCTGGCGGCCGTCGCCTTCTCGGGCGGGGAGTTCGAGGGCAGCGGCTGGCTGCTGGTCGCCGTGCCGATCCTGCTGTTCCTCGGGCTGCTGGTCGGTGGCGTGCTGCTGCTCCTCGGGCGGTCGTGGTGGGTCCTGACGGTGACCGCCGGCGTCCTGACCGCGCTGCTCTTCTACGGCTTCGCGTCCGGCGGGTGGGGTGCCGGCGCGTTCGGCGTCCTGACCGTCGTCGTCCCGTTCGTCGCCGCCGTGCTCGCGGCGCTGCCGCGGGTCCGCCAATGGGTCGCCGGACGCCGCGCGGCCCGCGCCGGGGGATGAGCCGAGCCGGCGGGCGGGCGGGGAGGCCCCCGGCCGCGGTCGTGCTGGCGGCCGCCTGCGCCGTGGTCGGCGCCGTCCCTGCCGCCTTCTTCTCGCTGCTCGGTGTCCCCCTCCTCGTGGGCATCCTGCTGGAGGTGGTCCTGCGGCCCCGGCGGCTCGCCGGCGACCCGGGTGAGCTGCTCGAGCGCGTGGTCCTGCTGGAGGGCTGCCTCATCGGCGTCGGCTTCTTCGTCCTCCTGGTCACGGCGGTCGTCCGGTTGCTGACCAACCGGGACCGTCTCCTCTTCGTCGTCTCCTGCCTCCGATGACCGTGCTCGTCGACGTCGTCGTGATCGGGACCGAGGGGTGGAGCCCGGTGCTGCTCCCGCTGCTCGGACCACTGGCGGCGTCGCTGGCCGTGCTGTCGCCGTCGGCGACCCGGTGGACCGCCGGCTACCAGCCGGCCCCCAGGTGGGCGTCCTAGTCTCCCGCCATGCCGTCCTCCGCCTCGCGCAGCCGCGCCCCGGTGCGGCGCTCACCCCGGCCGGCACCGCGCTCGACGGCGGCCGCGCCGCCCGAGCGCCCGCTCGCCGTCCCGTTCGCAGCGTTCTTCGGCCTGCTGCTGGCGGGCGAAGCGGCGTGGTTCGCCTGGCTGCTCCGGACGCCGGGCATCGGCTGGGACTGGTTCGTCGCCGTCCCGCTGGCCCTCGCGGGCCTCGCCCTGGCGGGTGCGCTCCTCGTGTTCGCCGGCCGGGCCCGGGGGTGGATCGTCCTGGCCCTCGCGGCGGTGCTGTCCGCCGTCGGCCTGCTGCTGGTCGCCCTGTTCTTCGCCGTCCTGGGCGGCGACCTCGCCGTGTGGTCGACGCTGCTGCTGCTCGTCGGGCCCGTCACCTCCCTCGTCCTGGCCTCGCGCCGTCCGGTCCGCGAGTGGACACGGGGGCGTCGCCCGCAGGAGGGAGAGCGCAGCGGCGCCCCGGCCCGCTAGCGTCCTCGCCGTGACCAGCAACGAGACGGGCCGGGCGGAAGCAGACGTGGTCGTCGTGGGTGCGGGGCTCGCCGGCCTCGTCGCCACCGCCGAACTGGCCGACGCCGGCAAGCGCGTGATCCTCCTCGACCAGGAACCGGAGGCCTCCCTCGGCGGGCAGGCGTTCTGGAGCTTCGGCGGCCTCTTCCTGGTCGACTCGCCCGAGCAGCGCCGGCTCCGGGTGCACGACTCGCTGGAACTCGCGCGCCAGGACTGGTTCGGCACGGCCGCCTTCGACCGCGACTCCGACCACTGGCCACGGCAGTGGGCCGAGGCCTACCTGCAGTTCGCCGCGGGGGAGAAGCGCTCCTGGCTCAAGGAGCAGGGCATCGGCTTCTTCCCGGTCGTGGGCTGGGCCGAGCGCGGCGGCTACACCGCCACCGGGCACGGGAACTCCGTGCCGCGGTTCCACATCGTGTGGGGCACCGGTCCCGCGATCGTCGAGGCGTTCGCCCGGCGCGTGCGCGCCGCCGCCGAGGCCGGCCGGGTGGAGCTGCGGTTCCGCCACCGGGTGGATGAGGTGGTCGTCACCGGTGGCGCGGTCACCGGCGTCCGCGGCGGGGTCCTGGAGCCCAGCGCGGTGGCCCGCGGCGAGGCCAGCTCCCGCACCCAGGTCGGCGACTTCGAGATCACCGCGCAGGCCGTCGTCGTCACCTCGGGTGGCATCGGGGGCAACCACGAGCTGGTGCGCAAGAACTGGCCGGCCCGCCTGGGCCCGGCGCCGAAGCGCATGCTCGCGGGCGTCCCGGCGCACGTCGACGGCCGCATGCTGCAGGCCACCCAGGACGCCGGCGCCAGCGTGGTGAACGGCGACCGCATGTGGCACTACACCGAGGGCATCGCCAACCACTCGCCGGTCTGGGAGAACCACGGCATCCGCATCCTGCCGGGCCCGTCGTCCCTGTGGTTCGACGCGGCCGGTTCGCGGCTGCCCGTCCCGCTGTTCCCGGGCTTCGACACGCTCGGCACCCTCGCCCACATCGGGACGACGGGCTACGAGCACACGTGGTTCATCGCGACGCACAAGATCGTCGAGAAGGAGTTCGGGCTCTCCGGCTCGGAGCAGAACCCCGACCTGACCGGCAAGGACATCCGGCTCCTCGCGACCCGCGTCAAGGCGGGGATGGCCGCACCGGTGCAGGCGTTCCTCGACCAGGGCGAGGACTTCGTCGTCGCCGACACGCTGCCCGAGCTGGTGGCCGGGATGAACCGGATCACCGGCGGGACGCCGGAGATCGACCTGGCGCAGATCGAGCGGGAGATCGTCGCCCGCGACCGGGAGATGGCCCACGAGTTCGGCAAGGACATGCAGGTCAACGCCATGCGCGCGGCCCGCAACTACCTGGGCGACAAGCTCATCCGGGTGGCCCAGCCGCACCGGATCCTCGACCCGGAGGCGGGCCCGCTGGTCGCCGTGCGGCTGAACATCATCACCCGCAAGACCCTCGGGGGGCTCGAGACCGACCTGTCCGCCCGCGTCCTGCGGCCGGGCGGCGACGTGTTCCCCGGCCTGTACGCGGCCGGCGAGGTCGCCGGCTTCGGCGGTGGCGGCATGCACGGCTACCGGTCGCTCGAGGGCACCTTCCTCGGCGGCTGCATCTTCTCGGGCCGGGTCGCCGGCCGCGCGGCCGCGGCGGCGCTGTGAGCGTGAGCGAACGGGGGGTGCTGTGACGACCGGCGGCTGGGGTCAGCCCGGGGGCAGCCCCTGGGCCGACCCCAGCACCCCCACGGAGCCTGGTGCGCCCTACGCGGGCCCGCCGCCGACGGCCCCGCCCTACGGCGCGCCGCCACCGGCCTACGGCTACCCGCCGCCGTACGCCGCCGCGCCCTGGGGTGTTCCGTACGGCTACCCGGTGCCGCCCCGGCGGCCGCAGCGGCCCGGCCAGGTCATCACCGCGGCCGTGCTGGCCTTCGCGCAGTCGGTCGTGGTCCTCATCGCCTCGGTCTACGTCTGGTTCTTCGCCTCCGTGGCCGACGTCGCCACCACCGCGGCCGACGGCGTCTACGACCCGGCGACCGTCGACGCGCTGGCCACCGAGGGCACCGTGCTGGCCATCGTGCAGCTGGTGTCGGTCGTGCTGCTCATCGGCGCCGGGGTCTGGGTGCTCAACAGCCGCCGCCGCGCCGCCGCCACGCTGCTGGTGGTCGCCCTCGCCGTCCAGGTGGTGCTGGCCGCGTACTGGATGGTGCGGCTGCAGTCGGAGATCGGCGGCTACGACACCGACGGCACGATCGTCGCGTTCTCCCTCTTCTTCGCCGCCGCGCCGCTGGTGGGGCTCGGCATGCTCCTGATCGGCCCGGGACGCCGCTGGTTCGACGGCACCCCGCAGCCCTGACCCCCGGGCACGGCAGACTGGAGGCATGCCCGAACCCGCGCTCGCTCCGGAGGTCGCCGCGCTGCTGAAGCACGACCCGGCCGGCCTCGTGGCCGCCGTCGTCCAGCAGCACGACACCGGCGAGGTGCTCATGGTCGCCTGGATGGACGACGAGGCACTCCGCCGCACCCTCACCACCGGCCGGGCCACCTACTGGTCGCGCAGCCGCGGCGAGTACTGGGTCAAGGGCGAGACGTCGGGCAACCGGCAGTGGGTTCGCGAGGTCCGCCTCGACTGCGACGGCGACGCGCTGCTCGTGCTGGTCGACCAGGAGGGCGCCGCCTGCCACACCGGCGAGCGCAGCTGCTTCCACCGCCCGCTCCCGGCGGTCGAGGGGAGCGCGGCGTGAGGTTCGGCGTCACCACCCCGTCCGCCGAGGAGTTCGCCGCGCTCGACCAGCCGGTCGTGCCGGTCACCCGGCGGCTGCTCGCCGACAGCGAGACCGCCGTCGGCATCTACCGCAAGCTCGCCGGCAACCGGCCGGGCACGGTGCTGCTGGAGTCCGCCGAGCAGGGCAAGCGCTGGGCGCGCTACAGCTTCGTCGGGGTCCGGAGCGCCGGCGTCCTGACCGAGCGGGACGGCGTCACGCAGTGGCTGGGGGAGCACGTGCCCGGCCTCACCGACGACCTTCCCGCCGACCCGCTCGCCGCCGTCCGCACGCTGGCCCGCCGGTTCCGCTCGCCCCGCGACGAGGAGCTGCCGCCGCTCACCGGCGGCCTGGTCGGCTACCTGGGCTACGACGTCGTCCGCCGGCTGGAGCGGCTGCCCTCGACGAGCGCCGACGACCTCGGCATGCCCGAGCTGGCGATGATGCTGGTCACCGATCTGGCCGTGCTCGACCACACCGACGGCTCGGTGCTGCTGATCGCCAACGCCCTCGAGGGCGGAGCGGGGTACGAGGACGCCGTCGCTCGGCTGGACGCGATGGCCGCCGACCTGACGAAGGCGGTGCCGCCCGGTGTCGCGGTGTTCGAGCGGGCGGCCCCGCCGCCGGTCACCAGCAACCTCGCGCCCGGTCTGTACGAGGACGGCGTCGAGCGGATCCGCGAGCACATCCGGGCCGGCGACGCCTTCCAGGTCGTCCTGGCGCAGCGCTTCGAGCTGGCCACGGACGTCGAGGCGCTCGACCTGTACCGGGTGCTGCGCGCGACGAACCCGTCGCCGTACATGTACCTGCTCCGGTTCGCCGGGCGCGAGTCGCCGTTCGACGTCGTCGGCTCCTCGCCCGAGGCGCTGGTGACCGTCACGGGGACCTCCGCGGTGGTGCACCCGCCGGCGGGCACCCGCCCCCGCGGCGCGACCCCGGAGGAGGACGTCCGGCTGGCTCAGGGCCTGCTCGCCGACCCCAAGGAGCGCGCCGAGCACGTCATGCTCGTCGACCTCGCGCGCAACGACCTGGGCCGCGTCTGCGTCCCCGGGAGCGTCGAGGTGCCCGACTTCATGCGGGTCGAGCACTACAGCCACGTCATGCACCTGGTCTCCACAGTGACCGGGACGGTGGCGCCCGAGCACGACGCGCTCGACGTCTTCGACGCCACCTTCCCGGCGGGGACCGTCTCCGGCGCCCCGAAGCCGCGGGCGATGGAGATCATCGAGTCGCTGGAGCCGACCCGGCGGGCGCTCTACGCGGGCACCGTCGGCTACGTCGACTCCAGCGGGGACATGGACATGGCGATCGCCATCCGCACCGCCGTCCTCCACCAGGGCCGGGCGTACGTCCAGGCCGGCGCCGGGATCGTCGCCGACAGCGACCCCGCGACCGAGGAGGCGGAGACCCGCCACAAGGCCCGGGCGGTGCTCTCGGCGATCGCGACGGCCGAAGGGCTGCGGGAGCTCCGGTGAGCAGCGCCCGGCGGGAGCTCGGCGCCGCCGTCGCCGGCTCCGTGCTGGCCGGGGCGCTGGCCCTGGTCGCCGGCGGTCAGGTGTGGGCCGGGACGACCGTCGAGCGGCAGCCACCCCTGCCGCCGGTCGTCGAGACGTTGTCCGGGGCCGACGCCGCCCCGCTGGTGCCGGCGACGGGGCTGGTGCTGCTCGCGGCGGCGGTCGCGCTGCTCGCCGTGCGGTCCGCCGGCCGTGTCGTCGTCGGCCTGCTCATGGCGGTCGCCGGGGGTGTGCTGGCCTGGTCGGGGATCCGCGCCCTCGCCGGGGGGCTCGACGTCGACGGCGCCGCCGTCGAGATCATCGCGTCCTGGCCCGTCCTGGCCGTGCTGGCCGGGCTCCTGGGCGCGGCCGCGGGGGTCGTGGTCGTGCTGCGCGGCCGGTCGTGGCCGGGCATGGGCCGGCGGTACGAGCGGACGCCGGAGGGCGCGCCGCCGCCCCGCGAGCAGACCGACGAGGACCGCTCCCAGACCGCCTGGAAGGCGCTCGACCGGGGCGAGGACCCCACCGCATAGCGGAACCGGGACGGCCCGATCCACCCGCCCCCCGGCCGGGGCGCCCGGTCGCCGCCTCTACAGTGGATCTCGCCCATCCGCCCGGCGAGGGGACGTGTTTCGTGCGACATCCGGAGGACCGCGTGAGCAGCCGCGCAGCGGTATCGACAGGCGCGCGACCGTGAACGTCCTCGATGAGATCGTCGCCGGCGTCCGCGAGGACCTCGCCCAGCGCGAGGCGGTGACCCCGCTCGAGGAGGTCAAGGCCGCCGCGCGCGACGCCCGCCCCGCCCTCGACGCCCTCGCCGCGCTGCGCGCCCCGGGCGTGGGCGTGATCGCCGAGGTCAAGCGCCGCAGCCCCTCCAAGGGCGAGCTCGCCGACATCCCCGATCCCGCCCAGCTCGCCGGCCAGTACGCGGCCGGCGGCGCCCGGGTGATCAGCGTCCTGACCGAGCGGCGGCGCTTCGGCGGCTCGCAGGCCGACCTCGACGCCGTCCGGGCCGTGGTCGACGTGCCGATCCTGTGCAAGGACTTCGTGGTCAGCAGCTACCAGGTGCACGAGGCCCGCGCCCACGGGGCCGACGTCGTCCTCCTGATCGTCGCCGCGCTGGAGCAGAACGCGCTGGTGGGCCTGCTGGAGCGGGTCGAGTCGCTCGGCATGACGGCGCTGGTCGAGGTGCACACCGAGGCCGAGGCCGACCGCGCGCTGGACGCCGGCGCCTCGGTGATCGGCGTCAACGCCCGCGACCTCACGACGCTGCAGGTCGACCGCTCCACCTTCGAGAAGATCGCCCCGGGCCTGCCCTCGGGCGTCGTGAAGGTGGCCGAGTCCGGCGTCCGCGGGCCGCACGACCTGATCTCGTACGCCGCGGCCGGTGCCGACGCCGTCCTCGTCGGCGAGGGGCTGGTCACCGCGGGCGACGCGCGCCAGGCCGTCGCCGACCTGGTGACGGCGGGCGCGCACCCCGCTACGCCGAGAACCAGCCGCTGATCCCTAGTCTGGTCGCATGACGACGACCAGCCCACCGACGCAGACCGGAGAAGAACTCTCGCTCCCGGCGCGCCCGGGCTGGCCCGACGCGACCGGGCACTTCGGCGTCTTCGGCGGCCGCTTCGTGCCCGAGGCGCTGATCGCCGCGCTCGACGAGCTCACCGAGGCCTACGAGGCCATGCGGGTCGATCCCGCGTTCCTCGACGAGTTCGCCCGGCTGCAGCGCGACTACACCGGGCGGCCGAGCCCGGTCACCGAGGTGCCGAAGTTCGCCGAGCACTGCGGCGGCGCCCGCGTCCTCCTCAAGCGCGAGGACCTCAACCACACCGGCTCGCACAAGATCAACAACGTGCTGGGCCAGGCGCTGCTGACCAAGCGGATCGGCAAGACCCGGGTGATCGCCGAGACCGGCGCCGGCCAGCACGGCGTCGCGACGGCGACGGCGGCCGCGCTCATGGGCCTGTCCTGCACCGTCTACATGGGCGAGGAGGACACCCGCCGGCAGGCGCTGAACGTCGCGCGCATGCGGCTGCTGGGGGCGGAGGTCATCCCGGTGACCACCGGCTCCCGCACGCTCAAGGACGCGATCAACGAGGCGTTCCGCGACTGGGTCACCAACGTGGAGACGACGAACTACGTGTTCGGGACCGTCGCCGGCCCCCACCCGTTCCCCGCGATGGTCCGCGACTTCCAGCGGGTGATCGGCGACGAGGCCCGCGCGCAGCTGCTCGAGCGTGAGGGCAGGCTGCCCGACGCCGTCCTCGCCTGCGTCGGCGGCGGCTCCAACGCGATCGGCATCTTCACCGCCTTCGTCCCCGACGACGGCGTCCGCCTCGTCGGGCTGGAGGCGGCCGGCGACGGCGTGGAGACCGGCCGGCACGCGGCGACCATCACCGGCGGTTCGCCCGGGGTGCTGCACGGGGCCCGCTCCTACCTGCTGCAGGACGAGAACGGCCAGACGATCGAGTCGCACTCGATCAGCGCCGGGCTCGACTACCCGGGCGTCGGGCCCGAGCACTCCTACCTGCACGACATCGGGCGGGCGGAGTACCGGCCGGTCACGGATGCGGAGGCGATGGAGGCGTTCGCCCTGCTCTGCCGGACCGAGGGCATCATCCCGGCGATCGAGTCCGCGCACGCGCTGGCCGGTGCCATGCGCCTGGGCCCGGAGCTGGGCGAGGACGCGCTGCTGCTGGTCAACCTGTCCGGCCGCGGCGACAAGGACGTCGAGACGGCGTCGCGCTGGTTCGGCCTGGGCGACCGCGACCACTCCGAACCGGGTGCCGGGCTGGACGAGGACCAGCAGCCGACCGAGGGCGCGGTCAGCAACGACGAGGCGATCCCACCGGACCAGGTCGGCGTCGACGAGAGCGGAGTCGTCCCGACCTCCCGCGAGACGCAGGCCGGACCACGAGCGGGGGAGACGGCGTGAGCGCTTCCGAGAACGACGGGGGAGTGAGCATCGCAGCGAGCGCCAGCGAGCGAGGAGCGGAGCGAGTCCGGAGTCGAGGGAGTCAACTGGCGGACCGCATCGCCGCGGCGAGGGCGCACGACCGGGCCGCGCTGGTCGCCTACCTGCCGGTGGGCTACCCGGACGTCGACGGCTCGATCGCCGCGATGGTCGCGGCGGTCGAGGGTGGGGCCGACGTCGTCGAGATCGGGGTGCCCTACAGCGACCCGGGCATGGACGGGCCGGTCATCCAGGAGGCGGTCGACGCCGCCGTCCGGGCCGGCGTGGGCATGCGCGACGTGCTGCGCGCGGTGTCGGCGGTCGCCGACGCGGGCGCCGTCCCCGTGGTGATGAGCTACTGGAACCCGATCGAGCGCTACGGCGTCGCGCGCTTCGCCGCCGACCTGGCCGCGGCCGGGGGAGCGGGCGCGATCACCCCCGACCTCATCCCCGACGAGGCCGCCGAGTGGCTGGCCGCCTCCGACGAGCACGGGCTGGACCGGGTGTTCCTCGTCGCGCCGTCCTCGACCGACGCCCGCCTGCGCTCCACCACCGCCGCGTGCCGGGGATTCGTCTACGCCGCCTCGACGATGGGCGTCACCGGCACGCGGGAGACCGTGGGCGACGCGGCCGAGACGCTGGTCGCCCGCACCCGGGAGGCGGCACCCGACCTCGCCGTCTGCGTCGGCCTCGGCGTCTCGAACGGGCAGCAGGCCGCCGAGGTGGCGAGCTTCGCCGACGGCGTCATCGTCGGGTCGGCCTACGTGCGCGAGCTGCTCGAGGGCCGTGGCGCCGACGGCGTCCGTGCGCTGTCGGAGGACCTCGCGAAGGGCATCCGGTCGTGACCGACGCCCTCGCCGCGATCCCGAGCCCCACGCAGGGCGTCTGGGAGCTGGGGCCGCTGCCGCTGCGGGCGTACGCGCTGTGCATCGTCGCCGGCATCGTCGCGGCTGTGCTGATCACCGAGAAGCGCTGGGTGGCCCGGGGCGGAGCGCCGGGCGACGTCCTCGACATCGCCGTCTGGGCGGTGCCCTTCGGCATCGTCGGCGGCCGGATCTACCACGTCATCACCAGTCCCCGGGCGTACTTCGGCGAGGGCGGCGACCCCCTGCGGGCGTTCGCCATCTGGGAGGGCGGCCTCGGCATCTGGGGCGCCATCGCGCTCGGCGGCGTGGGTGCCTGGATCGCCTGCCGCCGCCGGGGCATCCCGCTCCCGGCCTTCGCCGACGCGCTGGCCCCGGGCCTGCTGGTCGCCCAGGCCATCGGCCGGCTCGGCAACTGGTTCAACAACGAGCTCTACGGCGGGGCGACCGATCTCCCTTGGGCGCTGGAGATCTACGAGTGGGACGGCGGCCGGGCCGTGCTCGACGCCGGCGGCCAGCCGGTGCTGCTGGGCACCTTCCACCCGACCTTCCTCTACGAGCTGCTCTGGAACCTGGCGGCGGCGGCCTTCGTGGTCTGGGCCGACCGGCGGTTCCGGCTCGGCCACGGCCGGGCGTTCGCCCTGTACGTGGCGTCCTACTGCGCCGGCCGGCTGTGGATCGAGCTGCTCCGCACCGACCCGGCGGAGACGTTCTTCGGCGTCCGGCTCAACGTCTTCACGTCCGTCGTGGTCGGCCTGCTCGCGCTGGCCTACTTCTTCTGGCAGCGCGGCCGCCCGCGGGAGGTCATCACCCGAGGCCGGGACGGAGCTCTCCGTGAGGACGATCACCGTCCCGCGGAGCCCGGCTGACCGCCGTTCCCGCCAGGGACCGCGCCGATCCTGCCGACGCGCCGGATGTGAGGTTTATCCGGCCGAGGCCTGTGTTACGGCTGTGTACCCTTCGCGTCAGGCCCGCCAGTGATCCTGGCCGGGCCGCACAGTCGGACCGGGCCAGCGTCGCCCCGCGGACGACAGCTCGTCGGCACCACACCCGACGGGCTCCAGCCAGCCGCACCCGGGGCCGACGTCCCCCCGGCAGCCGGCCTCCGCAGTGCCGCCCCTTTCGACCACCGGCCCCCTTGACCACCGGCCAGGCCTCCGTGCCCCCGTCCGCGACCTCCCGAGGCGTGGACGGCCGCCGACGACGGGAGTGACATGCCCGACCTCACCGCCCCCGCCGCTGCGACGTCAGCAGTCCCGTTCTCCGCCGTCCCGGCGAAGACCGGCCTCTACGACCCGGCGAACGACAAGGATGCCTGCGGCGTCGCCTTCGTGGCGGACGCCCGCGGCCGCCGTTCGCGGGCCATCGTCGCCCAGGGCCTCACGGCGCTGCACAACCTCGACCACCGCGGTGCCGCCGGCTCCGAGCCGAACTCCGGTGACGGCGCTGGCATCCTCACCCAGGTGCCCGACGGGCTGCTGCGCGCCAGCGTGGACTTCGACCTGCCGCCGCAGGGCGAGTACTCCGTCGGCATCGCCTTCCTCCCGACCGACGACGCCGAGCGGGCCGCCCGCTACGAGGACGTCGCCCGGCTCGCCGAGGAGGAGGGGCTGACCGTCCTGGGCTGGCGCGACGTGCCGATCGACCCCGACGGCGCCGACCTCGGCCCGACCGCCCGCGCGGTCATGCCGCACTTCGCCCAGCTGTTCGTCGCCGAGACGATGGGCGCGCGCGCCGACGAGACGGCCTTCGGCGGCAACGTCGAGTGCAACGGCGTCACCCGGCTGGAGCGGCGCTCCTTCGTGCTGCGCAAGCGGGCCGAGCGCGCCGCCGTCGAGGCGGGCAGCTCGCTCTACATCGCGTCGCTGTCGTCCCGGACGATCACCTACAAGGGCATGCTGACCACCGACCAGCTGCCGCTGTTCTTCCCCGACCTGCGCGACGAGCGCTACGAGTCGGCGATCGCCCTGGTGCACAGCCGGTTCTCCACCAACACCTTCCCGAGCTGGCCGCTGGCCCACCCGTTCCGCTTCATCGCGCACAACGGCGAGATCAACACGATCAAGGGCAACCGCAACCGCATGCGGGCCCGCGAGGCGAAGCTGGACACCCAGCTGTTCGACGGCCCGGCCGGTCCGGCCTCCGAGCTGGGCCTGGAGCGGATCTTCCCGGTCACCGCCAGCGACTTCAGCGACTCGGCGACCTTCGACGAGGTGCTCGAGCTGCTGCACCTGTCGGGCCGGTCGCTGCCGCACGCCGTCCTGATGATGATCCCGGAGGCGTGGGAGAACCACGACGAGATGGACCCGGCCCGCCGGGCCTTCTACCGGTTCCACTCCTCGATCATGGAGCCGTGGGACGGGCCCGCCGCGGTCTGCTTCACCGACGGCACGCTCATCGGTGCCGTCCTCGACCGCAACGGCCTGCGTCCGGGCCGCTGGTGGCACACCAAGGACGACCTGGTGGTCCTCGCCAGCGAGGTCGGCGTCCTCGACATCCCGCCGGCCGACATCGTGGCCAAGGGGCGCCTGCAGCCCGGCCGCATGTTCCTGGTCGACACCGCCTCGGGGAAGATCGTCTCCGACGAGGAGGTCAAGGGCGCCCTGGCCGCGGAGCACCCGTACGAGGACTGGCTGCACGCCGGCCTGGTGCACCTCCCGCAGCTGCCGGAGCGCCGGCGGTCTCGGCCCAGCCACGAGTCCGTCGTCCGCCGGCAGATGCTCTTCGGCTACACGGAGGAGGAGCTGCGCGTCCTCGTGACGCCGATGGCGTCCTCGGGGGCCGAGCCGATCGGCTCGATGGGCACCGACACCCCGGTCGCGGCCCTGTCGGACCGCTCCCGGCTGCTCTACGACTACTTCGGGCAGCTGTTCGCCCAGGTGACGAACCCGCCGCTGGACGCCATCCGCGAGGAGCTGGTCACCAGCCTCGGGCGCACCTTCGGCCCGGAGCAGAACCTCCTGCAGGCCACGCCCGCGTCCTGCCGCCAGGTCTTCCTGCCGTTCCCCGTCATCGACAACGACGAGCTGGCCAAGATCCTGCACATCGACGACGACGGCGACCTGCCCGGTTACGCCGCCGTCCGGATCACCGGCCACTTCGACGTCAACGGCGGCGGTCCCGCGCTCGCCGAGGCCGTCGAGCAGCTGCGGACCAAGGTGTCCAAGGCGATCGCCGCCGGCGCCCGGATCATCGTGCTCTCCGACCGCGACTGCGACGAGAAGCGCGCCCCGATCCCGTCGCTGCTGATGACGGCCGCCGTGCACCACCACCTGGTGCGCGAGAAGACCCGCATGGAGGTCGGCCTCGTCGTCGAGTCCGGCGACTGCCGCGAGGTGCACCACGTCGCGCTGCTGCTCGGCTACGGCGCCGCCGCGGTCAACCCGTACCTGGCGTTCGAGTCGATCGAGGACCTCATCCGCGACGGCGCGCTCACCGGCGTGGAGCCGGCGCAGGCCGTCCGCAACATGGTCAAGGCGCTCGGCAAGGGCGTCCTCAAGGTCATGAGCAAGATGGGCATCTCGACCGCCGGCTCGTACACGATGGCGCAGATCTTCGAGGCCGTCGGGCTCTCGCAGGACCTCGTCGACGAGTACTTCACCGGCACCTCGTGCCCGCTCGGCGGCGTCGGCATCGACGTCCTCGCCGAGGAGGTGGCCATGCGCCACCGCCGGGCCTACCCCGAGAACCCGACCGAGCGGGCGCACCGCCGGCTCGAGACCGGTGGCGAGTACCAGTGGCGCCGCGAGGGCGAGGTGCACCTGTTCAACCCGGAGACGGTGTTCCTGCTCCAGCACGCCACCCGCTCGCGGCAGTACGACGTCTTCGAGAAGTACACGCAGACGGTCGACCAGCTCTCCGAGGAGGCCGCGACGCTGCGCGGGCTCTTCACGCTGAAGACCGGCGTGCGCGAGCCCGTCCCGCTCGAGGAGGTCGAGCCGGCCAGCGAGATCGTCAAGCGGTTCAACACCGGCGCGATGAGCTACGGGTCGATCTCGGCGGAGGCGCACCAGACCCTCGCCATCGCGATGAACCGGCTCGGCGGCCGGTCCAACACCGGTGAGGGCGGCGAGGACCCCGACCGCTTCACGCCGGACGCGAACGGCGACCTGCGCCGGTCGGCGATCAAGCAGGTCGCGTCGGGGCGCTTCGGCGTCACCAGCGAGTACCTGGTCAACGCCGACGACATCCAGATCAAGATGGCGCAGGGTGCGAAGCCCGGTGAGGGCGGCCAGCTGCCCGGCAGCAAGGTCTACCCGTGGGTGGCGCGCACGCGGCACTCGACGCCGGGCGTCGGGCTGATCAGCCCGCCGCCGCACCACGACATCTACTCGATCGAGGACCTCAAGCAGCTCATCCACGACCTCAAGAACGCCAACAACGACGCGCGCGTGCACGTCAAGCTGGTGTCCGAGGTCGGGGTCGGCACGGTCGCCGCGGGCGTGAGCAAGGCGCACGCCGACGTCGTCCTGATCTCCGGGCACGACGGCGGCACCGGTGCCGCGCCGCTCACCTCGCTCAAGCACGCCGGCTCGCCGTGGGAGCTCGGCCTGGCCGAGACGCAGCAGACGCTGCTGGCCAACGGGCTGCGCGACCGGATCGTCGTGCAGGTCGACGGGCAGATGAAGACCGGCCGCGACGTCATCGTCGCCGCCCTGCTCGGCGCCGAGGAGTTCGGCTTCGCGACGGCGCCGCTGGTGGTCTCCGGCTGCGTGATGATGCGGGTCTGCCACCTCGACACCTGCCCGGTCGGCGTCGCCACCCAGAACCCGGAGCTGCGCAAGCGGTTCACCGGGCGGCCGGAGTTCGTCGTCACCTTCTTCGAGTTCCTGGCCGAGCAGGTGCGGTCCTACCTCGCCGAGCTGGGCTTCCGCTCGATCGACGAGGCGGTCGGCCACGCCGAGCTGCTCGACACCCGCAAGGCGGTCGGGCACTGGAAGGCGCAGGGACTCGACCTCTCGCCGATGCTCGTCGTGCCCGAGCTGCCCGAGGGCGCGCCGCTGCGGCAGGTGAAGAACCAGGACCACGGCCTCGACGTGGCCCTGGACCAGACGCTGATCCAGCTGTGCGAGGGCGCGCTGCTCGACGCGCGGCCGGTCACCCTCGAGCTGCCGGTGCGCAACGTCAACCGCACCGTCGGGACGATGCTCGGCTCGATGGTCACCCGCCGCTTCGGCGGCGAGGGCCTGCCCGACGGGACGATCGACCTGACCTTCGGCGGCTCGGCCGGCCAGTCGTTCGGCGCCTTCCTGCCGCGCGGCATCACCATGCGGCTCTACGGCGACGCCAACGACTACGTCGGCAAGGGCCTGTCGGGCGGGCGGATCGTCGTCCGGCCGTCGCGGGAGGCGCCTTTCGCCGCCGAGGACAACGTCATCGCCGGCAACGTCATCGGCTACGGCGCCACGGGCGGGGAGATCTTCCTGCGCGGCCGGGTCGGCGAGCGGTTCTGCGTCCGCAACTCCGGGGCGCTGGCGGTCGTGGAGGGCGTGGGCGACCACGCGCTCGAGTACATGACCGGCGGCCGCGCGGTGATCCTCGGCGCGACCGGGCGCAACATCGCCGCCGGCATGTCGGGCGGCATCGGCTACGTGCTCGACCTCGCCCGGCACCGGGTGAACAGCGAGATGGTCGACGTCGAGCCGCTGGACGGGGAGTCCGCGCAGTGGCTGCGCGACGTCCTGATCCGGTACGCGGCCGACACCGAGTCGACGGTGGCGCAGGCGCTGCTGGCCGACTGGGGCCGCTGGTCGGAGCAGTTCAGCGTGATCATGCCGCGCGACTACAAGCGGGCGCTGGACGCCCAGCGGATGGCGGAAGCCAATGGCACCGACGTCGATCTCGCCGTGATGGAGGCAGCTCGTGGCTGACAGCACCGGATTCCTGAAGTACGAGCGGGAGCTCCCGCCGCGCCGCCCGGTCGACATCCGGATCATGGACTGGAAGGACGTCTACCTGTCCCGCCAGAACGGGGAGGACGCCGTCTTCCCCGTCGCCGCGGTGCGCAAGCAGGCGGCCCGCTGCATGGACTGCGGCATCCCGTTCTGCCACCACGCGTGCCCGGTGGCGAACCTGATCCCGGAGTGGAACGACCTCGCCCGCCGCGACGACTGGCACGAGGCGATCGAGCGGCTGCACTCGACCAACAACTTCCCGGAGTTCACCGGGAAGCTCTGCCCCGCGCCGTGCGAGGGCTCCTGCGTGCTGAACCTGCAGGAGTCGCCGGTGACGATCAAGCAGATCGAGTGGGAGATCATCGACCGCGCCTACGACGAGGGTTGGGTCCAGCCGCAGACCCCCGCCGAGCGCACCGGCAAGAAGGTCGCCGTCATCGGGTCGGGCCCGGCCGGGCTGGCCGCCGCCCAGCAGCTGACCCGCGCCGGCCACGAGGTCACCGTGTACGAGCGGGCCGACCGGGTCGGCGGGCTGCTCCGCTACGGCATCCCCGAGTTCAAGATGGAGAAGGCGCTCCTCGACCGGCGGCTGGACCAGATGCGCGCCGAGGGCACCCGGTTCGTCACGGGCGTGGAGGTCGGCGGCTCGGGGGAGGGCGATCTGTCGACCGAGCAGCTGCGGTCGGAGTACGACGCCGTCGTCCTCGCCGGTGGCGCGACCATCGGCCGCGACCTGCCCGCGCCGGGGCGCGAGCTGCGCGGCATCCACCTGGCCATGGAGTACCTGCCGTACGGCAACCTGCAGGCGCTGGGCGAGCTCGACGACCCGCCGATCAACGCGCACGGCAAGCACGTCGTGATCATCGGTGGCGGTGACACCGGCGCCGACTGCCTCGGGACGGCGCACCGCCAGGGCGCGGCCTCGGTGACGCAGCTGGAGATCATGCCTGCGCCGCCGGACCGCCGGGACGCGGGCGCCAACCCCTGGCCGACCTACCCGATGATCATGCGCGTCTCCAGCGCGCACGAGGAGGGCGGCGAGCGTCTCTACTCGGTCAACACCGAGCGGTTCCTCGGCGACGACGAGGGCAATGTTCGGGCGCTGCTCCTGCACGAGGTCGAGCGGGTCGAGGGGCGGTTCCAGAAGATCGAGGGCACCGAGCGCGAGCTGCCGGCGGACCTGGTGTTCCTGGCCATGGGCTTCACCGGGGCGCAGCGCGAGGGCCTGGTCGACTCCCTCGGCGTCGAGGTCGACGGCCGCGGCAACGTGGCCCGCGACAAGGAGTTCATGTCCACCGAGCCGGGCGTCTTCGTGGCCGGTGACATGGGTCGTGGTCAGTCGCTGATCGTGTGGGCGATCGCCGAGGGCCGGGCCGCGGCCGCGGCCGCCGACACCTGGCTCACCGGCAACTCGATGCTGCCGGTGCCGGTGGCCCCGACGACGGTCGCACTGCGATGATTCCGCGCTGCGACATCGCGGTCCTCCGGACCGCACCGCGGCCAGGAGCCGTCCCCGACCGGCGCGGAGCCCTGTCCCGCGTCCCGGTCGGGGACCCTCCGGGTCCCGCGACCGGTTCACGACCGACACACCGTGGCCGGGCCGCGAGCGAGATCATTTCGGCTAGCCACTAGCGTTATCCCCATGTCCCGCCGCGCGAAGATCGTCTGCACCCTCGGCCCTGCCACCAGTTCGCTGGAGCAGATCACGTCCCTCGTCGAGGCGGGGATGGACGTCGCCCGGCTCAACTTCAGCCACGGCGCCCACGAGCACCACGCCACCGCGTACGGCTTCGTGCGGCAGGCCTCGGACAAGACCGGCCACGCCGTCGCCGTCCTGGCCGACCTGCAGGGCCCGAAGATCCGGCTGGGCACCTTCGCCGACGGGCCGGTCGAGTGGGCCACCGGCGCCCAGGTCTGCATCACCGTCGAGGACGTGCAGGGCACCGCCGAGCGGGTCTCGACCACCTACAAGAACCTGTCCGACGACGTCCGCGTCGGCGACCGCCTGCTCGTCGACGACGGCAAGCTCGCGCTGACCGTGGTCCGCGTCGAGGGCCCCGACGTCTTCTGCCTCGTGGTCGAGGGCGGCGAGGTCTCCAACAACAAGGGGCTGTCGCTGCCCGGCGTCGCCGTCAGCGTGCCCGCCCTCTCGGACAAGGACGAGGAGGACCTCCGCTTCGCGCTGCGGCTGGGCGTCGACTTCATCGCCCTGTCCTTCGTCCGCTCGCCGGACGACGTCGAGCTGGTGCGCGACATCATGCGCCAGGAGGACATCTACGTCCCGGTGATCGCCAAGCTCGAGAAGCCCGAGGCGGTCGAGAACCTCGAGGCGATCGTCGAGGCCTTCGACGGAATCATGGTCGCGCGCGGCGACCTCGGCGTGGAGCTGGCCCTCGAGCAGGTGCCGCTGGTGCAGAAGCGGGCGATCCAGGCCGCGCGCGAGCGCAACAAGCCGGTCATCGTCGCCACCCAGATGCTCGAGTCGATGATCCAGAACTCGCGGCCCACGCGCGCCGAGGCCTCCGACGTCGCCAACGCCGTCCTCGACGGGGCCGACGCGGTGATGCTCTCCGGCGAGACCTCGGTGGGCGCGCACCCGATCGGCGCGGTGCGCACGATGGAGCGCATCATCGACGCCGTCGAGAGCGACCACCTGTGGGTGCCCGAGGTCGTGCGGCGCTCCCGGTCCCGCTCGGGCGCGATCGTGCGCGCGGCCCGCGACATCAGCGAGAGCCTGGACGTGAAGGCGCTCGCCACCTTCACGCAGACCGGTGAGACCGCCCGCCGGCTCGCAGCCCTGCACCCGCGGCAGCCGCTGCTCGCCTTCACCGTCGACGCGCGGGTGCGCAGCCAGCTGGCGCTGTCCTGGGGCGTCGAGACGTTCCTGGTGCCGATGGTCGAGCACACCGACGACATGGTCGCCCAGGTGGACTTCTCCCTGCTGTCGATCGGCCGCCTGAAGGTCGGCGACCGCGTCGTCGTCGTCGCCGGCAGCCCGCCCAACACGGTGGGGTCCACCAACCTGATCCGCGTGCACGAGGTGGGAACCGACTCGTGACCGGCGGCAGCCAGGCCGCGGCGCTGCTGGCCGTCCTGGAGCTCGAGGAGCGCAAGCCCGACGTCTTCGTCGGGCAGACCCCGAGCACCGAGCGGCAGCGCATCTTCGGCGGCCAGGTCGCCGGTCAGGCGCTGATGGCCGCCGAGCGCACCGCGCCGGAGGACCGCGCCGTGCACTCGCTGCACTCGTACTTCCTGCGGCCGGGGGACCCGTTCGAGGAGATCCGCTACGAGGTCGACCGGATCCGCGACGGGCGCTCGTTCACCACGCGCCGCGTCGTGGCCCGGCAGTACCGCAAGGGCGAGGACGTCGCGATCTTCGCCCTGACCGCGGACTTCCACGCGGGTGAGGAGCCGGTCGCCGAGCACTGCCTGCCCATGCCGGAGGTGCCGGGGCCGGACACGCTGCCGAGCACGGAGGAGATCGTCGCCCGCCACGGGGACCGCGCCGCCTGGATGGCCGCGATGGGCAAGGTCGTGGAGCAGCGGTTCCTGCAGGACCCGTTCACCGCGCCGCCCAAGTCGCCGCCGGACACGAAGAGCTACACCTGGCTGCGGGTCGCGGGGGAGCTGGGGGAGGACCGGGCCGCGCACGCGGCGGCGCTCACCTTCGTCAGCGACCTCACCCTGCTCTCGGCCGGGTTCGCCCGGCTCGGCGGGGGCTGGCCGGACTTCGTCGGCGCCAGCCTCGACCACGCCGTGTGGTTTCACCGGCCGGTGCGGGCCGACGACTGGTTCCTCTACGAGACCGACAGCCCCGCGGCCTCCTCCGGGCGGGCCCTGTGCTTCGGGCAGATCTGGTCGGCCGACGGCACGCACGTCGCCACGGTCGCCCAGGAGGGCCTGATCAGGTCGCTGAAGGGCTGAGCTCCTCCGGGGCGCTGTCCCCGGGGCTGCTGTCCTCGGCGGCCCGCTCCTGCTCCGCCCGCTCCTGCTCCGCCCGCTCCTGCTCGGCCCGCTCGCGCTCCCGGCGGCGCTCCTCCTCGCGCTCGGCGGCGGCCGCCGCGAAGTCGGTGGCCAGGAAGTCGTGGTGCTCGCACAGCAGCGCCCACAGCCGCTCGACGTGCGCGGGCGTGGTCGAGGGGGCGCCGACCGCGACGCGGAGGACCGCCTGCCCGCGGACGTTGGTGTGGGTCAGGAACACCTCGCCGCCGTCGTTGAGCCGCTCGAGCAGGGTCATGGTGGCGACGTCGGCGTCGACCTCGCCGTCCCACCGCGGGCGCAGGCACACCAGCGAGAAGGGGTGCGACGTGGCGACCTCGAACCGCTCGTCGGCGTCGGCGCGGGCCGCGAGCTCCTGCGCCATGGCGACGTGCGAGCGGATGTGCGCGCGCAGCCCTTCGGCCCCGTACCAGCGGAGGACGAACCACAGCTTCAGGGCGCGGAACCGGCGACCGAGCGGGATCTGCCAGTCGCGGAAGTCGACGACCGCCCCGGCGTCCGTGGCGGCGTTGCGCAGGTACTCGGGGAGGATCGCGAGGGCGCCGGTGAGGGCGCCGCGGTCGGCGACCCAGAAGAGCGTCGCGTCGAAGCCGGTGAGCAGCCACTTGTGCGCGTCGGTGGTGTAGCTGTCGGCCCACTCCACACCCGCCTGGAGTTCGCGCAGCTCCGGGACGACGGCGCTGACGCCCGCGTAGGCCGCGTCCACGTGCAGCCAGACGCCGTGCTTCTGGCAGATCGGGCCGAGCTCGGCCAGCGGGTCGATCGCCGTCGTCGACGTCGTCCCCACCGTGGCGCAGACGAGGACGGGGGTGTACCCCCGGGCGATGTCCCGCTCGAGGCGGGCGGCCAGGGCGGCGGGCCGCATGGCGAGGTCGTCGTCGACCTCGACGATGCGCACGGCGTCGCTGCCCAGGCCGGCGATCCGCGCGGCCTTCTCCATCGAGGAGTGGGTCTCGGCGGAGACGTAGACGGTGGCGCGGTCGGGGTCGACGCCGTGGCGGACGGTGGCGCCGGTGCTCGCCCGGTGGAGGGCGGCCAGCAGGGCGACGAGGTTGGCGCCCGAGCTGGAGTCCTGGACGACGCCACCGCCCGTGCCGGTGGAGAGGAAGGACTCCGGGAGCCCGAGGAGGCCGGCGAACCAGTCCATGACGTGCTGCTCGAGCTCGGTGGCGGCGGGGCTGGTGACCCACGACATGCCCTGGACGCCGAGCCCGGCGGACACCAGGTCGCCCAGGACGGAGGGCCCGGACGTGTTGGCCGGGAAGTAGCCGAAGAAGCCCGGGTGCTGCCAGTGCGTGGTGCCCGGCAGGACGACGCGCTCCAGGTCCGCGAGGACGGCGGAGAAGGGCTCGCCCTGCTCGGGGGGCTGGGCGGGGAGGGAAGCGCGCACCTCGCCGGGGGAGACCTGCGACCGCACGGGGAACTCGCCGATCCGCGTCCAGTAGTCGGCGATCCAGTCGACCACCTCGTGGCCGTGCTGCCGGAACTGCTCGGGCGTCATGTGCGGAACGGGCTCGGTCACAGCGCCACGGTAGGGGGATCGTGGCGAGGGGGGCCCGGAGGGTCCCGCGGAGCCGCGACGAAGCGGCTCGACGCTGGTCGGGACGGCACCTGGCCGCGGTGTCGCCCGCAGGACGACAGGATTGCAGAGTGCCCCCGGTGCGACTCGAACGCACACTGCGCGGGTTTTGAATCCGCTCCCTCTGCCGATTGGGGTACGGGGGCGCGCCGGGGTGCCCGGCTGCCCGAGCAGCGTAGCGGTGAGGTGCGGGCGGCCCGACGTCGCTAGGCTTCCGCCCGTGAGCAGCGAGACGATCCGGGTCATCATCGCCGAGGACGAGGCCCTCATCCGCCTCGACCTCAAGGAGATGCTCGAGGAGGAGGGCTACTCGGTCGTCGCCGAGGTCGGCGACGGGCAGCAGGCTGTGGACCGCGCCACCGAGCTGCGGCCGGACCTCGTCATCCTCGACATCCAGATGCCGGTCCTGGACGGGTTGTCGGCCGCCGAGCAGATCGCGTCGGCCCGCGTCGCCCCCGTCATCGTGCTCACCGCCTTCAGCCAGCGGGAGCTGGTCGAGCGGGCGCGCGACGCCGGTGCCATGGCCTACCTCGTGAAGCCCTTCTCCAAGAACGACCTGGTCCCGGCCATCGAGGTCGCGCGGGCCCGATTCACCGAGATGACCGCGCTGGACGGTGAGGTGCGGACGCTCGAGGAGCGGCTCGAGACCCGGAAGGTCGTCGAGAAGGCGAAGGGTCAGCTGATGGCCGAGCAGGGCATCACCGAGGCCGAGGCCTTCCGGTGGATCCAGCGCACCGCGATGAACCAGCGGACGTCGATGAAGGCCCTGGCGCAGTCGATCATCGACGCGGGTGCCGTCGCCGACGCCGTCCCGGGCACGACGGGCGAGGGCTCGACGGTCTGAATCGCGGAGGGTGCCCGCGGCTCCCGTGGGGTGGGTGACCCACCGTCCGCGGGCCGGATCGCCGGGAAATCCCTAGATCACAACCCCATCACTATCGGTTGAACGCCGGGTGCATCGCTCCGCGGGCCAGTTAGGTTCTCCGCACCGATCGGCGTCCGAGCGGCGGATTTCCTGTGAATCCACCCGGCGACGCAGAGAACGATGACACTGGGAGTTGCTTGATGCGCACTGGCACCACTGCCCGCAGCATCGCCCTCGCTGGTGCCGCCCTGCTCGCTCTCACCGCCTGCGGCGGCGGGGGCGACGACGAGGGTGACACCGGCTCGGCCGACAGCGGTGAGAAGCAGGTCAACATCTACGGCACCGACGGCAACATGGGTAACGCTCTCGGCGAGGACTTCTCCGAAGAGGGCGCCCTGGCCGGCATGAAGGGCACCACGCCCCTCACCGACCTGTCGTCGGAGTTCACGGACCGGCTGCTCGAGGTCGACCCCGAGCTGCAGGACTACAACTACGCGGGTGAGACCTACGACGCCGTGGTCCTGACGGCGCTGGCGGCCCAGGCGGCCGGCACCAACCAGGCCAACACGTTCAAGGACTACGTCAACGGCCTCACCTTCGGTGGCGAGGCGTGCACCGACTACGCCAGCTGCGCGGAGATCCTCGCCGGCGGCGGCAACGTCGACTACGACGGTGCCTCCGGCCCGCTGAGCTTCGCCGACGCCGGTGAGCCGGCCGAGGCCAGCTTCGGCATCCTCCAGTTCGGTGAGGACAACGCCCTCGACGACGACGCCACGGAGTTCGTGCTCGCCGGCGACGAGGCCAACGCCGCCACCGACGAGGGCCCGGACCCGGTCCCGACCGCGACGTCCGGCGCTCCGCTGGTCATCGGCACCCTGCTCCCGCTGACCGGGAACCTCGCGTTCCTCGGCCCGCCGGAGGTCGCCGGTGCCAAGCTCGCCGTCCAGGACATCAACGAGGCCGGCGGCGTCTTCGGGCAGCCCGTCCAGCTCGTCGAGGGTGACTCGGGTGACGCCTCGACCGACACCGCCACGCAGACCGTCGACCGCCTGCTCCAGGCCGGCGTCAACGCGATCGTCGGTGCCGCGTCCTCGGGCGTGAGCCTCACCGTCATCGACGCCATCACGCAGGCCGGCGTCATGCAGATCTCCCCGGCGAACACGTCGGACCAGTTCACGACCTACAACGACAACGGGCTGTACTTCCGTACGGCTCCGCCGGACACGCTGCAGGCTCGCGCCCTGGCCGACCTGATCATCGAGGACGGCAACAACACGGTCGGGATCCTGGCCCTCAACGACCCGTACGGCACGGGTCTCGCGGAGAACACCCTCAACAACCTGGTTGACGCGGGTCTCTCCGAGGACGACATCGTCAGCATCACCTACGACCCGCAGGCGGCGAACTTCGACTCCGAGGTCCAGCAGATGGTGGACTTCAACCCCGACGCCATCGTGGTCATCGGTTTCGAGGAGTCCTCGCGGATCCTCGAGGGTCTCAACTCGAACGGCGTCGGCCCGCAGCGTTGATCCCTCTGCCGGATCGCTGATCCGGTAGGAGCCACCACAGTGGCCCGGCACCCTCGCGGTGCCGGGCCACTGTGCTGTCCACAGGCTTCGTCCCCGCTGGTCACGGGGCGGTCCGTCCGATAGGATCGAACGCATGTTCGATCCGCTGCCGTCGTCCTCCGCGGGCGCTGCCTCCGCGGTGGAGGAGCGGCTGCGCGACCGGCTCGAGGGCCGGCCGCAGCGCATCGACTTGCTGATCCCGCGCCGCGCCGTGCTCGTGGACCTGCCGCAGCGGCCGGTGGCCGTGGAGCCGGAGGGTGGCCGGCTGGCCGCGCTGCTGGAGGCCGGCGCGCTCCAGCTGGCCGGGGCGAAGGCCGCGCAGCGGCGGGCGTCGCGGGAGGCGGCGGTGCAGGCGCGTGCGGTGGCGGCGTTCGCCCGGGCGCGTCCGGCCGCTGAGCTCGACCGCCCGGACACCGAGGTGGGCGCGGCGGCGGCTGCCACCCGGGCGGCGCGGCCGGCGGAGCTCACCGCGGTCAGCGAGTGGGCGGTGGACGAGGTGATGGCGGCGCTCGGCCTGTCGGCGCAGGCGGCCTCGGCGCTGCTGGTCGAGTCGGTGACCCTGGTGGAGCAGCTGCCGGCCACGCTGGCCGCTCTGGAGGCCGGGGTGATCACGCCGGCGCACGCGCGCATGCTCACCGAGGTGCTGTCGCCGATCGCGGACGACGGCATCCGCGCCGAGGTGGAGGCCGGGGTGCTGGCGCGGGCGGCCGGGAGGACGGTGGCCGCCCTCCGCGTCGCGGCCAAGCGGGCGGTGCTGCGCGCCGATGCGTCGGCCGCGGCGCGTCGGCTGGCCGCGGCGGTGCGCGACCGGGCGGTGCGGGTGCAGCCGGGCGAGGACGGCATGGCGACGCTGTCCGCCGGCATGCCGCTGCCGGTGGCCCGGGCCTGCTACCGGGCGCTGGAGGCCTACGCCGCCGACTGCGCGACCCCCGACGACGCCCGCAGCAAGGACCAGCGGATGGTCGACTGCCTGGCCGACCTGATCCTGCGCCCGGACGCCGAGCGGCCGCCGGTGCAGGCGCAGCTGACAGTGGTCGCCACCGTGGGCACCCTCACCGGTGGCAACGAGCCCGGCGAGGTCGACGGGCAGCCGGTGCCGGCCCTGCTGGTCCGCGAGCTCGCCCACGCCCTCGGCCTCCTGCCGCGACCGGAGGCAGCGGACGCTGCGCCGGTCGCTCCGCGGCCGTCCGACGGGATGCCGGAGCTGCTGGGCCTGCCGTCGGTCGCCGGGACGGCGCTGGCCGAGCCGCCGCAGATCGCGGTCGTGGACGATCTCTCCGGGCAACTGCTGGCCCTGGCCAGCCCGACCGAGATCCGCCGCGCCGCCACCTGCGATCGGCCCGCCTGCCGCACCGGCCGGGCGCCGTGCACCCACCGACCCGTCACCGCCGGCCTCGGCCCGCCCTCACCGGTCGACCGGTACCGGCCCAGCGACGCGATGCAGCGATTCGTGCGGGCCCGCGACCGGCGCTGCCGCTTCCCGGGCTGCCGCATCCCGGCCGCCCGCTGCGACCTCGACCACAACCGGCCCTGGCCGGCCGGCGCGACCAGCTGCGACAACCTCTGCTGCCTGTGCCGCCACCACCACCGGCTCAGCCACCAGGCACCCGGCTGGAGCATGCGCCGGCTCCCCGACGGCGGCCTGGAGTGGACGACCCCCTCCGGGGAACGCATCACCACCCACCCGCCGCGCTACGGCACCGACGACCGACCACCGCCGCAGCAGGCGCCACCGCAGCGGCTTACCCTGCGCGAACGGGCGCTCGGGCGTCCACCCCGCCCCGGCGACGAACCGGCTCCCTTCTGAGGAGGCACCGGAACGACTCGGCGCCGGCCCCCCGAGGGGAGCCGGCGCCGGGACCGAGGCCGTGCGGGGCGGTCAGTTCGCCTTGGCGAGCGTGCCCAGGTAGAGCTCGATGACCTTCGGGTCGTGCATCAGCGACTCGCCGGTGTTCGTGTACGCGTTCCGGCCCTGGTCGAGGACGTAGCCGCGGTCGCAGATCTGCAGGCAGCGGCGCGCGTTCTGCTCGACCATGATGATCGAGACGCCCGTCGCGTTGATCCGGCGGCAGCGGATGAAGACCTCGTCCTGGTAGGCGGGAGAGAGGCCGGCCGAGGGCTCGTCGAGCAGCAGCACCGACGGGTCCATCATCAGCGCGCGACCCATGGCGACCATCTGCCGCTCACCACCGGACAGCGTGCCGGCCTTCGCCTTGCGCCGCTCACCGAGCAGCGGGAAGAGGTCGACCACGTAGTCGAAGCGCTCCTTGAACGTCTTCGGCCGCAGGTAGACGCCCATCTGCATGTTCTCCTCGAGGGTGAGCGAGGGGAACACGTTGTTGTTCTGCGGCACGTAGCCGACCCCGAGCGACACCAGGCGGTGCGCCGGCGCCGAGGTGATGTCCTCTCCCCGCAGCGTCACCGTCCCCGACCGCACCGGGATGAGCCCGAACAGCGCCTTCAGCAGCGTCGACTTCCCGGCCCCGTTCGGGCCGATGATGCCTACGAGCTCGCCGTCCTGCAGGTAGAAGTCGCAACCCCGGAGGATGTTGACCCCCGGGACGTACCCGGCCACCAGGTCGTCGGCGCGCACCAGCGCACCCTCGGCGAGGCGCACGTGCTCCTCGCGGGTGGCCGCCTTCTCCGCGGGGGAGAGCTCCGTCGTCGTCGCGGCGGTGTCGGCGCGGGTCAGGTCCTCACCGGACTCGTCGACCTCGAACAAGGGGTCGCTCATCGGTCGTTCCTCCGGTCGTCTCCGGTCGCGCTCTCGGTGCTCAGGACCTCGCCGTCGGTCGCCTCCTCGCGGGCGATCGCCTGCTCGGCCTGGGCGAGGACGCGGTCCTCCTCCTCGACCGTGAGCGGGGCGTCGTGGTGCGCGCCCAGGTATGCGTCGACCACGGCCTGGTTCTGGCTGATGGACTCCGGCGGCCCCTCGGCGATGATCCGGCCGGCGGCCATGACCACCACCCAGTCGCTGATGTCGCGGACGACGTCCATGTCGTGCTCGACGAAGATCACCGTCATGCCCTGCTCGCGCAGGTCCTTGACGTGCCCGAGCAGGCTCTGGGTGAGCGCGGGGTTCACCCCGGCCATCGGCTCGTCGAGCATGACGACCTGGGGGTCGCTCATGAGCGCCCGCGCCATCTCCAGCAGCTTGCGCTGACCGCCCGACAGGGTCCCGGCGAAGTCGTCCTTCTTCGCGTCCAGCTTGAACCGCTTGAGCAGGTCCATGGCCTTCTCGGTGTTCGCCTTCTCCTGCGCCCGCCAGGTGCCGGGCACCAGTGCGCGGAAGAAGCTCTCACCGCGCTGCCCCTGCGCTCCGAGCAGCATGTTCTGCAGCACGGTGAGCCGGGACAGCGCCTTGGTCAGCTGGAACGTGCGGACGACGCCGAGCCGCGCCACCTGGTGCGGCGACAGCTTGCCCAGATCCTTGCCGTTGAACGACCAGGTCCCGGTGTCGGGCTGGTCGAACCCCGTCAGCAGGTTGAACAGCGTCGTCTTGCCGGCACCGTTGGGACCGATCAGGCCGGTGATGCCGCCCCGCTGGATCTCCAGGTGGTCCACCGCGACGGCGGTCAGACCACCGAAGGTCCGCGTGACGCCGTCGACGACGACCGCCGCGTCCGGCTTGGCGACGCCGACCTCCCAGGGGAGGTCGCGCAGGGCCGCCTGGGCCAGCCGCTGCGGCGCAGCCTTGGACGCACCTGCGCCCGACGCCGTCGCACCGTGGGGTGTGGGGTCAGCGGGCATCGAGCATCACCTCTCGTCGATCGCCGAAGATGCCCTGCGGGCGGAAGATCAGCAGCAGCATCAGTCCGACACCCACCAGGATGAACCGGATCTGCGCCACGTCGGTGGAGGACAGCAGGTCCTCGGGGATGACGCCGTTGCTGATCAGCAGGCGGAGCCCGGTGTCGGCGAACTGCAGGATGAACAGCAGGATCATCGAACCCACGACCGGGCCGAGGACACGTGCGGCCCCGCCCAGGATCAGGGCGGCGTACGCCAGGAACGTGTTCGCGTTCTGGTACTGGTCCGGCACGGCCGAGCCGGTGCCGACGGCGTAGACCATGCCGCCGAGGGCACCGAGGACGCCGCCGAGCACGAGCGCCTGCATCTTGTAGACGTAGACGTTCTTGCCCAGCGAGCGGACGGCGTCCTCGTCCTCGCGGATGGACTTGAGCACGCGCCCCCAGGGGCTGCGCATGAGCGCCCACACCAGGAGGCTGGCGAGGATCACCAGGATCCAGCCGATCAGCGCCACCCAGAGCTCACCGCCCGACCAGCTGGTGCCGAGGATCCGGTACCGCTGGGAGGTGTTCCACGGCGCCAGGGCGATGAAGTCCTGGTTGAACCCGGAGATCCCGCGCGTCCCGTTGGTGACCGGCGTGGCCGAGACCGACCGGAACAGCAGCCGCAGCCCCTCGGCCGTCGCGATGGTCGCGATGGCCAGGTAGTCGGCGCGCAGCCGCAGCGTCGGCAGACCGAGCAGCAGGGCCAGCACGACGGCAGCCGCGATGCCGACGAGGACACCGACCCAGAAGTTCAGGCCCCACTTGCTCACCGAGATCGCGATGCCGAACCCACCGAGCATCGCGAAGGCGATCTGGCCGAAGTTCAGCAGCCCGGCGTAGCCGAACTGCACGTTGATGCCGATGGCCAGCAGCGCGAAGAAGATCGCCTGGAACCCGAGCGCGGACTTGCCGGCGACGGCCAGGGCGTTGAGGAGGTCAGCCATCGCCTCAGCCGATCCGTACCCGGCTGCCCAGGATGCCCTGGGGCCTGATGACGAGGATGACGATCAAGAGCAGCAGCCCTCCGACGTACTTCACGTCATTTGGAATGACGAGGGTCGACATCTGCACGAACACGCCCACGATGAGGCTCCCGACGAGGGCGCCGTAGGCGGTACCGAGCCCGCCCAGCGTGACGCCGGCGAACATGAGCAGCAGCAGGCGGAACCCCATGTCCCACTGCACCTGGTCCGACAGGCCGAGCAGGACGCCGCCCAGCGCCGCCAGCGCGCCGCCCATCATCCAGACCACGAGGATCACGCGGTTCACGTCGATGCCCGAGGAGGCGGCCAGGTCGCGGTTGTCGGACACGGCCCGCATGGCCTTGCCGATCTTGGTCCGCTGCAGCATCACCGCGACGAGCACCAGGACGACCACGGAGATGATCACCGACGCCAGGTCGGCGTTCGTCATCGTGAAGATCCCGTAGTCGACGGCGCGACCGCCCTGGAAGCCCTGGTACGGGCTGGACCGGCCGCCGTAGATGACCTGGATCAGGTAGCGCAGCAGCAGCGACAGGCCGATCGAGACGACCAGCGCCGCGATGAGCCCGGTGCCGCGGCGCCGCAGCGGGCGCCACAGGCCCAGCTCGTTCAGCGCGCCGACCGCGGCGCCCACGATCATCGCCAGGATCGTCGCGACGATCAGGTTCACCCCGCCGGACACGTTGATGTACCAGGCGGCGACCGCCCCGATGGTCACCAGCTCGCCGTGGGCGAAGTTGGTCAGCCCCGTCGTCCCGAAGATCAGCGACAGGCCGACAGCGGCCATGGCGATCAGCAGGCCGAAGCGGATGCCGTCGACGAGCAGCTGGACGGCGCGGACGGTCCCGCCGCCGGAGCCGCGGCTGCCGTCCTCGAGGCCGATGATGACCGCCTGCCGGCGGCCCTCGTCGACGTTGACGGTGCGGTTGTCCGCACCGGCGAGCTCGACGCCCTCGGGCAGGTCGTCCGCGTCGATCGTGACCGTGTAGCGGCCGGGGCCGGGGAGGTCGACCGACCAGCGGCCCTCCTCGTCGGTCTCGACCTCGTCGATCCGCTCACCGGCCTCGTCCTCGACGAGGACCTCGATGCCCTCGATGGGGCCGCTGCGGCTGGTCTGCAGCGTTCCGGCGACCTGCTCGCTCGCGGCCTCGGCCTGCGCGACGCCCGGCGTGAAGGCGGCCAGGCCGAGGCCGAACGCCAGGACCAGCAGCAGCCGGACGACGCCGTGCCCGACCGGTGGCCGACCGCGACCTCCCAGTCGCTGCGGGGACCCGGCGGGTCCCGATCGTCGACCGTGCCGGCGGGCACGGTTTCCCGCGTGCGTCACTCGACCTCCCAGGGCGGATGATTGAGCACGGACCCTAACCCGGCTGTGTTGCGCAGCCGTCTCTTCCGGCTGACCTGTGACCTTTCCGCGACACGCCGCCGTGGTAACGGTCCGTGTCGTTGCGGCGCGTCGGCGTGATCACGGCAGTTCAGCGGTGCAGTCTTCCCCCACTTCCAGGGGAGGTTCCGGTGCCAGCTTCGGGTTCGCGGTCCCGCGTGGTCACGCGTACGGCACGTGCGGCCGACCTGCCCGCCGTCCTCGCCCTCGTGCGCCAGCACCGCGCCGACGCGCACGCCGAGGACGTCCTCACCGGCCACACCTCGCTGAACGCCGCGGCTTCCGGTTTCCGCCGGCTGCTCGACGACCCGGGCCACCGCGTCGTCCTCGCCGTCCTGCCCGGGCCCTACGCGGCCGACGGGGCCGCCGGCGGCGAGATCGCGGTCGGCCTGGCGGTGCTCGGGCTCGACCCGCTGTCCCTCGTGCTCGGCAACCCGCAGGTCACCGTGGACACCTTCGTCGTCCACCGCGAGCACCGGCGGCGCGGTGCCGGCGCCGTCCTGCTCGAGGCGGCAGCGACTTACGCGCGGGAGCACGACGCGGCGTACGTGGTCGCCGCCGCCGGCGGCCACGAGGCGGAGCGGCAGCGCTTCTTCGCCCGGATGGGCTTCGCGCCGCTGACCACGCGGCGCATCGTGGCCGTCGACTCGCTCGTGCGGTCGCTCGCGTCCTGGCAGCGCGGCGGGGTGCCGCTGCCGTCGCCGCGCCGGCCGGCTCCCCGGCGGCGGACGGTCCCGCGCGGGCTGACCGCCTAGGCCGCGGCTACGCCTTGGTCAGGGTCGTGAGCCGCCCGGTGGCGGTGGGCCGGCCCTGGTCGTCGGTGATCTCGATGAGGAACGTCGAGAGCGTCCGCCCGCGGCGGACCGGGGTGCACACCGCGGTGACGACGCCGGACGTCGCCCCGCGCAGGTAGCTGGCGTTCAGCTCGATGCCGACGACCTGCTTGTCGGGGCCGGCGTGGAGGGCGCCGGCCCACGAGCCGATCGTCTCCATCAGGGCGCAGCTCGCGCCGCCGTGCAGCAGGCCGAACGGCTGCTCGTTGCCCTCGACCGGCATGGTCGCGACCAGCCGGTCCGGGTTGTAGTCGGTGATCCGGATGCCCAGCTTGTCGTCGAGCGGGCTGAGCTTGTCGGCGGGGATCCAGTCCGGGCGAGCTGTCGTCACGGAGGCACGGTAATCAGTCGGACCCCCCACCTAGGATCGGCCCCGATGTCCGCACCGGTCTCCACCTCCGCGCCCGCCGTCCCGTCGAGCACGGGCGAGCGCCCGCGCCTGCTCCTGCTGGACGGCCACTCGCTGGCCTACCGCGCCTTCTTCGCGCTGCCGGTCGAGAACTTCTCCACGACGACCGGCCAGCCGACCAACGCGGTCTACGGCTTCACCTCGATGCTGATCAACATCCTGCGCGACGAGAAGCCCAGCCACCTCGCCGTCGCCTTCGACGTCGGCAGGAAGACCTTCCGCAGCGAGATCTACGCCGAGTACAAGGCCAACAGGTCCGAGAGCCCCACCGACTTCCGCGGGCAGGTGAGCCTCGTCCAGGAGGTGCTGGCCGCGCTGCACGTCCCGGTGATCACCGCCGAGGGCTACGAGGCCGACGACGTCATCGCCACGCTGACCGTCCAGGCGGTCGAGCAGGGCATGGACGTCCTGATCGCGACCGGTGACCGCGACGCCCTGCAGCTGGTCAACGACCACGTCACCGTGCTCTACCCGCGCAAGGGCGTGTCGGACATGACGCGCTTCACGCCGGAGGAGGTCGAGACCAAGTACGGCCTGAGCCCGGCCCAGTACCCGGACTTCGCCGCCCTGCGGGGCGACCCGAGCGACAACCTGCCCAGCATCCCCAGCGTCGGCGAGAAGACCGCCGCCAAGTGGGTGCGGGAGTACGGCTCGCTCGACGCGCTGGTCGACCAGGTCGACACGGTGAAGGGCAAGGTCGGCGAGAAGCTGCGCGAGCACCTCTCCTCGGTGCTGCAGAACCGGCGGCTCACCGAGCTCGACCGCGCCGTGCCGCTCGACCTCGGCCCGGCCGACCTCGCCGTCCAGCCGTGGGACCGCAACGAGGTGCACACGCTCTTCGACAACCTGCAGTTCCGGGTGCTGCGCGACCGGCTCTTCGCCACCCTGACCAGCGCCGAGCCGGAGGTCGAGGGCGGCTTCGACGTCGTCGAGGACGAGCTGGAGGCCGGCGGCCTGGGCGCGTGGCTCGACGCCAACGCCCGCAGCGGCCGCACCGGCCTGATCTTCCGCGGCACCTGGGGGCGGGGGACCGGCGAGCTCACCGGTCTCTCCCTCGCCGCCGCCAACGACCGCGCCACCTTCGTCGACGTCGGCCCCGACCTCGACACCGCCGACGAGCAGGCGCTGGCCGCCTGGCTCGCCGACCCGTCCGCGCCCAAGGTGGCGCACGAGGTCAAGGGCCCGCTGCTGGCGGTCTGGGCCCGCGGCTGGGAGCTGGAGGGTCTGGTCAGCGACACGGCGCTCGCCGCCTACCTCGCCAACCCCGGCCAGCGGTCGTTCGACCTGGGCGACCTCTCCGTCCGCTACCTGAAGCGGGAGCTCAAGGACGCCGCCGAGCCGGAGGGGCAGCTCACGCTGGACGGCCTCGGCCCGAGCGAGGCCGACGTCGCGCGGGAGGCGGCCCACGCCGACGTCCTCAAGGCCGTGGCGGTCAACGACCTGTCCGACGCGCTGGAGAGCGTGCTCGGCCAGCGCGGGGGCGACGCCCTCCTCGGCGGTATCGAGCTGCCGCTCACCCGGGTGCTGGCCGCCATGGAGTACCGGGGCATCGCCGCGGACCTGGACTTCCTGCACGACCTGCAGAAGGAGTTCGCCGACGGCGTGGCCGCCGCGGCCTCCGAGTGCTACGCGGTGATCGGCCGCGAGGTGAACCTCGGCTCGCCCAAGCAGCTGCAGGCGGTGCTGTTCGACGAGCTGGGCCTGCCCAAGACGAAGAAGATCAAGTCCGGCTACACCACGGACGCCGAGGCGCTGACCGGCCTGCTGGCCCAGACCGGTCACCCGTTCCTCGAGCACCTGCTCCGCCACCGCGACGTGACGCGGCTGCGGACCGTCATCGACGGCCTCATCCCGATGGTCGACGACGCCGGGCGCATCCACACCACGTACCAGCAGACGATCGCCGCGACCGGCCGGCTCTCCTCGACCGACCCGAACCTGCAGAACATCCCGATCCGCACCGCCGAGGGCCGCCGCATCCGCCAGGCGTTCGTCGTCGGCCAGGGCTTCGAGTCGCTGATGACGGCGGACTACAGCCAGATCGAGATGCGGATCATGGCCCACCTCTCCGGGGACGAGGGCCTGATCGAGGCGTTCACGTCGGGGGAGGACCTGCACTCCTTCGTCGCGTCCCGGGCGTACGACATCCCGATCGAGGAGGTCGACCCCGAGATGCGCCGCCGGATCAAGGCGATGAGCTACGGCCTGGCCTACGGGCTGTCCGCCTACGGCCTGTCGCAGCAGCTGCGCATCACCCCCGAGGAGGCGCGTGGCCAGATGCACGCCTACTTCGAGCGCTTCGGCGGGATCCGCGACTACCTCGACACCGTCGTGGAGGAGGCGCGGCTCACCGGCTACACCGAGACCACGCTCGGCCGCCGCCGCTACCTGCCCGACCTCACCAGCGACAACCGCCAGCGGCGCGAGATGGCCGAGCGGATGGCGCTCAACGCGCCCATCCAGGGCTCGGCCGCCGACGTCATCAAGGTGGCCATGCTCAACGTGGAGAAGGCGATCGCCGAGGAGGGCCTCCGCTCGCGGATGCTGCTCCAGGTGCACGACGAACTGGTCCTGGAGGTGGCCCCGGGAGAGCGGGAGACGCTCGAGACCCTCGTCCGGCGCGAGATGGCCGGCGCGGCGGATCTCTCCGTTCCGCTCGAGGTCTCCGTCGGGTTCGGGCGCACCTGGAACGACGCGGCCCACTGAACCCAAGGGGTGCAGCGTCATCCCCGTTAAGGTCGGACTTGTGCCAGGGCGACGGAACAACAAGCGGCGGTTGGCCAAGGCCGCCTCTCCAAGCAAGCCGGCTCGGGCGGGTTCTCGTCCGGTAGACATCACGTGGCTCGAGCGAGAGCGGCGCGTCACTGAGTCCGGTGTCCGGAACGTCTTCACCCCGCACAAGCCGGTCTCCGAGACCGATCTACTGTTCGGACGACAGGATGAAGTACGAGGCCTCTTCGAGACCCTGAATACGCCGGGTCAACACATCCTCTTGTACGGGGAGCGAGGAGTGGGGAAGACATCCCTGGCCAACGTCCTCGCGGCCGTTGTCCGAAGCGGCAGCGCGCAGGAATTGTTCACGAAGCGCTGCGACAGCCACGACAGCTTCGCCACGATCATGGCGTCTCCTCTCGCACGCGTGGGAGCAGACCTCACTCTGACCCAGGTGGAAAAGTCTTCGGGCGGTGAGGCCGGTGCTGCCCTGTCTGCTGGTCCACTCTCCATCGAGGCCAGCAGGGCAAGGGAGGTCGTCGCCACCTACCAAGCCACTGGCAAGCTCTCCCCCTCCACGGTGGGTGCCGCACTCGGCGACCTCCGAGGACTGTTGATCATTGATGAAGCTGATGCCATCAGCGAGGATGATGACCGCCGCCAACTCGCCGAGCTGATCAAGAACCTCAGTGACTCCGGATCGCCCTTCAAAATCATGATCGTTGGAATTGCAGCGACTGGGGCGGAACTAACGGCAGCCCATCCCTCCGTCGCGCGCTGCCTCCGCGAAGTCAAGCTGCGCCGCATGGCCACTGCCGAGCTTCGAGCGATTGTGGAGTCCGGTGCTGGTGCGCTTGGTCTCCATTTCGACCGTAAGGCGGTCGACATGATCGTGAAGTTAAGCGCTGGCTATCCGCACTTCACTCACCTGCTCGCGTTGAAGTGCGCTGAGGAGGCGATCGGTCAGCGGCGCAACCGAATCGGTCCCGAAGACCTGCGCGCCGCCCTCCGTCTCGCAGTGCAAGATGCGGAGGGGACGCTGCGACGCGTGTACGGGGACGCGATCCGTTCGCAATCGGATCTCTATCGCCAGATCCTCGTCGCATGTGCGACCTTCGAAACAGAGGAGTTCTCCTCCGCCGACCTCCGTGACGCCATCGAGCGAGTCACTGGTTCGCCGATCTCCCAGGGATCTCTGAACAACTACTTCCAGCGACTGGTGTCTAACACTGGATCTGCGATCCTTCGACGGACGGGGCAGGGGCACTACCGCTTCGAGGATCCCAGGATGGCGTCATACGTCCGGATCGCTAACGAGATGGTGTGACGTCGCGGGCCCTCACGGGCGCGTGGCCATGATGATTAGCGTCCCGGGGACTAGTGCGCCCCGCTCGGGCGACCACTGGCCCCAGTGCTGCGTGCGGCCCGGTGTCCACTCCGGCTCGACCAGGTCCTCGAGCACCAGGCCCGCGCCGACGACGGCGCGCACCCAGTCGCCGACAGTGCGGTGGTGCTCCACGTAGACGGCGCGCCCACCGGAGTCGGTCTCCACGTACGGCGTGCGGTCGAAGTACGAGGAGACGATGCGCAGGTCCTCGGGGTCGGGGGAGTCGGGGAAGGGCCAGCGCATCGGGTGGTTGACCGACGCGACGAACCGCCCGCCCGGCCGGAGCACGCGGGCGACCTCCGCCAGGGCGCCCTCGACGAAGGCGACGAACGGGAGGCCGCCGAAGGCGGAGCAGGCCAGGTCCACGGATCCGTCGGCGAGGGGCAGAGCGCCGGCGTCGGCCTGGAGCAGCGGGACGGCGATGCCGGTCGACCGGTTCAGCTCGGCGGCCCGGGCCAGCATCCCCGCCGAGAGGTCCAGCGCCACGACGTCCGCCCCGGCCGAGCGCAGCCAGCGCGAGCAGGGCGCCGACCCGCAGCCGATCTCCAGCACGCGGCGGCCGGCGACGTCCCCCAGCAGGTGCGCATCGGCCTCGCGCAGCCCCTCCGGGCACCAGAGGAAGTCCGCGTCGCCGAGGTCGGAGCCGTGCTCGGCCAGGTACGCCGGCGCGGCGGCGTCCCACCAGCGGCGGTTGGCCCGCGCCGACTCCTCCCGGCCCGCGGCCCGGCGGGCGACGCCGCCCGCCGCGGGGTAGCCGTCGTCGGCGAGGGGGAGGGGGCTGGTTTCCTTCATGGCGCGCCGATGGTGACACGCCGGAGCGGCCGATCACGGACCGGAACCCAGGTGGACCCGGGCGGGCGCGCGTCCGTACCATGGGGAATGCGCCAGAGGTCTGTCGTGCTCTTCCCCACAGGGGAAGGCCCGCGCCGGTTCTCCCCGCTGATCATCCCCACGGCCGAACGGCCGTGGGTCGTCCTGTCCCTACGCATAAACCGTCCGGAGCAACCAACCACATGACCTCCACCCAGGTCCGTCCTTCCAGCACCCCCCAGGTCGCCGTCAACGACATCGGCTCCGCCGAGGACTTCCTCGCGGCGATCGACCAGACGATCAAGTACTTCAACGATGGCGACATCGTCGAGGGCGTCATCGTCAAGGTCGACCGGGACGAGGTGCTGCTGGACATCGGCTACAAGACCGAGGGCGTCATCCCCTCGCGCGAGCTCTCCATCAAGCACGACGTCGACCCCAACGAGGTCGTCAGCGTCGGCGACGAGGTGGAAGCCCTCGTCCTCCAGAAGGAGGACAAGGAAGGCCGGCTGATCCTCTCCAAGAAGCGCGCCCAGTACGAGCGCGCCTGGGGCACGATCGAGGCCAAGAAGGAAGCCGACGAGGTCGTCACCGGCACCGTCATCGAGGTCGTCAAGGGTGGCCTCATCCTCGACATCGGCCTGCGCGGGTTCCTCCCCGCCTCGCTGGTCGAGATGCGCCGCGTCCGCGACCTCCAGCCCTACGTGGGCCGCGAGCTCGAGGCCAAGATCATCGAGCTCGACAAGAACCGCAACAACGTCGTGCTCTCCCGTCGCCAGTGGCTGGAGCAGACCCAGTCCGAGGTGCGCAGCGAGTTCCTCAACAAGCTCGCCAAGGGCCAGGTCCGCACGGGCGTCGTCTCCTCGATCGTCAACTTCGGTGCGTTCGTGGACCTCGGCGGCGTCGACGGCCTGGTGCACGTCTCCGAGCTGTCCTGGAAGCACATCGACCACCCGTCCGAGGTCGTCGAGGTGGGCCAGGAGGTCACCGTCGAGGTCCTCGACGTCGACCTGGACCGCGAGCGGGTCTCCCTGTCGCTGAAGGCGACGCAGGAGGACCCGTGGCGTCAGTTCGCCCGCACGCACCAGATCGGTCAGGTCGTCCCGGGCAAGGTCACCAAGCTCGTCCCGTTCGGTGCGTTCGTGCGCGTCGACGAGGGCATCGAGGGCCTGGTGCACATCTCCGAGCTGGCCGAGCGCCACGTGGAGATCCCGGAGCAGGTCGTGCAGGTCGGCGACGAGATCCTGGTCAAGGTCATCGACATCGACCTCGACCGCCGTCGGATCTCGCTGTCGCTCAAGCAGGCGAACGAGGGCGTCGTCGGCGAGGACGACCAGTTCGACCCCGCCGCCTACGGCATGGCCGCGTCCTACGACGAGCAGGGCAACTACCTGTACCCGGAGGGCTTCGACCCCGACACGGGCGAGTGGCGCGAGGGCTTCGACGCGCAGCGCGAGGAGTGGGAGCGGCAGTACGCCGAGGCCCAGGCCCGCTACGAGGCGCACCGCAAGCAGATCGCCGCGGCCAAGGAGGCCGACGCCGAGGCCGCCGCTGGGGGCAACTACTCCAGCGACGGTGGCGACTCGGTCGGCGCCGAGGTCTCCGGTGGCACGCTGGCCAGCGACGAGGCCCTGGCCGCGCTGCGGGCCAAGCTCGCCGGCGGCGAGTGACCTAGCCCCACCCGTCCAGAGGCCCGGCATCCCCTTCAGGGGGTGCCGGGCCTCTGGCGTTCCCTGGGCACGCGAAAAGGCCCGTGGACGGTCGTCCACGGGCCTTCCGGCGTCGACTCAGAGGCTGAGGATGATCGCGAACGCGGTGCGCGGGCGGCCGCCGGAACCGGCGAGGAAGCTCCACGTGTGGCGGCCGGCCGGCGGGGCCTGGAACAGCCACTCCACGAACGAGCTGCGGCGCCGCGTCGCGGGGCGCTGGAACTGCATCCGCTCGCGGACGGCGGGGATGTCGGCGCAGCGGATCCCGGTGGCCGAGCCCAGCCGGTGCCGGCCCGCGCCCTGTCGGTGGGCGGCGCGCGTCGCGGAGGGTGCGTCAGCGGTGGTACGGGACATGTCGGGTTCTGCCTCTCTCGGCGGGGGAAGATCGCCGAGGCGGACGTTATGCGCGTGGCGCGTGTGACTGGTGCGACGCGCCGGACGAGAGGGGCGGCTGTTACCCGGCCGTGACCTCGACCCCTCCCGAGGGTGTCCGCGCGGGCAACTAGTGTCCGGTCGTGCTGCGGATCGGGCTGACCGGCGGGATCGGATCGGGCAAGAGCACCGTCTCGGCGCTCCTGGCCGATCGCGGTGCCGTCGTCGTGGACGCCGACCGCATCGCCCGCGAGGTGGTCGAGCCCGGCACGCCCGGCCTGGCCCAGGTGGTCGAGGCGTTCGGCGACCGGATCCTGACCGCCGAGGGAGCTCTCGACCGGCCGGCGCTGGCCGCGGTCGTGTTCAGCGACCCGGCCGCCCGCTCCCGGCTCGACGGCATCGTGCACCCGCTGGTGCGCGCCCGGACCGCTCAGCTGGTCGCTGAGGCGCCCGAGGACGCCGTCCTGGTCAACGACGTCCCCCTGCTGGTGGAGACCGGCCAGGCGGGCTCCTACGACCTCGTGCTGGTCGTCGAGGCCGATCCCGAGATCCGCGTGCGCAGGCTCGTGGGCCGCGGCCTCACCGAGGAGGACGCCCGCGCCCGCATCGCGGCCCAGGCGTCGGACGAGCAGCGGCGGGCGGTCGCCGACGTGGTCCTCGACAACAGCGGCACCCCCGAGCAGCTCGCCGACCAGGTGGCCGCCTTCTGGGTCGAGCGCGTCGCCCCGGTGGCGGGATGACCCGCCCGGCCGGGAGGGCTCCGTCGCCCGAGGTCCAGCGGGCGCAGACCGGCACGTGGATCGGGATCCTCCTGATCGCCGTGGGGACGGCGCTCGGGGCCTTCTTCCTGGACGAGGACGTCGACCCGCTCGTGCCCGGGCTGTTCGCCGTCGTCGCCGCCCTCGAGGTCTGGCTGGCGCTGCGGTGTTGGCGGACGCGCCGCCGCCGGCGCTGAGAACGAGAGAACCCCCAGGCCGTCGGCCTGGGGGTTCTTCTCTGTGGGCGATACTGGGATCGAACCAGTGACCTCTTCCGTGTCAGGGAAGCGCGCTACCGCTGCGCCAATCGCCCGTCCCGGCCTCGCGACCGGACCCTCCTCCGCGCTCGTGCTCCGCAGAGGAGACGAGGTGGAGACGGGATTTGAACCCGTGTAGACGGCTTTGCAGGCCGTTGCCTCGCCTCTCGGCCACTCCACCGCACGCGGGCGCCAGTCTCTCGACCAGCGCCCGAGGTTCCGAGCGGACGACGGGATTCGAACCCGCGACCCTCACCTTGGCAAGGTGATGCTCTACCAGCTGAGCCACGTCCGCGTTGCGAGGAGAACTCTAACCGACGGCCCTGAGCCCTCCAAGCAGGGGGGTCCCCACCGGCCCGTCAGGAGCCGGTGGGAGACCCGAAACTGCAGGTCAGCGGCCCGAAGGGTCCGCCCCGCCGTTGGAGAGGAGCACGTGCAGCTCGTCGTCGAGGTCCAGCAGCTCGCTCTCGCTGCCGGACGGCACCAGCGTCTCGGTCTGGCGCAGGAACGCGGCCACGGTCGCGCGCGACAGCTCGAACAGCGCCTCGCCCGACGGTGCGCGCAGGTGGAGGAAGAGCACATCGGTCGCCGCGTGGGCCGGCCAGAGCCGGACGTCGCCGTCGCCGGCCGGGCCCTCGAGCCCCGCCTGCAGCAGCTCGCGGCTCAGCAGCCAGGCGATGCCGCCGTCGTCGGGGTCGACGACGCCGTTCTCGTCGCCGACGTCGCCGAAGGCGATCCGGACGGCGAACGGGTCGGCCGCGTCATAGCAGAGCAACGCCGGTACCTCGGTCCACGACTGCGGACCGACCAGCTGAAGCGTGATGGGGGACGAGTACCCGGGGGTCCAACCGCTGCGCATGTCAGGTCAACGACCGTCGGGTCTCGGAGGTACGAGGCATTGCACTTCCTTCACATCCGTCCCACCCGTCACACACGGGCGGGGCTTGTCGCCCCCTGCCATGCCCGGCCGGGCGCCCGGCGAACCCCGAACACCCGCAGGAATGAACCGCTGGGGCAGGAGTGCACGAACGGGACGTGTGATCATGGGAGCCGTGACCTCCCCGGCGCGGCGTCCGGACGACGCCTCCGGGGACGCCGACGTCATGCGCCGCATCCGCGCGGGCGACCGCAGCGCGGTCGACGACCTCTACGCACGCTTCCGCCGGCCGGCCTTCGCGCTGGCCCGCCGGATCCTCGCCGACGACGCGCTGGCCGAGGACGTGCTGCAGGAGGTGTTCCTCAGCGTGTGGCGGGACCCGTCGGCGTTCGACCGGTCGCGGGGCAGCGTGGCGTCGTGGCTGCTCGCGGTCGTGCACCACAAGGCGGTGGACGCGGTGCGGCGCGAGGAGTCGCAGCGGCGCAGGCAGGTGCAGGCGGAGGAGGAGATGGCGCTGGACGCCCCCACGGCCACGCGCGACGTGGAGGACGACGCGTGGTCCCGGGTGGTCGCCGACCAGGTCCGGACGGCGATGGCCGCGCTGTCCCACCCCCAGCGGGAGGCGCTGACGCTGGCCTACTACGGCGGCTACACGCAGCGCGAGGTCGCCGCGCTCACCGGCACCCCGCTCGGGACGGTCAAGACCCGGATGCTGGCCGGGATGCGCCGGCTCCGGGAGGAGCTCGGCGGCCCGGCGGGGGCAGGAGCCCTGGGCGGGGTCCGGCCGGCGGAGGAGACGCAGCGATGAGCGCCGACCACCAGCGCTTCGACGAGCTGGCCGTCGGCTGGGCGCTGCACGCGCTCGAGCCGGAGGACGAGGCGGAGTTCGCCCGGCACCTGGCCGGCTGCAGCAGGTGCGCGACGACCGTCGCGGAGACCACCGAGGTCATGGGTGCGCTGGCCGCGGACCTGCCGGCCGCCGAGCCCTCCGACGCACTGGCCGTGCGGCTCCGGGAGGCCGTGGCCGCCACGGAGCAGGTGGGCCCGGAGCAGCCGCCGGCGCCCGCACCTCCGCCTCCGCCCGCCACGCCTCCGCCTGCCACGCCTCCGCCCGCCATGCCGGTACCCCGCTCGCGTCCCCGCTCCCTGGCCCGGGGCCTGGTGGCCGCGGCCGTCGCGGCGGTGCTCGGCCTGGGCGTCTGGAACGTCGTCCTGCGCTCCGACCGCGCCGAGCTCAGCTCCACCGTGGCCGCGCAGCAGGACGCGGTGGAGGCGTTGCTGGACCCCTCGGCGACGGTCGCGCCGCTGGGGGAGGAGGGCGACCCGGTCGCCACCGTCGTGGCCCGCGACGGCGAGCTGCGGGTGATCACGCTCGGCCTCCCGGCCAACGACACCGAGGACACGACCTACGTCGTCTGGGGCCTGGGTGGCGAGGCGCCGGAGGCTCTCGGCACCTTCGACGTGGATGGGTCACAGATGGCCGTCCGGACCGTAGAGTCCCGGCTGACCGGCCTCGACGGATTCGCCACCTACGGCATCAGCATCGAGCCCGGTCGGGAAGCTCCGTCGGAACCGACGGAGGTGGTGGCGACCGGGCAGGTGACCAGCTGAGCGAGCACGGGACAGCGGCTCCGCCCGAGCGCGGGCACCGGGAGACCCGGGACGAGCGGCGGGCGCGGTACGACGCCGACGAGGTGCGCAGCCTGCGCGAGCGGGTGGCCGATGCGAAGTGGCGCCGCCGGCTGGCCGCGCGCCGCAGCGTCAACCACGGCTACCGCGTCGCGGTGGGCGTCGTCGGCGGCCTGATCGTCGCCCTCGGCCTGGCGACCATCCCCCTGCCCGGTCCGGGCTGGCTGACCGTGATCGCCGGTCTGTTCGTCCTCGCCAGCGAGTTCACCTGGGCCGAGCGGCTGCTCGAGTTCACCAAGAAGCACGTCAAGCGCTGGACCGACTGGGTCACTGCCCAGCCGGTCTGGGTGCGGTTGCTGATCGCGGCGGCGACGGCGGCGTTCGTGTATGGCGTCCTGGTCGTCACCCTGCACATGACCGGCGTGCCCGACTGGGTGCCGGGGTGGGTGCCGCTCTGGCGGTGACCTTCTGGCACAATCAACGGGCGCGGTCGTCGACGGCCGCAGCGGGCGATTGGCTCAGTGGTAGAGCGCTTCGTTCACACCGAAGAGGTCACTGGTTCGAACCCAGTATCGCCCACCGGCACGAAGGGCCAGGCTCCCCAGCGATGGGGAGGCCTGGCCCTTCGCCGTCTCAGCGGGTCCGGTAGCGGGCGTGGATCAGCCCGCTGGCGAAGGCGCGCTGCTCCACCAGGTCGAGCTCGAGGCGCACGCCGTCGGGGAAGAACCGCTTGCCGCCGCCGACCACCGTTGTCGTCAGGAACAGGTGGTACTCGTCGACCAGGCCGGCCGCGATCGCCTGCGCGGCGAGGGTCGGCCCGTCGATCGTGAGGTCGGAGCCGGACTCCGCCTTGAGCCGGCCGACGGCCTCCGGGTCGAAGGTCCGCTCGATCCTCGTCCGCTCGCTCGACGGCGACTCCAGCGTCGTCGAGTACACGACCTTCTCGGCGGCCTGCCAGTCCCGCGCGTAGGCGACGACGTGCGGCGGAGCGTCGGGCAGCGCGTGCGCGGTCTCCCAGAAGACCATCGTCTCGTACATCCGCCGCCCGTAGAGGTACGTGCCCACGTGCCGGAAGGTGTCGCCGATGTAGGTGTGCACCTCCTCGTCGTCGGCGGCTCCCCAGCCGAGGTCGCCCTCGGCGGCCTCGGCGTAGCCGTCGAGCGAGGTGATCATCGAGTAGATGAGCTTGCCCATGCGTCTCCCGTCCCGGTGGTCGTCGGGGCTGAGACCCGGGGGAGGCGCGGAAGTCATCGATCGGCGGTCAGCCCCCGCCGTACTCCACCAGCCGGAGCATGCCGTCCTCCATGTGGTGGTGGTTGTGGCAGTGGAACAGCCACCGGCCGGGGTTGGTGGCCAGGAAGTCGAAGGTCACCTCGCCACCCCGGGCGGGGACGGCGACGGTGTCCTTCACCGGCCCGCGGCCGGACGGCGTCAGCACCTGGAAGTGGTGCCCGTGCAGGTGCATGGGGTGCCACTTCGCGCTCGTGTTGCGCATCGTGAAGCGCACCCACTCGCCCTCGCCCACCGGCAGCGGGTCGGCGTCCGGGTAGCTCTGCCCGCCGATCTCGGTCCCGGTGAGGGTCAGGTCGTACACCCGGTCGGGGCTGCCGGACGGCAGGTCGAGCGGCTCCCGCGCCAGCAGGTCCTCGTACCGGACCAGCTGCCCGCCCAGCTCCGCCGGCCGCTCGGCCACCGCGGGGGTGGCCGAGGCGTCGCTGCCGGCGTAGCGCAGCACCGCCCGGCCCCAGCCGTCGCGGCCCTCCGCCCGCACGCCGACCTGCCAGGCGCCGCCGGGCTGCGCGGCGTCGACGAGCACGTCGTACCGCTCGCCCATGCCCAGCCGCAGGGCGTCGACCGTGACCGGCTCGACCGGCATGCCGTCGGAGTGCGTGACCGTGAGCCGGTGACCGGCGACGGCGAACCGGAAGCCGGTGTCGGCGGCGATGTTCATGACCCGCAGCCGCAGCCGGTCGCCCGGCCGGGCCTCCAGCACCGGCGCGTCGTCGGGTGGGCGGCCGTTGACCAGCAGCAGCGGGTACGAGCGGCCGCCGAAGGAGACGGTGTCGCCCGGATCGGGGTCCTCGCTCCCGGGGTCCTCGCCTTCCGGGCCGGCCTCGTGCCCGGCGTGGTCGTCCATCCCGTCGCGCCAGTCGTCGAGCATCAGCGTGTACTCGCGGTCGTAGGACAGCTCCTCGGTCCGCGGTTCCACGATGAGCGGCCCGTACAGGCCCCGGTCGAGCTGCATGCCGACGTGCGCGTGGTACATGAACGAGCCGGGGACCGGCGTCTCGAACTCGTAGGTGAAGCCGCCGCCCGGCGCCACCGGGTCCTGGGTGATCCGCGGGACGCCGTCCATCGCGTTGGGCGGCGTCAGGCCGTGCCAGTGGACCGTGGTGTCCTCCGGGAGCTCGTTCTCCAGCTGCACCCGGAGCACGTCCCCGGCCCGGAGGCGGATCTCCGGGCCGGGCACCGTGCCGTAACCCCAGGTGGGGACCGCGTGCCCGGCCAGGTCGACCCGCATGGGCGCGGCCGTCAGCCGCAGGCCCCCCGCGGAGGAGGGACCTGCGGCTGACGGTTCGCGACCGGAGCAGCCGGTGACCAGGGACAGCCCGGCGGCTGCCGTCAGCCCCAGGAACTGGCGTCGGGTCGCCGGCATCCGGTCGTCCGCCTCACTCGACGGTGAACTCGGCGAACATGCCGAGGGTGAAGTGCGGCGGACCGCTGCCCTCGGTGTCGTGCGTCGTGCCCTGGGGGACGAAGCACGCCGCGCCGTACCGGCCGGGCTCCATGCGCAGGAAGGTCGTCTCCGACTCACCCGGGCCGGCGAACACCACACCGGCCAGCTGGATCATCGAGAAGACCTGCTCCTCGGGCTGTGCCAGCACCTCCTCGACGGGCATCGTGACGTCGTCGTTGATGCGGGCGAGGCCGATCTCGTGCATCTCCTCGCCTTCGTTGGTGAAGGTCATCGCGACCACGCCACCGGGCAGGCTGTCCGGGAGCCCCTCGTACTCGTAGTCGACGCCGGTCGCCTCGACCTGCTCGTAGCCGCACTCGGCGAGCATGTACTCGTCGATCTCGTCGTCGGCGGCCGCGAACTCGGGGGCCTCGAGCACCGACTGGTCCCCGGACAGGGCCTGGCGGACGAGACCGGTGGCCTCGGTGACGGTGTCGGAGATCTCCTCCGGTGCGGTCTCCTCGACGTCGCCCAGGAGCGGTTCCACCGTGGCGCCGAACTCCTCCATGGCGGCCTGCGCCTCCTCCGGCGGGGTGGTCTCGTCGATGGGTGGGCCCATCGAGAACGCCGCCTCCAGGTCGACCGATGCCTCGCAGAACTCGGCGGGATCGGCGCTCGCCTCCTCGGACGCGCTGGTCTGGGCGGCCGAGGTGTCCTCGCCGCCGGAGTCGTCCGATCCGCAGGCCACCATCGTGGCCGCGAGCGCGAGCGACGCGCCCCCGAGGACCCAGCGGCGGATGCCCCGTGTCCCAGTCGTCCTGTGCATGCTGTCCAACCTCTCTCTGCGCGGACGGCGACCGCCGGCCGGGTGACGGTGCAGGGTTGCGAGGAGGAGCAGGACGTGGCGGTGCCGGATACACGGTGCGTGGCCGCGCGGTGCCCCGACCAGCGATCCGTCACGCGACGTCAGGACCCGAGCCCGCTGCGTGGTACCGCCTGGTACCGGGAGGCCCGGTAGCGTCGCGGGCGTGACGGCGGAGCAGGCGGTGGGCCGGGTCGCGGAGATCCGGGTCTACCCGGTTCGGTCGCTGGCCGGCACCGCGGTCGAGACGGTCGAGGCCGGGTCGGGCGGCCTGGCCGGCGACCGGGTGTGGACGGTGGTGGGCGAGGACGGGCCGGTGCGCGCGAAGGACGCACCCGCCCTCGCGACGCTGGACCCGGCCGCGGCGGACCCGGTGTCCCTGTCCGAGGTGCTCGGCCGGCCCGTCCACCTCGAGCAGCTCCCTCCGCAGCCGGGGGTGGCGCCCGTCCACCTCGTCTCCCGCGCCGCGGTCGACCGCGCCGCCGCAGGGGAGGTGCCCGAGGGCTGCTCGGCCGACGACCCGCGCGCCAACCTGCTGCTCGACCTCGACCTCGACGGCGACGAGCGGGCCTGGGTCGGCCGCCACCTCCGCATCGGAGGCGCCGTCCTGCGGCTCACCCGCACCCCGAAGCACTGCCTGGGCGTCTACGCCGACGTGCTGACCCCCGGCGTGGTGCGCACCGGGGATCCGGTCGTCCTCGTCTAGGTTCCCGCCGTGGCACGCAGGCTCGGGGTCGTCGTCCTGCTCGCCCTGCTCGGCGCGTGCTCGGCCGGACCGGCGCCCCGAGCGGCCGCGCCGTTCTCACCGTCGGCCCCGCCGCCCCCGCAGAGCTTCACCCTCGTCGCGACCGGCGACGTGCTGGTGCACCAGGACCGGGCGCTCACCGAGGGCGCCGAGCGGGCCGACGGCAGCTACGACTTCGCGGGGGTGCTCGCGCCGGTGGCCCCGCTGATCGGCGGCGCCGACCTGGCGATCTGCCACCTCGAGACGCCGGTCGCACCGGAGGGCGGCCCGTACCGGGGATATCCCAGCTTCGCCGTCCAGCCCGAGATCGTGGGCACCCTGGCCGGTGCCGGGTACGACCTGTGCTCGACGGCGTCGAACCACTCGCTGGACGACGGCGTCGACGGGCTCGTGCGGACCCTCGACGTCCTCGACGCCGCGGGCGTCCGGCACACCGGCACCTACCGCAGCGAGGCCGAGGCGCGGGAGCCCACGCTCGTCGACGTCGGCGGGGTCACCGTCGGGCACGTGGCGGGGACGTTCGGCCTCAACGGGGTGCCGCTGCCGGCCGGCCGGGAGTGGTCGGTCGACGTCGCCGACATCCCGGACGTCTCCGGGATGCTGGCGGCCGCCGCGCGGGCGCGGGCCGCAGGGGCCGAGGTGGTCGTGGCGAGCCTGCACTGCTGCGTCGAGTACCGGAACGACCCGACGGAGGCGCAGGTGGCGGCGGTGCGGGCGCTGCTGGCCTCACCGGACGTCGACCTGGTCCTGGGGCACCACGCGCACGTCGTCCAGCCGTTCGAGCTGATCGCGGGGGAGTGGGTCGCCTACGGCCTCGGCAACCACGTCGCCGAGCACGCCACCCGCGGCTACCCGACCGAGGACTCCGTGGCCGCCCGGTTCACCTTCACCCGGAGAGCCGACGGCCGGTTCGCCGTGACGACGGCCGAGGCGGTGCCGCTGAGCATCCAGCTGGGCGCCGACGCGGTCACCGTGCGGCCGGCGGACCCGGAGACGTTCGCCCGGGTCTCCGAGGTGCTCGGTCGCCGGGGCGGCGTCGCGGCAGGGCTCGCCGTCGTCCCGCACTAGGCTCAAGGGGCCTTTCCCTCGAACTCCCTGGAGCGTCCCCGTGTCGACCCCGCCCTCGCCCACCGCCGTCGGCTCCCTCCGGGTCCCGGCCGGGACGACGGCGCTGCAGGCCCTCAAGGACGCCGGGATCCCGCTGAAGGGCCCCGACGGCGCCGTCGTCGTCCGCGAGGTCGCCACCGGTGAGCTCAAGGACCTCGCCTGGACTCCCGACGCCGACGCGGAGGTGGAGCCGGTCCCGGCGGCCAGCGCGGACGGGCGGGCCGTCATCCGGCACTCGACCGCCCACGTCCTCGCCCAGGCGGTGCAGGAGCTGTTCCCCGGCACCCGGCTGGGTATCGGCCCGCCGGTCGAGAACGGCTTCTACTACGACTTCGACCCCGAGCGGCCCTTCACCCCCGAGGACCTGCAGGCCCTCGAGAAGAAGATGACCGAGATCGTGCGCGCCGGGCAGAACTTCTCCCGGCGCGAGATCAGCGACGCCGACGCGAAGGCCGAGCTCGCGCACGAGCCGTACAAGCTCGAGCTGATCGGCCTCAAGGGCGGTGCCGGCGAGGAGGCCGAGGGCGCCGAGGTCGAGGTCGGCGGCGCCCAGCTCACCATGTACGACAACCTCGACCCGCGCACCGGCGAGCGGATCTGGACCGACCTGTGCCGCGGCCCGCACCTGCCGCGCACCAACGCCATCCCGGCGTTCAGCCTCACCCGGTCGGCGGCCGCCTACTGGCGGGGCAGCGAGAAGAACCCGCAGCTGCAGCGGATCTACGGCACCGCCTGGGAGAGCCGGGACGCCCACAAGGCCTACCTCGAGCACCTCGCCGAGGCCGAGCGCCGCGACCACCGTCGCCTGGGCGCGGAGCTGGACCTGTTCAGCTTCCCCGACGAGATCGGCTCGGGGCTGGCGGTGTTCCACCCGAAGGGCGGCGTCGTCAAGCGGGAGATGGAGGACTACGTCCGCCGCCGGCACATCGAGGAGGGCTTCGACTACGTCGGCACCCCGCACATCACCAAGGAGCACGTCTTCGAGCTCTCGGGCCACCTGCCGTACTACGCCGACACCATGTTCCCGCCGATGGAGCTGGACAACGCGCAGTACTACCTCAAGGCCATGAACTGCCCGATGCACAACCTGATCTTCCGGTCGCGCGGGCGGTCCTACCGCGAGCTGCCGCTGCGCTTCTTCGAGTTCGGCACCGTCTACCGGTACGAGAAGTCCGGCGTCGTCCACGGCCTCACCCGCGTCCGCGGCCTGACCCAGGACGACTCGCACAGCTACGTCACCCCCGAGCAGGCGCCGGGCGAGGTGCGCCACCTCCTGGCCTTCGTCCTCGGCCTGCTGCGCGACTTCGGCCTCGACGACTACTACCTCGAGTTGTCGACCCGCGGCGACGATCCCGCCAAGCAGGACAAGTTCATCGGGTCCGACGAGCAGTGGGCGGTCGCCACCGCCGTGCTCGAGGAGGCGGCGAAGGAGACCGGCCTGGAGCTGGTGCCCGACCCGGGCGGCGCGGCGTTCTACGGCCCGAAGATCTCGGTGCAGGCGCGCGACGCCATCGGCCGGACGTGGCAGATGTCGACCATCCAGTACGACTTCAACCAGCCCGCCGGTTTCGGCCTGGAGTACAGCGCCGCCGACGGCACCCGGCAGCAGCCGGTGATGATCCACTCGGCGAAGTTCGGGTCGATCGAGCGCTTCTTCGGCGTCCTCACCGAGCACTACGCCGGCGCCTTCCCCGCGTGGCTGGCGCCGGTGCAGGTCGTCGGCATCCCGGTCACCGACGAGCAGGTGCCCTACCTGACCGACGTCGCCCTGAAGCTGAAGGCCCGCGGCCTGCGGGTGGAGATCGACGACTCCGACGACCGGATGCAGAAGAAGATCCGGACGGCGAGCAAGCAGAAGGTGCCGTTCGTGCTCATCGCCGGCGCGACCGACGCCGAGGCGGGTGCGGTGTCCTTCCGCTACCGCGACGGCTCGCAGCAGAACGGCGTCCCGGTCGCCGAGGCGGTCGAGCAGATCGCGGCGTGGGTCGCCTCCCGCTCCAACGCCGACCCCTCCGCCGCTGACCTGCCGGGGGCCGCCGGATGACCGACGACGGGCCGGGCAAGCCGTTCGAGCACCTGTGGACGCCCTACCGGATGGCCTACATCCAGGGAGAGGGCAAGCCCACGGGAGCGCACGACTGCCCGTTCTGCGTCATCCCGACGATGAGCGACGAGGACGGGCTGGTCGTGGCCCGCGGGACCAGCGTCTACGCCGTTCTCAACCTCTACCCGTACAACGCCGGCCACCTGATGCTGGTCCCGTACCGGCACGTGCCCGACTACACCGACCTCACCGCCGAAGAGGTCGCCGAGCTCGGCGCCTTCACGCAGACGGCGATGCGCACGGTGCGCGCGGTCAGCGGTGCGCACGGGTTCAACATCGGCATGAACCAGGGCTCGGTCGCCGGTGCCGGCATCGCCGACCACCTGCACCAGCACGCTGTCCCCCGCTGGGGCGGCGACACCAACTTCATGCCGGTCATCGGGCTGACGAGGGTGCTGCCCCAGGTGCTGGCCGAGACCCGCACCCTGCTGGCCGGGGCGTGGTCCGAGCAGGCCGCGCTGGTGCGGGGGAGCTGACGTGCTCGGCAGCAACGCGCGCCCGGCCGTCGCCCGCTTCTGGGCACCGGTCGTGGCCCGCCTCGCCCGCGCCGGGGTCACTCCGGACATGGTCACGGTCACCGGCACGGTCGGCGCCGTCCTGTCGGCGGTCCTCCTCATCGCCAACGGCTGGCTGTGGTGGGGCGCGGTCGCCGTCACCGTGTTCGTCCTGCTCGACATGCTCGACGGGGCGCTGGCGCGAGCCCGCGGCAGCGGCTCGGTGTTCGGCGCCGTCCTCGACTCGGTCGGCGACCGGGCGGCCGACGCCGCGGTCTTCGGCGCCCTGGTCTGGTGGTACTCCGGCGACGGCGACAACCGGCTGCTCGTGCTGCTGGCCCTGGTCTGCCTGGTGCTCGGCGTCCTGACCTCCTACATCAAGGCACGCGCCGAGGGGGTGGGGCTGTCGGCCGACGTGGGCGTCGTCGAGCGCACCGAGCGGCTGATCCTCGTGCTCGTTGGCACCGGCTTCACCGGCCTCGGGATCCCGTACGCCCTGCACGTCACCCTCTGGGTGCTGCTGGCCGGGAGCGCGGTCACGGTCGGGCAGCGGTTCCTGGCCGTCCGCCGGGAGGCCGCCGGTCGCGCCGTCCCGGTCGAGCCGACCCCACCGGCGTCATGAGCGCGCTGAGCGCCCGGCTCACCGATGCCGGGTTCGCCGCCGGCTGGCACGCCGTGCGGCTGCTGCCCGAGCCGGCGGCCCGCGGTGCGTTCGACCGGGCGGGCCGGTGGGCGGCCGGGCGCGACGGCAAGGGCACCCGGCAGCTGCGGGCGAACCTGCGGGTGGTCACCGGCGGAGCGCTGGACGAGGACGAGCTCGCCGACCTGACCGCCCGCGGCGTGCGCTCCTACGCCCGCTACTGGCAGGAGGCCTTCCGGCTGCCGTCGCTGAGCAGCGAGCGGATCGTGGCCGGGACCGAGGTGGTCGGCCTCGAGCACCTGGAGAAGGCCCGCGCCGGCGGGCGGCCGGTGATCATGGCCCTGCCGCACAGCGGCAACTGGGACGCCGCCGGCGTCTGGTTCATCGACTGGCTCGGCGGGCCGTTCATGACGGTGGCCGAGCGGCTGAAGCCCGAATCGCTGTACGAGCGCTTCGTCGCGTTCCGGGAGTCGCTCGGCTTCCGCGTCGTCCCGCTGACCGGCGGGCCCCGGCCCAGCACCGAGGTGCTGCGCGAGTGGCTGGCCGACGGCGGGGCCGCCTGCCTGCTGGTCGACCGGAACCTGGGCAGCGGGGGAGTGCCGGTCGAGTTCTTCGGCCGGCCGGCCGCCCTCCCCGGCGGCGCGGCGCTGCTGGCCGACCGGACGGGCGCGGCGGTCATCCCCACCGTGTGCCAGTTCACCGGGAACGGCTGGCGGCTGGTGTTCTCCCCGGAGGTCCCGGTCGCCGGCCCCGGCCGGCTGAGGGACCGGGTGACCACCGCCATGCAGACGGTCGCCGACGCCTTCGCCGCCGCCATCGCCGACCGGCCGGAGGACTGGCACATGCTCGGCCGGATCTGGGCCGACGTACCGCCGGACCCGCCCAGGCGGCCCTGATGCGCATCGGCCTGGTCTGCCCCTACCAGTGGGACGTCCCCGGTGGCGTCCAGTACCACGTGCGGGACCTGGCCGAGACCCTGCGCGGCATGGGGCACCACGTCGAGATCCTCACGCCGGCCGAGCGCGAGGAGTCGCTCACCGACCCGTGGATCACCTTCGCCGGGCGCACGGTGCCGATCCCGTACAACGGCTCGATGGCCAGCGTGCAGTTCGGGCCGGTGTCCGCCGCGCGGGTCCGCCGCTGGCTGCGCGACGGGCACTTCGACGTCGTCCACGTGCACGAACCCGCGCCGCCGTCGGTGGGGCTGCTCGTCTGCATGATCGCCGACGGGCCGATCGTGGCCACGTTCCACGCGGCGACGACCCGCTCGAAGTGGCTGGCCGCCTGGGGGCCGGTCGTGCGCCCCTGGCTGGAGCGGATCAGCGGGCGGATCGCGGTGTCCGACTTCGCCCGGCGGGTCCAGGTCGAGCACCTGGGCGGCGACGCGGTGATCATCCCCAACGGCGTGCACGTCGGCTTCTTCGCCGACGGGCCGACGCTGCCCGGGTACGCGCGCGGCGTCGACGGGCCGACCATCGGCTTCCTGGGCCGCTACCTGGAACCGCGCAAGGGCCTGCCGGTGCTGCTGGAGGCCATGCGCTCCGTCGTCCGCGAGCACCCCGGTGCCCGCCTGCTGGTGGCCGGCCGCGGCGACGCCGACGAGCTGTGGCAGCTGGTCGGGGAGGACCTGCGACCGCACGTCTCGCTGCTGGGCGAGGTGTCGGAGGCGGACAAGGCGGCGTTCCTCCGCTCGGTCGACGTGTACTGCGCCCCGAACCTGCTCGGCGAGTCGTTCGGCGTCATCCTCATCGAGGCGATGGCGGCCGGGGCCCCGATCGTCGCCAGCGACCTCGACGCGTTCGCCCGCGTCCTGGAGGACGGCGAGGCCGGTGTGCTGGTCCGCCGGGGGGACGCGGCGGCGCTCGGCCGGGCGCTGTGCGAGCTGCTCGCCGACCCCGCGCGCCGGGCCGAGCTCTCGGCCGCCGGACCGCGCGCCGCTGCCGCCTACGACTGGCAGGTGCTGGCCCGCCGGATCCTGGCCGTGTACGAGACGGTGGTCCTGCCCGGCGGCGGCGCGGTCAGCGCGCCCGAGGACGCGGAGGTCCCACCGGGGCGGACGTCCCGCTAGCCTCCGTCCCCGTGACGCCCGACGCCTGGTTGCTGCTCGTCGGCGGGCTCCTGCTGCTCCTCGCCGTCTGGGTGGCGTGGACGCTCACCCGGCTGGGCCGGCTGGAGGACCGCGTCGACCGGGCCTGGCTGGCCCTCGACACCCAGCTGCAGCGGCGCGCCGGCCTGGCGGAGGAGCTGGCCCGCGACTACCCGGCGGCGGTCGGGGAGGACCGCGCCGAGTACCTGGCCGTCTTCGCGGCGGACGCCCGCCGGCCCGTGGACGGCGACCGCGAGCTGGCCGAGAACGCGCTCGGCCGCGAGCTGCGGGAGCTGCCCGGGGACCTGCGCGGGGTGCCGCATTCGCTCCGCACCGACCTGGAGGGCACCGGGATCCGCGTCGGCCTCGCCCGGCGCTTCTACAACGACGCGGTGCGCGACACCCGCGCCCTCCGCCGCTCGCGGCTGGCCCGCCTGCTGCGCCTGCACGCCCGTCGCCCGCTGCCGCGCTTCTTCGACATCGACGACCGCGTCGAGCAGGCTGCCGGGGCCGGTCGGCCCGCGCGCTGAGCGCCGTAGGATCTGCCTTCCGAACACCGTCCGACCACCGTGAGGCAAACCCCGTGTCCGCGCAGAACCCCTCCACCGGTACCGATCGCGTCAAGCGCGGCATGGCCGAGCAGCTCAAGGGCGGCGTCATCATGGACGTCGTCACGCCCGAGCAGGCGAAGATCGCCGAGGACGCCGGCGCGGTCGCCGTCATGGCCCTGGAGCGGGTCCCCGCCGACATCCGGGCCCAGGGCGGCATCGCGCGGATGAGCGACCCGGACATGATCGAGGGCATCATCGGCGCCGTCTCGATCCCCGTGATGGCCAAGGCGCGGATCGGCCACTTCGTCGAGGCGCAGGTCCTGCAGGCTCTCGGGGTCGACTACATCGACGAGTCCGAGGTGCTCACCCCCGCCGACGAGGCGCACCACATCGCCAAGAGCGAGTTCACGGTGCCGTTCGTCTGCGGCGCGACCGACCTCGGCGAGGCCCTGCGCCGCATCTCCGAGGGTGCGGCGATGATCCGCTCGAAGGGCGAGGCCGGCACCGGCAACGTCGTGGAGGCCACCCGGCACATGCGGCAGATCCGGGCGGACATCAAGCGCCTGGCGACCCTCGACGAGACCGAGCTGTTCGTGGCGGCCAAGGAGCTCCGGGCGCCCTACGACCTCGTGGCCGAGGTGGCCCGGCTCGGGAAGCTGCCGGTGGTGCTGTTCACCGCCGGCGGCATCGCGACCCCCGCGGACGCGGCGATGATGATGCAGCTCGGCGCCGAGGGCGTATTCGTCGGCTCGGGCATCTTCAAGTCCGGCGACCCCGCGCAGCGGGCCGCCGCGATCGTGCAGGCGACGACGTTCCACGACGACCCCGACGTCATCGCCAAGGTCTCGCGCGGCCTGGGCGAGCCGATGGTCGGCATCAACGTCTCCACCCTCCCGGAGAGCGAGCGCTACGCCACCCGCGGCTGGTGAGGCGCGGCCGGTGAGCGCCTCCGGCGACGGCCGCGTCGGGGGGATCGACCTCGCCCGCGGCCTCGCCGTCCTCGGCATGTTCGGGGCGCACCTGCGGATCGGCACCGAGCTGACGACCGATCCGTCGAGCTGGGCGGCGGTCGTCGACGGCCGGTCGTCGATCCTGTTCGCCACGCTCGCCGGCGTCTCGATGGCCCTGCTCTCCGGGGGCGAGCGGCCGGCCGAGGGCATCGACCTGGTCCGCGCCCGGGTGCGCATCCTGGTCCGGGCCGCCTGGGTGTTCGCCATCGGTGCGGCGCTGGAGTGGCTGGACACCTTCGTGGCGGTCATCCTCCCCGTCTACGCCGTCCTGTTCGTGCTCGCGCTGCCGTTCCTCCGCTGGTCGCCCGGCCGGCTGTTCGTCAGCGCGGGGGCGGTCGCGCTCGTGGGGCCGCCGCTGGACGCGCTCCTCGGGCAGGTCCTCTCGGTCGCCGACGCGGAGTCGCACTACGTGGCCGAGCTGCTGGTCACCGGCACCTACCCGGCGATGCTGTGGCTGGCCTTCGTGCTCGTCGGCCTGGGTGTGGGCCGGCTGGACCTGGGCAGCGGATCGGTCCGGGCCCGCCTGGCCGGCGCGGGAGCCGTGGCTGCGGTGGTCGGCTACGTCGGCGGCTGGATGAGCACCCGGGCGCTGGCCGACGGGCTGCCCTCCGCCGGGCCCGAGGAGGGCTTCGCCGCGCCGGTGGGGGAGTGGCGGGCCGCCTGGTTCACCGGCGCCGAGCCGCACAGCGGCACCACCTTCGAGCTGGTCGGGTCCTGCGGGTTCGCCGTCCTCGTGCTCGCCGCCTGCCTGGTGGTCGCCGATCGGCTGCCGCTGCTCACCTTCCCGCTGCGGGCCGTGGGGGCGCTGGCGCTGACGGTCTACACCGCCCAGATCGTCGTCCTCTGGGCCCTGCTCCAGGTGGGACCCGAGCGCCCGGAGGGCGCCGGGCTGTGGCTGGCGTTCGTCGTCAGCGCCCTCGCCGGCGCCGGCCTCTGGTGGTGGCGGCTCGGCCGGGGACCGCTCGAGCGGCTGCTCACCTGGACCTCGTCGCGTGCTGCGGCTGTCGGCCCGGTGTCCTGAGGCGGACGACGACGGGTCAGCCCGCCCGCTCCTGCTCGACCGAGTGCGGCTTGCCCGGCCAGCACGCCCACTCCTCGAAGTCCTCGACGCGGCCGTCGGCCGCGAAGCGCAGCACCCACAGGTCCCGGTACTCCTGCGGCTGAGGCTCGCCGTAGCGGACCTCCAGCCGGACCACGGCGTCGGACCCGTCGACGGCGACCGCCTCCGCGGTCACCTCGAACGTCAACCCCGCGTCGTCCAGCCAGAACGCCTGGATGCCGGCGTGCCCGAGCTTCGGCTCCGCGTACGGCGACGTGCGGTAGCGGGCGTCCTCGGTGAACAGGCCGGCGACCCCGGCCAGGTCGCCCGACCGCCAGATCCGCTCGTACTCGGCGACCCACCGCATCACCTCGTCGCGATCCATGCGGGCACGCTGCCACACGCCGGGCGCCCGCGGGCCTGCGCGGACGCGGCCGTACGCTGACCCGTCGTGTCCAGCGGATCCGGCCGCCCGGTGATCGGGGTGCTCGCGCTCCAGGGCGACGTCCGCGAGCACGTCGCGGCCCTTGCCGACCAGGGCGCCGACCCCGTCGTGGTGCGCCGGCCGCAGGAGCTGGCCGGCGTCTCCGGGCTCGTGCTGCCGGGCGGCGAGTCGACGACCATCGCCAAGCTGGCCGCCCGCACCGGGTTGCTCGAGCCGCTGCGGGCGGCGGTGCGCCAGGGCCTGCCCGTCTACGGCTCGTGCGCCGGGATGATCCTGCTGGCCGACCGCATCCTGGACGCCCCGCCGGACCAGGAGACGGTCGGCGGGCTCGACGCGACCGTCCGCCGCAACGCCTTCGGCCGCCAGGTCGACTCCTTCGAGTCCGAGGTGGACCTGGGGCTCGACGGCGGTCCGCTGCACGCGGTGTTCATCCGCGCCCCGTGGGTCGAGGAGGCCGGCGCCGGCGTCGAGGTGCTCGGCCGCGTCGTGGGCGGGGCGGCCGACGGTAGGATCGTGGCCGTCCGCCAGGGGAACCTGGTGGCCACGAGCTTCCACCCCGAACTGACCGGGGACCGCCGGGTGCACGCGCTGTTCGTCGAGATCGTGCGCCGTTCCCTGGCGCAGAAGGCCGGCACAGCTGCCGGGGACGAGAGGGGTCTGTCGTGAGCGGCCATTCCAAGTGGGCGACGACGAAGCACAAGAAGGCCGGGATCGACGCCAAGCGCGGCAAGCTCTTCGCCAAGCTGATCAAGAACATCGAGGTCGCCGCCCGCACCGGCGGCGGCGACCCGGCGGGCAACCCGACGCTCTACGACGCCATCCAGAAGGCGAAGAAGAGCTCGGTCCCCAACGACAACATCGACCGCGCGGTCAAGCGCGGGTCCGGCGCCGAGGCCGGTGGCGTCGACTACCAGGGCATCACCTACGAGGGCTACGCCGCCGGCGGTGTCGCCGTCCTCATCGAGTGCCTGACCGACAACAAGAACCGCTCGGCCATGGAGGTCCGCACCGCCATGACCCGCAACGGCGGGTCGATGGCCGACCCCGGGTCGGTGTCCTACCTGTTCTCCCGCAAGGGCGTCGTGGTCGTGCCGAAGACCGACAGCGCCGACGAGGACACCGTGCTCATGGCGGTCCTCGACGCCGGCGCCGAGGAGGTGCGCGACCTCGGGGACACCTTCGAGGTGGTCAGCGAGCCCGGCGACCTCGTCGCCGTCCGCACCGCCCTGCAGGACGCCGGGATCGACTACGACTCGGCCGACATCGGCTTCGTGCCGAGCGTGACCGTCGAGCTGGACGAGGACGGCGCCGGCAAGGTCTTCCGGCTCATCGACGCCCTCGAGGACCTCGACGACGTGCAGAACGTCTACGCGAACTACGACGTCTCGGACGAGGTGCTCGAGAAGGTCGGCTGACGGAGTGTCGCCGGGGGTTCTGACACCCGGCGGCTCTACAGTCGAACACCAGTTCGGCTGACGGCGGGAGTCTTCTCATGCGGGTGCTCGGCATCGACCCGGGCCTCACCCGGTGCGGGTGGGGCGTGGTCGACGGGCGTCCCGGCGCCCGGCCCACCGCGGTCGGAGTGGGCGTCGTCCGCACCATGGCCGAGCTCGACCTGGAGCTGCGCCTGCTCGAGCTGCACACGGCGGTGACGGCGCTGCTGCGCGAGCACCGGCCCGACGTCGTCGCGATCGAGCGGGTCTTCACGCAGAACAACAAGGGCACCGCCATGGGCACGGCTCAGGCCGCCGGGGTGGCGGCGCTCGCCGCGGCCCAGGCCGACCGGCCGGTCGCGTGGCACACGCCGAGCGAGGTCAAGGCCGCCATCTCCGGCAACGGCCGCGCGGACAAGGAGCAGGTCACCCTCATGGTCACCCGGGTCCTGGGGCTCGCCTCCCCGCCGAAGCCGGCCGACGCGGCGGACGCCCTCGCGCTGGCCGTCTGCCACGCCTGGCGGGGCCCGGCGCAGCAGCGGCTGCGCGTCGCGGCCCTGGCCGGGGGGATCGGCGCCCCCGTCGTGCAGCGCACGCTGCCGCGCTGGACGGGGGTCGCGAAGTGATCGCCTCGGTCTCCGGGCGGGTCGCCGCCGTCTCGCCCGACGGCGCCGTGGTGGAGGTCGGCGGCATCGGGCTGGCCGTCCAGTGCACGCCCGGCACCATCGCCCGGCTGCAGCCGGGGGAGAACGCCCGCCTGTCCACCAGCCTGGTCGTCCGCGAGGACTCCCTGACCCTCTACGGGTTCGCCGACGACGACGAGCGGCAGCTGTTCGAGCTCCTGCAGACGGCCAACGGCGTCGGTCCGCGGCTCGCGCAGGCGGTGCTGGCCATCCACCCGCCGCGCGAGGTGCGCCGGGCGGTCTCGATGGCCGACGTCAAGGCGCTCATGCAGGTGCCGGGCATCGGCAAGAAGGGTGCCGAGCGGCTGATCCTCGAGCTGCGCGACCGGCTCGGCTCCACCACCAGCGACACGTCCCTGGACGCGCCTGCCGGGCTGCCGTCGGTGACGCCGGTCGCCCCGTGGCGCGACCAGCTGACCTCCGCCCTGGTGGGGCTCGGGTGGTCGGCGAAGGAGGCCGACACGGCCCTGGGTCAGCTCGCCCCGGTCGCCGACGAGCAGATCGCCGCGACCGGCGCGGTCGAGGTCGCGGTCCTCCTGCGCCAGGCGCTGCAGCTGCTGGGCCGGCAGTGAGCGCCCCGTTCGACCGGCCGTTCACCGGCTCGATCGCCGACGCGCTCGGCAAGGAGACCGCGGTCTCCCCGCAGGCGGGTGACGAGGAGCGGGTCGTCGAGTCGGCCCTGCGGCCGCACTCGCTGCACGACTTCATCGGCCAGCCGAAGGTCGCCCGCCAGCTGGCTCTCGTGCTGGAGGGCGCCAAGCGCCGCGGCCGGCCGCCGGACCACGTGCTGCTGTCCGGCCCGCCCGGGCTCGGCAAGACCAGCCTCGCGCTCATCATCGGCTCGGAGCTGGGCACCTCGGTGAAGATCACCAGCGGCCCGGCCATCGAGCGCTCCGGGGACCTCGCGGCCATGCTGTCGAACCTCGCGCCCGGCGACGTCCTGTTCATCGACGAGATCCACCGGATCGCCCGCCCCGCCGAGGAACTGCTCTACATGGCGATGGAGGACTTCCGGGTCGACGTCGTCGTCGGCAAGGGCCCCGGCGCGACCGCCATCCCGCTGGAGATCAGCCCGTTCACCCTCGTCGGCGCCACGACGCGGGCCGGTCTGCTGACCGGCCCGCTGCGCGACCGCTTCGGGTTCGTCGGCCAGATGGAGTTCTACGAGCCGGCCGAGCTGCAGCAGGTCCTCCGCCGCAGCGCCGACCTGCTCGGGGTGGAGCTCACCGAGGACGGCTCGGCCGAGATCGCCGGGCGCTCGCGCGGCACCCCCCGGATCGCGAACCGCCTGCTGCGCCGGGTGCGCGACTACGCGGAGGTGGAGGCCGACGGGCGCGTCACCCGTGACGTCGCGCAGGCAGCGCTGGCGCTCTACGACGTCGACGTCCTGGGCCTGGACCGGCTCGACCGCGCCGTGCTCGAGGCGCTCGTCGTCCGCTTCGGTGGCGGGCCGGTCGGCGTCGCGACCCTGGCGGTGGCCGTGGGGGAGGAGCCCAACACCGTCGAGGAGGTGTGCGAGCCGTTCCTCGTGCGCGCCGGGCTGCTGGCCCGCACGCCCCGGGGACGTGTCGCGACCGAGGCGGCCTGGCACCACCTCGGGCACCCGCTGCCCCGCGGTGGGGCGCTGATCAGCGGCGCGGGCGGGGGGTTCGGCGGGGGAGGCGGCGCACCGGGTACCCCGGGTGCGTCGTCAGAGCCCCTGTTCGGCGCATAGACTCCCGCACGCTGGCGCGCAACTCGTCCCGGCCGCGGCCGCGCGCGTCCGTCCGGTCGCCCCTGGGCGTGAGCGGCCGTGCACGAGGCAACCGATGCACCCGAGCGGTCCCGACCGGGACCGCACCCACCGCGGAGCTCGACGCGCGGTAGAGAGGCACACCTGTCGTGGAGTACTTTCCGATCCTCGTCTTCGTGGCGCTGGCGCTGCTGCTGTTCGTGCTGCCCGCCCGGCAGCGCAAGCGGATGCAGCAGCAGGCCCAGGAGCTGCAGAACTCGCTGACCATCGGCACGCCGGTGATGACCAGCGGGGGCCTCTACGGGACGGTCGCCGCGTTGGGTGAGAAGACCGTCGACCTCGAGGTCGCGCCCGGGGTCGTCGTCACCTTCCTCCGGCCGGCGATCGTGGAGGTCCGCAAGCCCGCCGGCACGCTCGACGAGGGCACCGACTCCGGTTCGCCCGGCACTGCCGGGGACCGCCCCGCCGACGGCACCCTCTGAGCCGGGGGACCACCGTGGCCAACCGCTCCCTGCCCGCGGGCCGTTACTTTGCGGCGTTCGCGCTGATCGTCGCGATCCTCTACGGCCTCATCTACTTCACCGGCACGACGCGCACCCCTCAGCTCGGGCTGGACCTGCGCGGCGGGACGACGGTCACGCTGACCGCGCGGACGCCGGACGGTCAGTCGCCCGCTCCGGAGGACCTGGAGCTGGCCCGCCAGATCATCGAGCAGCGGGTCAACGGCCTCGGCGTCGCCGAGGCCGAGGTGGTGACCGAGGGCGACTCCAACATCGTCATCTCGGTGCCCGGCGACGACGGCGAGCAGGCGCGCGAGCTGGGCCAGACCGCGCAGCTGCGCTTCCGGCCGGTCATCAGCGGCCCGGAGCCGGCCACCCCGGCGTCGGACAGCGCGGCGCCCACCGACAGCGCGGCGCCCACCGACACGGCGGCGCCCACCGACACCGCGGCGCCCTCCGACACCGCGGCACCCTCCGACAGCGCGGCACCGACGGACCCGGCGGCTGCGACCGGCACGGCGGCGCCGTCGGGCGACGCGGTCGAGGACCCCGAGGCCGACACCGACCGCCCGGCGGTCACCCAGGAGGAGGCCGCGGCGGAGTACGCGACCCTCACCTGCGACACCGAGGCGCCCGGTTCGGTCGACCGGCCCGAGGACTACGTGGCCACCTGCAGCGAGGACGGCACCGCGAAGTACCTGCTCGGCCCGTCGGTGGTCGAGGGCACCGCCGTCACCGACGCGTCCGCGGGCACCCGGTCCGGTACCGGTGAGTGGATCGTCCAGCTGGACTTCGACAACGAAGGCTCGGCCGCGTGGGCCGCCTACACCGCGGCGAACATCGGCCAGAGCGTCGGGATCACCCTTGACGGCCGGGTCATCTCCGCCCCGTCGATCAACTCCGCCATCTCCGGCGGCACGGAGATCTCGGGCAGCTTCGACCAGGAGTCCGCGACCGAGCTGGCCAACCAGCTCAAGTACGGAGCCCTGCCGCTGAGCTTCACCCAGGCGACCGCGCAGTCCATCTCCACGGAGCTCGGGGAGGAACAGCTGCGGGCGGGCCTCATCGCCGGTGCCATCGGTGTGGCGCTGGTGTTCGTCTACTCGCTCATCTACTACCGCCTGCTCGGCCTGGTGATGATCGCCAGCCTGGTGCTCTCGGGCGTCGTCGTCTACGCCTGCCTGGTGCTGCTCGGCCGGCAGATCGGGTTCACGCTGAGCCTGGCCGGCATCGCCGGCTTCATCGTGGCGCTGGGGATCACCGCCGACTCGTTCGTCGTCTACTTCGAACGGCTCAAGGACGAGATCCGGGAAGGCCGCAGCTTCCGGTCGGCGGTACCGCGGGCGTGGGTGCGGGCGCGCCGCACCATCCTCTCCGCGGACGCGGTCAGCTTCCTGGCGGCCGCGATCCTCTACCTGCTGGCCATCGGCGACGTGAAGGGCTTCGCGTTCACGCTGGGCATGTCGACGGTCCTGGACCTGGTCGTGGTCTTCCTCTTCACCCACCCGCTGATCGCGGTGCTCTCGCGCTTCCGCTGGTTCGGGAGCAGCCGCATCTCCGGGCTCGGCCGGGTCGAGCACACCCGCCGCCCTGCCCGGAGCACCGCCGACGCCGGGCGGGACCTGGTCGGCGCCGCAGACAGGAGCACGTCATGAGCCGCACCCCCGACGACGACCGGCGCGAGGACGAGCTCGCCGAGCAGCCGGCCGACGAGCAGGCGCTCGCCGACGCCGGGCTGCCCCAGGAGGTGGGCGACTCGTCCGTCCGCGTCCGCACGCGGGCCGGCCTCGGGCACCGCCTCTACAACGGCGAGGCCGGCCTGGACGTCGTCGGCCGCAGCGGGCTGATCTACCGGGTCACCGCTGTCGTCGTCGCGCTCTGCCTGCTCTCCATGGTCTTCCGCGGCTTCAACTTCGGCATCGACTTCGAGGGCGGCAACAGCTTCCGGCTGCCGGGCACCGAGCAGCAGCTGGAGGAGGTGCGGACGGCCGCCGAGGACGCCGGCGCCGAGGTCGCCACCGCGCAGGTCGTCGGGGGTGACACCCTGCTCCTGCGGACTGGAACCCTGGACAACGACACCGAGCGGGACGTCGTCGACGCGATCGCGGGCGCGGCCGGGGTCGAGGCGAGCCAGGTGAGCCCCGAGTCGGTCAGCGCCGAGTGGGGCCGGGACATCACCGACCAGGCGCTGATCGCCCTGGTGGTCTTCCTGGTGGCCGTGGTGCTGTTCCTGGCCGTCCGCTTCCAGCCCAAGATGGCGATCGGAGCCATGGCGGCGCTGGCGCACGACATCGTCGTGACCGCCGGGATCTACTCGCTGGTCGGCTTCGAGGTCACGCCGTCGACCGTGATCGGCTTCCTCACCATCCTCGGCTTCTCGCTCTACGACACCGTCGTGGTGTTCGACAAGGTCGACGAGAACGTGAAGGACCTCGACCGCAGCGCCCGCATGACCTGGAGCGAGGCGGCCAACCTGGCGGTCAACCAGACGCTCATGCGCTCGATCAACACCTCGGTCATCGCGCTGCTGCCGGTCGCCGGCCTGCTGTTCGTCGGCGCGGGTCTGCTCGGGGTGGGCACGCTCAAGGACCTGGCGCTCGTGCTGTTCGTCGGGCTCGCGGTGGGGACGTACTCCTCCATCTTCCTGGCCACGCCGATCGTGGCCGACCTCAAGGAGCGCGAGCCGGAGGTGCAGGCCCTGCGGCGGCGCGTCCAGGCCCGGCGGTCCTCCGCGGCCCGCCAGGGCGGGCGCGCCGCGGTCCCGGCCGGTCCGGTGGCCAGCGCCCGGCGGGCTCGTCCCGCGCGGGGTGGCGTCGCCGTCGCGGAGCTCCCGGACGCGGTGGAGGCCGACGTCGTCGTCGAGTCGCCGGCCTCCGTCCGGCCCGAGGGCAGCGGGGCCACGGCGGCGCCGCGACCGGGTGCGCGGCCGCAGCGACCGGGCGGCAAGGGCCGGCCGGCGGGCAAGAAGCGCCGGTGAGCGCCGCCGGGCCCGAGGCGCCGCTGGACGAGCTCATCGCCTCGCTGACGGTCGACGTCCCCGACCACCCGGAACCGGGGGTCCTCTTCCGCGACCTCACGCCGGTGTTCGCCGACGGCCCGGCGTTCCGCCGGATGGTGCACGGGCTCGCGGCCCCGGCGGCGTCCGACCCGCGGGCGGCCGCGGTCGCCGAGGGGGCCGGCCCGGACTTCGACGTCGTCGTCGGGGTCGAGGCCCGCGGCTTCCTGCTGGCGGCCGCGGTGGCCCTGGACGCCGGGGTGGGCGTCGTCCCGGTGCGCAAGGCGGGCAAGCTACCGCGGGAGCGCATCGCGGCCGACTACTCGCTGGAGTACGGGACGGCGACCCTGGAGCTGCACGCCGACTCGATCCGGCCGGGGGCCCGCGTCCTCGTCGTCGACGACGTGCTGGCCACCGGCGGGACCCTGGGCGCGGCCATCGCCCTCGTCGAGCGGCTGGGCGGGATCGTCGCCGCCGTCTCGGTGGTCGTCGAGCTGACCGCGCTCGGCGGGCGCGAGCGGCTGGCCCCTCACACCGTCCACGCGCTCTGGACCACCTGAGCGGGGGAGACGTTCGTCCCGTCTGGGGCCTGACGGGGCATCGCCCCGCTAGCATGGAAGGGGTCATCCCTCGTCAGCAGGGCAGGAGGAGCCGTGGCCTCGGACGTAGCCGCAGACGCGGCTCCCGCGCGGCCGGGTGAGCCCTCCACCGAGGGCGCCGCGCCGCCGGCCGCCGGTGCGCCGCAGCGCGCGCCGCTGCCCGACCGGCCGGCCGTCCGCCGTCCCGACGACGTCGGCTCCGAGCCCGGCGAGCCGGACGGCACTCCTCGCCGGCGCGTCCGGGACCGGCTGACGCGCCGCATCATGGCCAGCCCGCGCACGCCGGTCGTGCGCCCGGTGCTCGAGCCGCTGGCCGCCCTGCACCGGCAGAGCCACCCCAAGGCCGACCTGGCGCTCCTGCAGCGGGCCTACGACGTCGCCGAGGCGGCGCACGCCAGCCAGAAGCGCAAGAGCGGCGACCCCTACATCACCCACCCGCTGGCCGTCGCGACCATCCTCGCCGGGCTGGGCATGGACACCACGACGCTGGTGGCGGCGCTGCTGCACGACACCGTCGAGGACACCGGGGTCACCCTCGAGTCGATCACCGCCGACTTCGGCTCGGAGGTCACCCACCTCGTCGACGGCGTCACCAAGATCGACAAGGTGAAGCTGGGCGACGCCGCCCAGGCCGAGACCATCCGCAAGATGATCGTCGCGATGGCCCGCGACCCCCGGGTGCTGGTCATCAAGCTGGCCGACCGGCTGCACAACATGCGCACGCTGCGCTTCCTCCCGCCGGAGAAGCAGGAGAAGAAGGCGCGGGAGACGCTGGAGATCCTGGCCCCGCTGGCGCACCGGCTGGGCATGAACACGATCAAGTGGGAGCTCGAGGACCTCGCGTTCGCGACGCTCTACCCCAAGCGCTACGACGAGATCGTGCGCCTGGTCGCCGAGCGCGCGCCCTCCCGGGACACCTACCTGGCCGAGGTCACCTCGCAGGTCCAGGAGCAGCTCAAGGCCGCGAAGATCGAGGCGGTCGTCACCGGCCGGCCGAAGCACTACTACTCGATCTACCAGAAGATGATCGTCCGCGGCCGGGACTTCACCGACATCTGGGACCTCGTCGGCATCCGGATCCTGGTCGACTCGGTGCGCGACTGCTACGCCGCGCTGGGCATCATGCACGCCCACTGGCAGCCCCTGCCCGGGCGCTTCAAGGACTTCGTCGCGATGCCGAAGTTCAACATGTACCAGTCGCTGCACACGACCGTGATCGGCCCGCACGGCAAGCCCGTCGAGCTGCAGATCCGCACGCACGACATGCACCGCACCGCCGATTACGGCATCGCCGCGCACTGGAAGTACAAGGAGAGCGCGCGGGCCGGCGGCAAGCCGAGCGCGGGCGAGTTCGGCGCGCCGCCCAAGGTCGGCTCACCCGACGACATGCTCTGGCTGCGGCAGCTGCTGGACTGGCAGCGGGAGGCGCAGGAGCCCGGCGAGTTCCTCGAGACGCTGCGCTACGACCTCGGCCCGCAGGAGGTCTTCGTCTTCACGCCGAAGGGCGACGTGATCAGCCTGCCCGGGGACTCCACGCCGGTCGACTTCGCCTACGCGGTGCACACCGAGGTCGGCCACCGGACCATCGGCGCCCGCGTGAACGGCTCGCTGGTCTCCCTGGACAGCAAGCTCTCCAACGGCGACGTCGTCGAGGTGTTCACCTCCAAGTCGCCCACCGCCGGCCCGTCCCAGGACTGGCTGTCGTTCGTCGGCTCCTCCCGGGCGCGCACCAAGATCCGGCAGTGGTTCACCAAGGAGCGCCGCGAGGACGCCGTCGAGGCGGGCAAGGAGGCGCTCACCCGCGCCATGCGCAAGGCCGGCCTGCCGCTGCAGCGGCTGCTCGGAGGCGAGGCGCTGTCGACGCTGGCGAAGGACCTGCGCTACGCCGACGTCACCGCGCTGTACGCCGCGGTGGGGGAGAACCAGATCTCCGCCGCCTCGGTGGTGGAGAAGCTCATCACCGCGCTGGGTGGCAGCGAGGGCGCGGTCGAGGACATCGCCGAGACCGCCATCCCGACCCGCCGGGTGCCGCGCCGCAGCGCGAGCGGCGACCCGGGTGTCGTCGTCCACGGGATGAGCGACGTGTGGGCCAAGCTCGCCAAGTGCTGCACCCCGGTGCCGGGCGACGACATCCTGGGCTTCGTCACCCGTGGCGGTGGGGTCAGCGTGCACCGCACCGACTGCACCAACGCCGCGGACCTGCAGCGAAAGCCCGAGCGGCTGGTCGAGGTCGAGTGGGCCTCGCAGCCGGGTTCGGTCTTCCTGGTCGCCATCCAGGTGGAGGCGCTCGACCGGCACCGCCTGCTCTCCGACGTCACCAAGGCCCTGGCCGACGAGCGGGTCAACATCCTGTCGGCCTCGGTGCAGACCAGCCGGGACCGGGTCGCGATCAGCCGCTTCACCTTCGAGCTGGCCGACCCCGCGCACCTGGGCGCCGTGCTGCAGACCGTGCGGAACGTCGAGGGCGTCTTCGACGTGGAGCGCGTCACCGCCTGACGCAGCAGGCGGTGACGCCGTGGCTCACACGTCGCTGTCGCGGTCCTCGGGCTTCTTCGAGGTCTCGACCTCGGTCTCGGTGAGCGGCGCGCCGCTCTCCTCCTCCATGCCGCCCCGCTCGACGGCCTCGTCCCGCTCCTCGCCCTGCGGCTGGCTCATGTCGTCCGTCCTCCCGTCCGCGAGGGTGCGTCGTGCACCCGTCGCGGACGGGATGCGCCGATCGCCGTCCCGGGAAACCCCGGGTCAGCCGACGACGGACAGGGACGAGATGTTCACCGGGATCGCGGGCGCGCCGTCGCCCTCGGGGCCGACGTCCTTGATGCCGCCGGCCGCGACGGTGTCCAGGACGGCCAGGCCGGCCTCGTCGACGGTGCCGACGACCGTGTACTCCGGCGGCAGGGCCGTGTCGACGAAGCAGAGGAAGAACTGGCTGCCGGTCGTGCCCGGCGCCTGGGTCTTGGCCATGGCGATCGTGCCGCGCGGGTAGGTGGTCTCCGGGGTGACCTCCTCCGCGTACTTGTAGCTCGGGCCGCCCGAGCCGGTGCCGGTCGGGTCACCGCACTGGAGGACGCCGAAGCTGGGCTGCACGACCAGCCGGTGGCAGGTGCTCCCGTCGAAGAACGCCTGCTGGGCCAGGTAGGTGAAGCTGGCCGCCGCGCAGGGGGCCTTCGCCTTGTCGAGGGTCAGCGTCAGGTCGCCCTGGTCGGTGCTCATCAGCAGCGTGCTGGTGCCGGTGGCCGGCGTCGCCTCCGGGGTGGGCGGCGTGCCGACGTCGGTGAGGTTGGTGTTGCCCGACGTGTCGGCGGCGTAGGTGCAGCTCACGGTGCCGTCGGCGTTGGTCGACGGCGCCGCGGCGCTGGTCGGCAGCTCGGAGGAGGTTGTCGGGTCCCCGGCGGCCTCGGTGTCGTCGCCCCTGAAGACGCCGGTGATGAGCAGGGCCGCGCCGACCACCACGAGCACCGCGATCGCGCTGGCGAGGATGCCCAGGTTCCGGCGGCGCTTCTTCGCCTGCTCGGCGCGGCGCTCGAGCTGGCGCTGCAGGTGGCGCTGGGCGGCCTGGCGCCGCTGCTTGTTCGTGGGCACGGTGCAGTACTCCTCGGGCGGGTGCTGGTGCAGGGCGGACGCGGTCGGCGTGGACCCGACGCCCGCTGCTCGGCGGCGAGTCTAGGGGGCGAAGCTGGGCGTTCCCCGGCGGCGCCCGGGGCGGGATGGTCTCCCGCGTAACCTGCACGGGTGCTCATCCGCTCCTTCCCCGCCGGCGCGTTCGGCACCAACTGCTACGCCGTGGCCTCCGGGCCCGGGCAGGAGTGCGTCGTCGTCGACCCCGGCATGGACGCCGTCGAGCCCCTGGCCCGGATGCTCGCCGAGGACGGCCTCAAGCCCGTGGCGGTCGTCCTGACCCACGGCCACCTGGACCACACGTTCTCCGTGCTGCCGGTGTGCGACGGCTACGACATCCCGGCGTACCTGCACCCGGCCGACAACGGCATGCTCGCCGATCCCGCGCGCTGGCACGGTCCGCAGCTGGCCCCGCTGATCACCGGCGTCCGGTTGCCCGACCCCTCGGAGGTGCGGCCGCTCGACGACGGCGCCGTCCTCTCGCTGGCCGGCGTGGAGCTCACCGTCCGGCACGCCCCCGGGCACACCCAGGGCTCGGTCGTGTTCTCCGTCGACCTCGGGGAGGCGCCCGGCCTGCTGGCCGGCGACGTCCTCTTCGCCGGGTCCGTCGGCCGGGTCGACCTGCCCGGCGGGTCGTGGGACGCGATGCTGCGGTCGCTGCGCGACGTCGTCCTCCCGCTGGACGACGAGACGGTGGTGCTGCCCGGCCACGGCCCGGCGACGACGATCGGCCGGGAACGCGCCACCAACCCGTACCTGGCCGAGGCCGCCGCCGGAGCCGGGGCCGCGCCGAAGGGCCGCGGGCTGTGAGCGGCCTGACCGCCCCCAAGGGCACCTTCGACACCCTGCCGCCGGAGTCGGCGCGGTTCCTCGCCGTCCGGGAGACGCTCACCGCGCCGCTGCGCCGGGCCGGCTACGGCTACGTCGAGACGCCGGTGTTCGAGGAGACCGCCGTCTTCTCCCGCGGGGTCGGCGAGTCCACCGACGTGGTGACGAAGGAGATGTACACCTTCGAGGACCGCGGGGGCCGCTCGCTCACCCTGCGGCCGGAGCTCACCGCCGGGCTCATGCGGGCCTTCATCGAGCACCGGCTGCACGACGGCGCGCTGCCGGTGAAGCTCTGGACGGTCGGCTCGGCGTTCCGCTACGAGCGCCCGCAGGCCGGCCGCTACCGCCACTTCACGCAGGTGGACATGGAGGCGCTCGGCGTCGACGACCCGGCGCTGGACGCCGAGGTGGTGGCGCTGGGCGTCCAGGGGTTCCGCGACCTGGGGCTGCGCGACTTCGAGCTGCTGCTCACCTCGCTGGGGGACAGCACCTGCCGGCCGCAGTACCGCGAGCTCCTGGTCGAGTACCTGGCGAAGCTCGACCTGGACGAGGAGACCCGCCGGCGCGCGGAGATCAACCCGCTGCGGGTGCTCGACGACAAGCGGCCCGAGGTGCAGGCGCAGCTCGACGAGGCGCCGCTGATGGTCGACCACCTGTCGGACGCGACCAAGGCGCACTACGACGCCGTCCGCCAGCACCTGACCGACCTCGGGGTGACCTGGACCGAGGCGCCGCGGCTGGTGCGCGGGCTGGACTACTACACGAAGACGACGTTCGAGTTCGTGCACAACGGGCTCGGCGCGCAGTCGGCGATCGGTGGCGGCGGTCGCTACGACGGCCTGTCGGCCGCGCTCGGCGGCCCGGACGTCTCCGGCATCGGCTACGCCGTGGGCGTGGACCGCACCCTGCTGGCCGTCCAGGCCGAGGGGCTCGACATCGGCGCGACGGCCGGCGTGCAGGCGTTCGTCGTCCCCCTCGGGGCGGAGGCCAAGCGGCTCGCCGTCCGGCTGGTCGGGCAGCTGCGGGAGGCGGGGATCGCCGCCGACACCGTGTACGGCGACCGCGGCCTCAAGGGCGCGATGAAGGCCGCGGACCGGTCCGGCGCCTCGCACGTCGTCGTCATCGGCGATCGGGACCTTGCCGCGGGTGTGGGCCAGCTCAAGGACATGCGGTCGGGGGAGCAGCACGCGGTACCGGTGGCCGAGCTGTTCGACCGCCTTCGTGAAAGCGTGGGGGAGTGACTTCTTCGATGGAACAGCGGCCGCTGGGGCGGACCGGGGCGGACGTCAGCGTGATCGGGCTGGGCACGTGGCAGCTCGGGGGTGACTGGGGGGACGTCGACGACGACGCGGCCGCCGAGGTCCTCGACGCCGCGCTCGATGCCGGCGTCACGCTGCTCGACACCGCCGACGTGTACGGCGACGGCCGGTCCGAGGAGCGCATCCGCCGGTCGCTGGCCGCCCGGTCCGACCGGCCCTTCGTGGCCACCAAGGCCGGCCGCCGCGCGGACCCGTTCACCGCCGAGCAGTACACGCCGGAGAACCTGCGCGCGTGGATCGACAGGTCCCGGCGCAACCTCGGCGTCGACACCCTCGACCTGGTGCAGCTGCATTGCCCGCCCACGGCCGTCTACTCCGACCAGCGGGTGTACGACGCGCTCGACTCGTTCGTCGAGGACGGCGCGATCGCCGCGTACGGCGTCTCGGTGGAGACCGTCGCCGAGGGGCTGACCGCCCTGGAGCACCCGGGCGTGGCCACGATCCAGGTGATCCTCAACGTGTTCCGGCGCAAGCCGCTGGAGGAGCTGCTGCCCGCGGCCGCGAAGGCCGGCGTCGGGATCCTCGCGCGGGTGCCGCTGGCCAGCGGGCTGCTGACCGGCAAGTACGACGAGTCGACGCGGTTCCCGGCCGACGACCACCGGAACTACAACCGGCACGGCGAGGCCTTCGACGTGGGCGAGACCTTCTCGGGTGTGCCCTTCGAGGTCGGCGTCGCCGCCGCCCGCGAGGTCGCCGAGATCGCCGGCGACGCCGTCCCGACCGCCGCCTTCGCGCTGCGCTGGGTCATCGACCAGCCCGGCGTCACCACCGTCATCCCCGGCGCCCGCAACGTCACGCAGGTGCGCGGGAACGTCGCCGCCGCGTCGCTCGCGCCCCTGTCCGACTCCCAGCTCTCCGACCTCGAGCGGGTGTACGACGAGCGCATCCGCGCCCACGTGCACGACCGCTGGTAACCCTGACCCGAAAGGCACTCGCTGTGCTTCGCACCCACGACGCCGGAACGCTGCGCGCGTCCGACGCCGGCACCACCGTCACCCTCGCCGGCTGGGTCGCCCGCCGCCGCGACCACGGCGGGGTGGTCTTCCTCGACCTGCGCGACGCCTCCGGCTACGTCCAGGTGGTCGTCCGCGAGGAGGAGGCCCACCACCTGCGCAACGAGTACTGCGTGCTCGTGACCGGTGAGGTGCGCCGCCGCCCCGAGGGCAACGAGAACCCGGAGCTGCCGACCGGTGAGATCGAGGTCGCGACCACCTCGCTGGAGGTGCTGTCGGCGTCGGCGCCGCTGCCGTTCCCGATCGAGACCGACCAGGCCGCCTCGGACGACGTCCGCTACACCTACCGCTACCTCGACCTGCGCCGGCAGGGACCGGCGCGGGCCCTCCGGATCCGCTCGGAGATCAGCCGGATCGCCCGCGAGGTCATGCACCGGCACGGCTTCGCCGAGGTGGAGACGCCCAACCTCACCCGCTCGACCCCCGAGGGCGCCCGGGACTTCGTCGTCCCGGTCCGGTTGCAGCCGGGCAAGTGGTACGCCCTGCCGCAGTCGCCGCAGCTGTTCAAGCAGCTCCTGATGATCGGCGGCCTCGAGCGCTACTACCAGATCGCGCGCTGCTTCCGGGACGAGGACTTCCGCGCCGACCGGCAGCCGGAGTTCACCCAGCTGGACTTCGAGATGAGCTTCGTCGAGCGCGACGACGTCCTGGCGATCGCCGAGGACGTCGTCCGGGCGCTGTGGCGGGAGCTGGCGTCCTACGACGTCCCGGAGATCCCGCGGATGACCTACCGCGAGGCGATGGACCGGTTCGGCTCCGACAAGCCCGACCTGCGCTTCGGGGTCGAGCTGACCGAGCTGACCTCCTACTTCGCCGACACGCCGTTCCGCGTGTTCCAGGCGCCCTACGTCGGGGCGGTCGTCATGCCCGGCGGCGGCTCGCAGCCGCGGCGGGCGTTCGACGCGTGGCAGGACTGGGCGAAGTCGCGCGGTGCCCGCGGCCTCGCGTACGTGACCATCGGCGAGGACGGCGAGCTGGGCGGGCCGGTCGCCAAGAACATCTCCGAGGCCGAGCGGGCGGGGCTGGTCGAGGCCGTCGGCGCGAAGCCTGGTGACTGCGTCTTCTTCGCCGCCGGTCAGCGGCGGTCGTCGCAGGAGCTGCTCGGCGCCGCGCGCAACGAGATCGCCAAGCGGCTGGAGCTCATCGAGCCCGGTTCCTGGTCGTTCCTGTTCGTCGTCGACTTCCCGATGTTCGAGGAGACCGAGGACGGCTCCTGGACCTTCATGCACCACCCCTTCACCTCGCCCACGCCCGAGTGGCGGGAGAACTTCGCCGAGGACAAGGGCGCGGCGCTGTCCGACGCCTACGACATGGTCATCAACGGCAACGAGGTGATGAGCGGGTCGGTGCGTATCCACGACGCCGGCCTGCAGGAGCGGGTGTTCGAGACGCTCGGCATGTCGCGCGAGGAGGCCCGCGAGCGGTTCGGCTTCTTCCTCGAGGCGTTCGCGTACGGTCCGCCGCCGCACGCCGGTGCCGCCTTGGGGTGGGACCGGCTCTCGGCGCTGCTCTCAGGCGTCGAGTCGATCCGCGAGGTCATCGCCTTCCCGAAGACCGGCGCCGGCTACGACCCGCTGACGGGCGCACCGACCCCGATCACGGAGGCGCAGCGCAAGGAGGCTGGCATCGACGCGAAGCCGGAGGAGCCGGCGCTGCCGGGCGAGCCCGGGGCTCCCGGGCCCACGAACCCGGCGCACTGACGCTCACCCCTCGCGGCTGAGGGTCATCGTCCAGTTCTCCCGCCAGGTGGCCCCGCCGTCCCAGGAGAACGACTGGTGCCAGCTGGGCCGGTCGGTGCCGACGCGCCACTCGAAGCGCAGCCGCACCGGCCGGCCGGCCAGCACGTCCTCGCCCTCGAAGGTGCCGACGGCCCCGTCGAACCGGCCGACCACGGGCGGGTCGAGCCGCCCGGGCACCCGGGTCGAGCTCCAGTGGATCGACCAGGTGCCGGTGGCGGGGTCGAACAGCCGGAGCGTCATGCCCTCGAACGGCGGACCGTCGGGCGGATCGGGCACGGTGATCCGGTCGACGTGCCCGAGGCCGTCCAGCACGGGGAACGCCTCGCTGGTCGCGTCGAACTCCACCCACTCGTCGCACGCGGGGTCGGTGTTGTCGCGCAGCTTCCGGTTGTGCACGTGCCACCGGCCGAACACGAAGTCGAACCCGTCGGCTCCTGGAGTCGTCATGCGCGGACGGTCGCACGCGGGTACGACAACGAGGTCAGCTCAGTCGGCGACGTCGGCCGGCCACACCACGCGGAATCGCTCGAACACGACCTCCAGGTCGTCGGACCACTCCTCGCCGCGTGCGGCCTGCGTCCGGCGGAAGTAGCGTTCGTGCCCCTCGAGCCAGCTCGCGCGGGTGCGGTCCCCCTCGCCCTCGTCCCACGCGAAGGCGTCGTCGACGCTGGCGAGGGGACCCAGGCGCAGCTCGGTCGACCGCAGGACGCAGCGCGGGACGCCGGTGCCGTCGCAGGCGATCCAGTGCCCGCCGATGCGGGGGAGCGGTTCGCCGTCGGCGGCGAAGTCGGCCACCAGCCCGGCGGTGGCCCGCTTCGTGCCGGCGAGGACCAGGCCGAGCAGTTCGTCGGCGAGCCCGGCGCTGTCGCCGAAGCGCTCGACGGCGGGCTGCTCACCGGGTGCGACACCGGAGGTGGCCGCGTACTCGCGCCACATCGCCAGGGCCTGGTCCCGGCGCAGCGGGCCGGGTGGGTCGGTCGGCATCGGTGCGCTCCTCCGTGCGGTCGCCACCAGTGTCCCGGGCCCTCGTCCGGGGGCGCACCGGGCTCTTGCCGGTGCTCGCGCGGCGGCGGACCATCCGGCCGTGGAGCTGACAGTGGTGCTCGAGCCGGATCCGGACACGGACCCGGAGGACCGGGAGCGCCTCGGTCTTCAGCTGCGCAACGAGCTGCGCGCCCTCGACGTCGACGAGGTGGTGCAGGGCCGGGGGGCTCCACCGCCCGACGGCGCCAAGGGCGTGGCGGCGGCCCTGCCCGAACTGCTCGTGACCATGAGCGCCGGCGGCGGGGTCTTCGTGACCGTGCTGGCCACCATCAGGGACTGGCTCTCCCGCCGGAGCGCCGGGCACACGGTCAAGGTGACCATCGACGGGGACACCCTCGAGCTCGACGGTGCGACGCAGGCCGAGCGGGACGAGCTCGTCGCCACCTTCGTCCGCCGCCACCAGCCGGGATGACGTCGTGGCCGCCGGACGCAGGGCGCTCGTCGTCGCGACGTACGAGTACGCCGATACCGGGCTCCGCCGGCTGACGGCGCCGCAGCACGACGCCGAGTCCCTCGCTGCGGTCCTGGCCGACGAGGAGATCGCGGGCTTCGACGTCACGACCCTGGTCAACCAGCCGCACCACGTGGTCGGCGAGGCGATAGCCGACTTCTACTCCGGCTGCCGCCGCGACGACCTGGCGCTGCTGTACTTCTCCGGGCACGGGCTCAAGGACGACGAGGGCCGGCTGCACCTGGCGATGACCAACACGCGGCGTGACGCGCTGCTGTTCACCGCCATCTCGGCGGCCCAGCTCGACGACGCGATGGACGCCTGCACGTCACGGCGCAAGGTCCTCGTCCTGGACTGCTGCTACAGCGGTGCGTTCCCGGCGGGTCGGACGGCGAAGGCGGACGAGGGCGTGCAGACCCTCGAGCGGTTCCAGGGGAAGGGCCGAGCGGTGCTCACCGCCTCCGACGCCACGCAGTACGCCTTCGAGGGTGACGCGTTGACCGGTTCGGCGCCGTCCTCGGTCTTCACCCGGCACCTCGTCGACGCGATCCGCACCGGGGCCGCGGACCTGGACGAGGACGGCGACATCGCGCTCGACGAGCTCTACAGCTACGTGCGCGAGCGGGTGGTCGCCGAGATGCCGCAGATGCGCCCGAAGAAGCAGGAGGACGTCGACGGGCGGATCGTGATCGCGCGCAACGTGCACTGGTCGCTGCCGGCGCACCTCCGGTACGCGATCGAGAGCCCGATCGCCGCGCAGCGGTTCGGCGCCGTCGAGGGGCTGGTGCACCTGCACCGCACCGGCAACGCGTCGGTCCGGACCGCGGTCGAGGAGCGGCTCGCGGGCCTGGCCGCCGACGACAGCCGCTCGGTCTCGACGGCCGCGGCCCAGCAGCTGGCCGAGCTCCGCGACGGCGGCTCGCGCTCCGCCGCGAGCATCCCGCCGGCTGCCCGACCCGCACCCGCGCCGGCCACCGATCCGGCGCCGTCCGTCCCCCCGGACACCACACGGGAGCGACCGGCGGCGCAGGAGCGACAGCCCCCGTCCGCGCCGTCCCCGGCCCCCCGCGGGCCGCTCCTGCCGGCCGCCCTGATCGTCGCCGGGGCCCTGCTCACCGTGTCGCGCTTCCTCGTCTTCGAACCCACCAACGGCTACCACGCCGTGGACCTGGGGTGGTCCACGCTGGGGTGGGTCGTGCAGGCGCTGCTGCCGCTCGTGGCCGCGCTCGTGCTCCTGCTCCTGCCCGCGGGTGCGGGCACCGCCCCGGCGCTGGCGGTCGGGCTGGCGGGCGGCGTCGTCCTCGGCCTGGTCGATCAGCTCGTCATGTCCGCCCTGGTCACCACCGATCCGGACGTCAGCTACGCCCTCGGTCCGGCCTGGTGGCTGGTCCTCGTCGCCGCAGGCGTGCTCACCGTCGGGGTGGTGGCCGCCCTGCGCGGGACCGGTCTCCGCACCCGGGTCGCGGTGCGCCGCGACCGGACCGCCGCCCTGGGTGCGGCGGTGACCGTGGCCGCCGGCGTCGGCTGGGTCCTGGCGCCCCCGGTGAGCGTCGACTTCGGCTGGTGGCTGTACCTGCCGGTCGCCGGCCTGCTCCTCGCGGCGGTGTGCCTCGCCGTCGCGGTCCTGCGGCTGACCTCGGCCCAGCGGACGGCCGGCCTGGCGGCCACGACCACGACCGCCACCTGGCTCGCCGTCGTCGGGGTCGAGGTCCTGGCCGTGCAACCCTCCGGATCGCAGCCCGGCCCGCTCCTCGTCGCGCTCGCGCTGGTGCTGGCGACGGTGGGCGGGGCCTGGCTGGGCGCGCTCACGGGATCCGGGCCGTGGTCGGCTGACGGCGCGGCGCGCAGGTAGCGTCGCGCCCATGCCGCTGCGCGCCCGCACCCTGCTCGGACCCGGCCCGTCGAACCCCTACCCGGAGGCGCAGGTCGCCCTGGCCCAGCCGCTGCTGGGACACCTCGACCCGGTCTTCCTCGGCATCCTCGACGAGACCTCCGAGCGGCTGCGACAGGTCTTCGGGACGGCGAACCGGCGCACGCTGCCGCTCTCGGCCACCGGGTCGGCGGGCATGGAGGCGGCCTTCGTCAACACGGTTGGCCCCGGCGACGTCGTCGTGGTCGCCGTCAACGGGCTCTTCGGCCAGCGGATGGTCGAGGTCGCCTCGCGCTGCGGCGCCGAGGTCGTCGCCGTCGAGCACGAGTGGGGGCAGCCGGTGGACGCCGAGCGGGTGCTGGCCGCGCACCCGTCGCCGAAGCTCGTCGCCGCCGTCCACGCCGAGACCTCGACCGGCGTGCGCTCGGACCTCGAGCCGCTGGCCGCCGGCAAGGGCGACGCGCTGCTGCTCGCCGACTGCGTGACCTCGCTGGGCGGCATCCCCGTGCGCCTGGACGACTGGGGCGTCGACCTCGCCTACTCCGGTTCGCAGAAGTGCCTGGGGGTGGCCCCTGGGCTCGCGCCCTTCACCATCAGCGACCGGGCCTGGGAGCGGCGGATCGAGAAGCCGCAGAGCTGGTACCTCGACCTCGGCCTGCTCGGCGGCTACGCCGGCGAGGCGGCGGGCTCGGGCCGGACCTACCACCACACCGCTCCCACCGGCATGGTCGTCTCGCTGCACGCGGGGCTCGGCCGGATCCTCGACGAGGGCCTCGACGCGGTGCACGCCCGGCACGCGGAGGCCGGCCGGCTGCTGCACGAGGGCCTGCAGGAGCTGGGCCTGCAGCTGTTCGCGGCCGAGGGGCACCGCCTGCCGGAGCTGACCACGGTGCGGGTGCCCGAGGGCGTCGACAGCGCCGCGGTGCGCAAGGAGCTGCTCGAGCGCTACGACCTGGAGATCGGCGGGGGAGTGGGCGCCTACGCCGCGACCGTGTGGCGGATCGGGCTCATGGGCCCCAACGCGGCGCCGGACAAGGTCGCCCTCGTGCTCGCTGCGCTGAAGGACGTCCTCGGCCGCTGACCGCCGGCCGTCCCCGTCTGCGTGTCGCGTGGGCGGGCGCGGTGATGGTGACGGGTCGGCGCGGCACACTGCCCGCATGCTGGACCAGAGCGTTCCGCCGACGTCCACCGAGACCCGCGCACCGCGCCGGTTCCCGCTGTGGGGGCTCGTCCCGGTGGCCGCGCTCACCTGGTGGCTCGTCGGCTTCCTCCCGTGGATCGTCGAGAACGCGCTGATGCCCGGGTGGAGCGCCCCCGGCGCCGGCGTCCCGTCCGCCGGTGCGCCGCTGGGCACCCTGGCGTTCGGGGCGCTGACCGGGGGGGTGGCCGCCGGGCTGCTCTGCCTCGTCGCGCCTCCCGGCCGCCGGTGGACGGCCGCGGCGTTCGCCCTGGGTGGCGTGGCGCTCGCGCTCGTCGTCGTCGTCCTGCTGGCGTCCAGGACCGTCGGCGGCGACGGGTTCGACGGGGATCCGCGGGTCGTCGCTGGGCTGTCCGCCGCCACCGTGCTCGCCGCCCTCGTCGGGTGGTTCCTCGGCGCGTGCCCGGCGTTCGGCCGGCCCGGCCTCGGGGTCGCGCTCGGCGTGCTCTCGGCGCTCGTGCCCAGCTGGCTCCTGGCTCTCGTGAGCGCCGCCGCCCTCGCGACGAGGGAGACGTTCCTCTTCGGGCCCGGATGGACGACGGCGACCTCCTGGGCGGGCGCGGCCGTGCTGGCGGTCGCCCTGGTGACCGTGGGCCTGCAGCCGCCGGCGCGGGCCGCCTGGTGGCCGTTGGTGGTCCTGCCGGCCTGGTTCGTCGCCCCCGTCCTGACCGCGGCCGGTTACCTCGAGGTGTACGTGCGGCCCGGCGGCGGGCTACCGGGTTCGCTGCCGGACGCGCTGGCCGCGACGTGGCAGGTCTTCGGCCAGTCGGCTCTGCCGGCTCACCGCCCGGTGCTCCCCTGGGTGGTCGCCGTCGTGCTGGCCGTGGCGGTGGCCCTGGTGCTCGCGCGCCGACGCCGCGACCGCGCCGTCAGCCCGCAGCCAGCCGGGTGAGCTGTTCCTGGGTCAGCTGCAGGTCCGCCGCCGCTGCGCTGTCCTGGATGGACGACGCTCGCGACGCTCCCGGGATCGGGATGACGACCTCGGCCTGCGCCAGGTGCCAGGCCAGCGTCACCTGGTAGACCGAGACGCCGAGCTCGTCGGCCACCTCCGCGAAGGCGGGTGCGGTCGCGTCGAGGGACCCGGCGGCCGACACCCCACCGAACGGGCTCCACGGGATGAACGCGATCCCGTGCGCCGCGCAGTGCGCCAGCTCGTCCGCCGAGAACCGCCAGCCGGGCGAGAACTGGTTCTGCACGCTCACGAACGCGTCGCCGATGACGGAGCGGGCGACGTCGATCTGCGCGATGTCGGCGTTCGACACCCCCACCATGCGCGCGAGGCCGTCGTCGACCAGCGCCCTGAGCGCACCCATCGAGTCCTCCCACGGCGTCGCGGGGTCCGGCCGGTGGTACTGGTACAGCCCGATCGCGTCGACCCCGAGCCGGCGCAGCGAGGCCTCGCACGCCCGGCGGAGGTAGGCCGGCGACCCGTCCAGCCCCCAGTCGGTCCCCTCGCGGGTGTGCCCGCCCTTCGTCGCCACCAGGACGTCGTCGGCGCCGGACCCGTAGGAGCGCAGCGCCTCGGCCACCAGCTCCTCGTTGTGCCCGAACTCCGCCTCGTCCAGCGAGTAGGCGTCGGCGGTGTCGACCAGCGTCACGCCGGCGTCCAGCGCGGCGTGCACCACGCCGACGGCCTCCTCCCGCGACGGGCGCTGGGACTTGGTGGACAGGGGCATGGCGCCCAGCCCGATGGCGCTGACGGTCAGGTCTCCGATGCGTCGCTTCTGCACAGGGGTGTCGTGCCCCGCGGGTAGCGTCGGGAACCGTGAGCAGCCTGTTCGACCAGCCCGCCGACGACGGGCCGGCGCCCGTCGACCCGGGCGCGCCGCTGGCCGTGCGCATGCGCCCGCGCTCGCTCGACGAGGTGGTCGGCCAGCAGCACCTGCTCGGGCCCCGCGCCCCGCTGCGCCGGCTGGTCGAGTCCGACGAGCCCATGTCGCTGGTGCTCTACGGCCCGCCGGGCACCGGCAAGACGACGCTGGCGCACGTCATATCCCTGGCCACCAAGCGGCAGTTCGTGCAGCTCTCCGCCCTCGACTCCGGGGTCAAGGAGGTGCGGGCGGTCATCCAGAGCGCCAAGCGCGAGCTGACCTTCTCCGGCCGCCGCACCGTGCTCTTCATCGACGAGGTCCACCGCTTCTCCAAGACCCAGCAGGACTCGCTGCTGTCCGCGGTGGAGGACCGGATCGTCAGCCTCATCGCCGCGACGACGGAGAACCCGTTCTTCTCCGTCGTCAGCCCCCTCCTGAGCCGGAGCCTGGTTCTGGCGCTGCAGCCGCTGTCCGACGACGACGTGCGGACGCTGCTGCACCGCGCGCTCACCAGCGACCGCGGCCTCGACGGGGCCGTCACCCTCAGCGAGGAGGCGGAGGAGCACCTCGTCCGCATCGCCGGCGGGGACGGGCGCAAGGCGCTCACAGCGCTGGAGTCGGGCGCGGGGGCGGCCCAGGCCGTGGGGGCGACCGAGATCGACCTCGCCACCCTCGAGACCGCGGTGGCCCAGGCGGCCGTGCGCTACGACCGCCAGGGCGACCAGCACTACGACGTCGCCAGCGCGCTGATCAAGAGCATCCGCGGCAGCGACGTCGACGCCGCCATGCACTACCTGGCCCGGATGGTCGAGGCGGGGGAGGACCCCCGGTTCATCGCCCGCCGGCTGGTCATCTCGGCCAGCGAGGACATCGGCATGGCCGACCCCACCGCCCTGCTCACCGCCGTGGCCGCGGCCGAGGCGGTCGCCTTCATCGGCATGCCGGAGGGCCACTTCCCGCTCGCGCAGGCCGTCGTGCACCTGGCGACGGCGCCGAAGTCGAACGCCGTCACGGTCGCCATGGGGGAGTCGGTGGCCGACGTGCGCAAGGGGCTGGCCGGCCCCGTCCCCCCGGGCCTGCGCGACGGCCACTACGCCGGTGCCAAGAAGCTCGGGCACGCGCAGACCTACGTCTACCCGCACAACCACCCGGACGGCGTGGTGCCGCAGCAGTACCCGCCCGACGCGCTGGTGGGCAAGGACTACTACCGGCCCACCACCCGCGGGGTCGAGGGGCGGCTGGCCGAGCGGCTGGCCAGGCTGCGGGCGATCGTCCGGCGCACCCGCTGACGAGGCTGCCGATACAGCTCCGGGAGCCCACGACGGCGCGACTACTGTGACCACGCCGGGCCGAAGCCGTTCCACGAGCCGGTACCGACCCCAGACCGACAAACAGGAGTGCGCGTGTCCGTAGGAGAGATCGCCGGGCTGATCGCAGCCGGCGCCCTGGTGCTGCTGGTGGTGCTGGTCGCCGTCCCGCTGCTCAAGCTCGGCCGCACGCTCGACGAGACCACGCTGACCATCCGGCAGGTCCGCGAGCAGAGCGCCCCGATCCTGACCCAGGCGAGCACGACGGTCACCCACGTCAACAGCAACCTCGAGCGCGTGGACGACATCACCGGCAACGCCGCGAACGTCTCCAGCAACGTCGCCGCCCTGACCAGCGTCGTCGCCGCCACCCTCGGCAGCCCGCTGATCAAGGTCGCCGCGTTCAGCTACGGCGTGCGCAGCGCGGCCAGGAAGAAGCGCGAGGGCCAGGCGATCGCCGACGCCGCCGCCCGTGACAAGGCCGCGCGCCGCGAGCGCCGTGCCGCCCGGCGGGCCGCCTGATGCGCCGGCTGTTCTGGCTCGCGATGGGCATCACCATCGGCGCCCTCGTCGTCCGCAAGCTGTCCCGCGCCGCCGAGAAGATGACCCCGGCGGGCATCGGCGGGTCGATCGCCGAAGGCCTGCGCGAGCTCGCCGAGGCCATCGGCGACTTCGGCGCCGACGTCCGGGCCGCGATGGCCGAGCGCGAGCAGGAGCTGCGCGCCGGCACCGGCCTCGACGCGCCGCTGCCCGCCGCCGGTGACGCGGCCGCGCTGCGCCGCGGCGCCCACGCCGCCGACAGCTGATCCCACGTCCGGCCCGGGCCGGACCCCCAGAACCGAGTAGGGCCTGATGCAGACCGCCGAGATCCGCCGCCGCTTCCTGGAGCACTTCGCCCAGCGCGACCACACCGTCGTCCCCAGCGCCTCGCTGGTCTCGCCGGACCCGTCGCTGCTGTTCACCGTGGCCGGCATGGTGCCGTTCATCCCGTACCTGACCGGTCGGGAGCCGGCGCCGTTCCCGCGCGCCACCAGCGTCCAGAAGTGCGTCCGCACCCTCGACATCGAGGAGGTGGGCAAGACCACCCGGCACGGCACGTTCTTCCAGATGAACGGCAACTTCTCCTTCGGTGACTACTTCAAGGAGGGGGCGATCCAGTACGCCTGGGAGCTGATCACCGGGTCGGTCGAGGACGGCGGGCTGGGCTTCGACCCCGAGAAGATCTGGGCCACGGTCTACCTGGACGACGACGAGGGCGCCGACGCCTGGCACCGCATCGCCGGCCTGCCCAAGGACCGCATCCAGCGCCTGGGCAAGAAGGACAACTACTGGCACACCGGCGCGCCCGGCCCCGGCGGCCCCTGCTCGGAGATCTACATCGACCGCGGTGCCGAGTTCGGCCCCGACGGCGGCCCGGCGGTCGACACCGCCGGCGACCGGTTCCTGGAGATCTGGAACCTCGTCTTCATGCAGTACGAGCTCGACGAGGTGAAGAGCAAGGAGGACTTCCGGGTCCTCGGCGAGCTGCCGAAGAAGAACATCGACACCGGCATGGGCCTCGAGCGGGTGGCCTACCTGCTGCAGGGCGTCGACAACATGTACGAGATCGACGAGGTCGCCCCGGTGCTGCGCCGGGCCGCCGAGCTCGCCGGCGTCACGTACGGCCGCGACCACGAGGCCGACGTCCGGCTGCGCGTGGTGGCCGACCACGTGCGCAGCGGCCTGATGCTCATCGGCGACGGCGTCACGCCCGGCAACGAGGGCGGCGGCTACATCCTGCGCCGGCTGCTGCGCCGCGCCGTCCGCTCGATGAAGCTCCTGGGCATCGACGAGGCCACGCTGCCCGAGCTCCTCCCCGTGTCCCGCGACGCGATGAGCGCCAGCTACCCGGAGCTGGCCACCGACTTCGACCGGATCTCCGCCGTCGCCTACGCCGAGGAGGAGGCGTTCCGCCGCACGCTGTCGGCCGGGACGACCCTGTTCGACACCGCGGTGAAGCAGGCCAAGGCGGCGGGGACGCCGGCGCTGTCGGGTGACCAGGCGTTCTCCCTGCACGACACGTACGGGTTCCCGATCGACGTCACCCTCGAGATGGCCGCCGAGCAGGGCGTGACCGTCGACGAGGAGGGCTTCCGCGCCCTCATGAAGGAGCAGCGGGACCGCGCGCGTGCCGACGCGCGCGCCAAGCGCACCGGCTCGGTCGACGTCCTGGCCTACCGCCAGCTGCTCGCCGAGCACGGCCCGACCGACTGGCAGGCCTACGACACCCTCCGCACCGACTCCCGCGTGCTCGCCGTGGTGCGGGACGAGGAGGGCCCGGAGGTGGCCGGCCCCGGCGAGATCGTGCGGGTCGTCCTCGACCGGACGCCGTTCTACGCCGAGTCCGGCGGTCAGATCGCCGACGCCGGCGCGCTGACCTGGGACGGCGGCCGCGCCGAGGTGATCGACGTGCAGCGGCCGGTCAAGGGCCTGGTCGCCCACCAGGTCCGCGTGCTCGAGGGCGAGCTGCGCGGCGGCGCGGAGCTGACCGCCGAGGTCGACTACGAGTGGCGGCTCTCGGCCTGCCAGGCGCACTCGGGCACCCACGTCGTGCACGCGGCGCTGCGCCAGGTGCTCGGCCCGCAGGCGCTCCAGTCCGGCTCCTACAACCGGCCGGGCTACCTGCGGCTGGACTTCGCCTGGCAGGGCGCGCTCACCCAGCAGCAGCGCACCGACATCGAGGACGTCGCCAACGCGGCGGTCCGCGCCGACCACAAGGTCACCGCGCAGTACATGACGCTGCCCGAGGCCCAGGCCTTCGGTGCGCTGGCCCTGTTCGGGGAGACCTACGGCGAGCAGGTGCGCGTGGTCGAGATCGGCGGCCCGTGGTCCCGCGAACTCTGCGGTGGCACGCACGTGCGCGGCAGCGCCCAGATCGGCACGCTCGCCCTCACCGGCGAGTCCTCGGTCGGCTCGGGCGCCCGCCGCGTCGAGGCGGCCGTCGGGCTGGAGGGGTTCCGCTACCTCGCCCGCGAGCGCGACCTGGTCCGCCAGCTCGCCGACCTGCTCAAGACCCCGGCCGACGGCCTGACCGAGCGGGTCTCGGGGATGCTGACGCGGCTGCGCGACGCCGACAAGGAGCTCGCCGAGCTGCGCGCCCAGCAGTCGGTCGCCGCGGCCGGGCAGCTGGCCGCCGCCGCGAAGGACGTCGCGGGTGTCGCCGTCGTCACCGGGTCGCCGGCCGGTCTGGGCGGGGGAGACCTCCGCACGCTGGCGCTCGACATCCGCGGGCGACTCGCCGACCGGCCCGCTGTGGTCCTGCTGGCGTCGGAGTCCGATGGCAAGGTGGCACTCGTGGCCGCGCTGAACCCGGCGGCCCTCGAGCGTGGGCTGTCGGCCAACGACGTGCTCCGGGCAGCCGCCGCACCGGTCGGTGGTCGCGGCGGGGGCAAGGCGGACGTCGCCCAGGGCGGCGGCACCGATCCCGCGGGTATCCCCGCGGCACTGCAGGCCGGCGAGCAGGCGGTCGTGACCGCCACGGGAAGGTGACCAACGTGTCCGACACCGAGTACAACCCCGAGGACACCGGCCCTGTCGGTGGGCCACGGCGGTCGCTGCCGCCCGTGCCCCCGTCCCCGCCGCGGCCGGCCCAGCCCGTCTACCACCCGACCACCGAGCTGGACCTCGGCCGCGGCTTCCCGCCGGTCTCGAACGAGACCAGCGAGATCGACCTGTCCGGCGGCTGGCCCGAGCACCTCAAGGTGCCCCCGCGCCGCCCCGCGGCGCAGCGGGCGGCCGGCCGCGTGCTCGGCGTGGACGTCGGCACGGTGCGCGTCGGGCTGGCCATGTCGGACCCGACCGGCACCCTCGCCAGCCCGCTGGAGACGCTCCGCCGGGCCAAGGACGGGGCCGATCTGGACCGCCTCGCCGCCCTCGTCGTGGAACACGAGGTGACGGAGGTGGTCGTGGGGGAGCCGGTGCACCTGTCGGGTGCGTCGGGCGCGTCCGCCCAAGATGCCGCCGATTACGCTCAGGAACTAGCCGACCGCATTCCGGATGTGCCGGTGATCCTGATCGACGAAAGGCTCTCCACCGTGACCGCAGCCAGTCACCTGCGCGAGGGCGGCATCGACAGCCGCAAGCAGCGAGCGGTGATCGACCAGGCGGCAGCCGTGGTCATCCTGCAACAGTTCCTCGACAGCCGGCGGCCCCGCACGTGACCGACGCCGGCGGGCGGCACTCCTCTCCCGAGGGCCCGTTCCCGCCCCGCGGCGACCTCGGCTTCGGCGTCCCCCGCTACGAGCCGTCCCGCTACGAGGTCCCCCCGTACGTCACGGGCGGGTTCGAGGCGGTCGGCCGGGACGCCACCGGCTCCGCCCGCCCCGCGCCCCGCGTCCTCGACCGGTACGACGACCAGACCGGTCCGCTGGTGGAGCCGGACTGGTGGTCCTACGGCTCCAGCGACCACCCCGACCACCCGCTCAGCGCCCGTCACAGCGGCGGGTGGGGTGACGACGCCGACCTCCCGTCGGCCCACCCCTCCGCCCCGCTCCCGCCCCGCCCCGCGGGCGTCTGGGACAAGCTGCACGCCCGCCAGGACGTGGACGGCGACGACGACCGGACCGTCGCCCAGCCCCTGCTCCCCGGGGCGCCCCTCGACACGGCGGCGCATCGGGAGCAGACTTCACGCCCCGTGGGCGGTTCCCACTCGTCCGACGACGAGGACGACGACCGGCACGACGACGCGGCGACCGACGCGCACCCCCTGGACGACTCGTCCTGGGAGGACCGCACGGGTGGCCTCGAGGTCATCGGTGCCCACGTCGAGGAGGACGAGCCCCGCGGACGTCGCGGGCGCCGTCGCCGCTCGGGCCGGCACGAGGCCCACTCCGGGGTCGACCCGTCCGACCTGGACGAGGACTCCCTGGTCCACGACGAGGAGTCCGGCGAGGTCATCCCCGTCAAGCCCTACGACCGCCGGACCGGCCGCGCCCGCCGGCGCCGCAGCCCGGTCGCGGTCGTCCTGTCGCTGCTCGTGCTCGGCGGCCTGGTGGTCGGCATCGTGCTGGGCGGCCAGAAGCTGATCGACCTGGTCAACCCGATGGCCAAGGACTACACCGGCCAGGGCTCCGGCGAGATCTCCATCCGCGTCCAGAACGGCGACACGCTCAGCGACATCGGCCGCACGCTGGTCGACGCCGACGTCATCGCCTCCGTCGGCCCGTTCGTCGACGCGGCCGAGGAGAACGCCGCGTCGGTGGGCATCCAGCCCGGCGTCTACTCCATGCGGCTCCAGATGAGCGGCCGGGCGGCGCTGGACCAGCTGCTCGATCCCGCGGCGCGCCTGCTGTCCCGCGTGACCCTCCCCGAGGGCCTGACCGTCGAGCGCACCCTGGCCCGCATCGCCGAGGAGACGGGGCGCCCCCTCGAGGAGTTCCAGGCGGCCGCCGCCGACACGGTGTCGCTCGGCCTGCCGGCGTACGCCAACGGCAAGCTCGAGGGCTTCCTCTTCCCGGCGACCTACGACATCGAGCCCGACACCACGGCGGCCGACGTGCTGCGCCAGATGGTGGCCCGCGGCACCGAGGTGCTCTCCGGGCTCGGCATCGCCGAGGCCGACCGGCTCGCCGTGGTCACCAAGGCCAGCCTGGTGCAGGCGGAGGCCGGCTCGGTCGAGGACATGGGCAAGGTCGCCCGGGTGCTCGAGAACCGGATCGCCGACGGCATGGCCCTCCAGCTGGACACGACCGTCAACTACGCCAACGGCAAGGGCGGCATCACGACCACGCCGGAGGACCGGGCCAACCCCTCGCTGTACAACACCTACCTCCACCCCGGGCTGCCGCCGGGCGCCATCAACAACCCGGGCGAGGACGCGCTGCGCGCGGTGCTCAACCCGACCCCGGGCGACTGGCGCTTCTTCGTGGTCGTCGACCCGGACACCGGTGACACGCGGTTCGCGGCCACCAAGGCCGAGCACGACGCGAACGTGGAGCTGTTCCGGCAGTGGCTGCGGGAGAACCCCGAGGGATGAGCGGGCAGGCATGAGAGCGGCGGTCCTCGGGCGTCCGGTGGGCCACTCGCTCTCCCCGGCCCTGCACCGGGCGGCCTACGCGGCGCTCGGGCTCACCGACTGGACCTACGACGCCCTGGACATCGGGGCCGAGGACCTGCCGGTGCTCCTCGCCGGGCTGGGCGAGGAGTGGCGCGGGTTCTCGGTCACGATGCCGTGCAAGCAGGCGGCCGTGGACGTCGCCGACGTCGTGGAGCCGCTGCCGCGGCTGCTGCACGCGGCCAACACCCTGGTCCGGACGCCGGAGGGCTGGCGGGCGGAGAACACCGACGTCACCGGCATCGGCATGGCCCTGCAGCTGGCGGGGGTCGAGCAGGCCGGCGCGGCGGTGGTGATCGGCGGAGGCGGGACGGCGGCGGCCGCGGCCGTGGCGCTGGCGTCCCTCGGTGCCGAGCACGTGGAGGTGGTCGTCCGGGACCCGTCGCGGGCCGGTGACGTCCTCGGCGTCCTGGACACGCTCGGGGTTCCGCGCTCGGTCACGCCGCTCGCGGAGGCGACGCTGGACGCGCCGCTGGTCGTGAGCACCGTGCCGATCGAGGCGCAGCCCGCGCTCCTGGCGCTGCCGTGGCGCGGCGACCACACGCTGCTCGACGTCCTCTACGCGCCCTGGCCGACGGTCGTGGCCGAGCGGGTCGCCGACCTCGGTGGCACGGTCGCCGGTGGCCTGGACGTGCTCTTCTGGCAGGCGACGGTCCAGGTCGAGCTGATGACCGGCCTGCCCGCGCCCATCGAGGCCATGCGCACGGCCCTCGACGCCGCCGTCGCCTCCCGCTGACCCGCGTGGAGGTCTCCCGGCTGGTGCTGCTCGGCGTCGTCCTGCTGGTGGCGGTGGCCGTGGGGCCGTGGCTGGCGCGCGTCGCCGTGCGCCTGGCGAGCCGCGACCGGGCCGCCGTCCCGTCCGCGACCCGCGTGGGGGTCATGACCGCCCTGCTCGCCGGTCTGCTGGCCGGGGCCGTCGAGCTCCTCGGGCTGCGGCCGGCCACCGCGGCGCTGGCCTGGGCAGCAGGGGCCGCCGTCGTCCTGGGCGCGGTCGACCTGCTCTGCCACCGGCTGCCCGACCGGGTCACCTACCCGGCCGTCGTCGTCTGCGCGGCGGCGCTGCTCGTGGACGCCGCCGTGCTGGGCACCTGGGCCGCGTTCGTGCGGGCGCTCGCCGCCGCCGCGGTCTCGTTCGCGGTGGGCGTCGTCGCCGCCGTGCTGTCCCCGGACGGGTTCGGGTTCGGCGACGTCAAGCTGCTCGGGCTCCTGGGGCTGGTGCTCGGCTGGTTCGGCTGGGGCGTGCTCATGACCGGCGTCTTCTTCGGGCTGCTGACCGGCGCGCTCGTCTCGCTGGTGCTGCTGGCGACCCGCCGGGCGGGCTGGCGGACCGCGATCCCGTTCGGCCCGCCGCTGCTGGCCGGCGCCGTCCTCGTGCTCTCGCTGGGTGCGGTCTCCCTCACCTGAGCGACGGCGTCGTTCCCCCCGACTGGCAGAATCGAGCCCATGTTGCGCTGGCTGACCGCAGGTGAATCGCACGGTCAGCAGCTCACCGGCATCCTCGAGGGGCTGCCCGCCGGCGTGGAGCTGCAGACCTCCGACATCGACCTGCAGCTGGCCCGCCGCCGGCTGGGCCACGGCCGCGGGGCCCGCATGTCGTTCGAGCAGGACGAGGTCACGCTCACCGGCGGCGTGCGGCACGGCCGCACGCAGGGTGGGCCCATCGCCATCCAGGTCGGCAACACCGAGTGGCCGAAGTGGTCGACGGTCATGTCCGCCGACCCGGTCGACCCGGAGGTGCTGGCCGGGCAGGCGCGCAACGCGCCCCTGACCCGCCCGCGGCCCGGCCACGCCGACCTCGCCGGCATGCAGAAGTACGGGTTCGACGACGCCCGGCCGGTCCTGGAGCGGGCCAGCGCCCGGGAGACCGCGGCCCGCGTGGCGCTCGGCGCGGTCGCCCAGGCCTTCCTCCGCCAGGCGCTCGGCGTCGAGGTGGTCAGCCACGTCGTCGCCATCGGCCCCGTGGTCGTGCCCGACGGCGTCCTGCCGGGGCCGCACGACAACGCGCGCATCGACGAGGACCCGGTCCGCTGCGCCGACCCGGCCACCAGCGAGCGCATGGTCGCCGAGATCGACGACGTCCGGAAGAACGGGGACACCCTCGGCGGCGTCATCGAGGTCGTCGTCCACGGGCTCCCGCCGGGCCTGGGCAGCCACGTGCACTGGGACCGCCGGCTCGACTCCCGGCTGGCCGGCGCGCTCATGGGCGTGCAGTCGGTGAAGGCCGTCGAGGTCGGCGACGGGCTGGAGACCGCGCGCCGCCGCGGCTCGGTGGCGCACGACGAGATCGACCTCGCCGAGGGCCGCGCCACCCGGCGCACCGACCGGGCCGGCGGCATCGAGGGCGGCATGACCAACGGCGAGGTGCTGCGCGTGCGGGCGGCGATGAAGCCGATCTCCACCGTGCCGCGGGCGCTGGCCACGATCGACACGGCGACCGGAGAGCCCGCGGTCGCCATCAACCAGCGCAGCGACGCCTGCGCGGTGCCGCGCGGCAGCGTCGTCATGGAGGCGATGGTCGCGCTGGTGCTCGCCGACGCCGTCCTCGAGAAGTTCGGCGGCGACTCGGTGGCCGAGACGCGGCGGAACGCCGAGGCCTACCTCGCCGCCCTCCCGATCCGATGACCCCTCGCCTCGTGCTCGTCGGCCCGCCGGCGTCGGGCAAGACGACGGTGGGCACGGCGGTGGCCGAGCTCCTGGACCTGCCGTTCCGCGACACCGACGCCGACGTCGAGGCCGTCGCGGGTGCCACCGTGGCCGACCTGTTCGTGCAGCACGGCGAGCCGCACTTCCGGGCCCTCGAGGAGCAGGCGGTGGCTCGGGCGCTCGCCGAGCACGACGGCGTGCTCGCCCTCGGCGGGGGAGCGGTCACCAGCGCCGCGACCCGGGAGCTGCTCGTGGCCCACGGCGACGCCGGTGGCGTGGTGGTGTGGCTGGACGTCGACGTGCCGTCGGCCGCCAAGCGGGTCGGGCTGTCCCGCGACCGCCCGCTGTTGGCGGTCAACCCCCGCGCGATGCTGCGCACGATGCTCGAGGAGCGCGCCCCCCTCTACGCCGAGGTTGCGACGGCGACCGTGCAGACCGGCGGCCGCGAGCCCGGCGACGTGATCGCGGACGTGGCGGCCCTGGTCCGGGCCGCGCAGGACGCGCGATGAGGCGGGTTCCCGTCCCGGGCGAGCGGCCCTACGAGGTGGTCGTCGGCCCGGGCGCGCAGGCGGAGCTGGGCGTCGTCCTGGCCGGGACGGCGAAGGCCGCCGTCGTGCACACGCCGCCGCTGGCCGCGCTGGCCGGCGCCGCCGTGGAGACGCTGCAGACCGCGGGCGTGGCCGCCGAGGCGCTCGTCGTCCCCGACGGGGAGGCGGCCAAGACGGCGGAGGTCGCGGCCGGGCTCTGGGAGGAGTTCGGCCGGCTGGGCATGACCCGGTCCGACGCCGTCGTCGGCGTGGGCGGGGGAGCCGTGACCGACCTGGCCGGCTTCGTCGCCGCCACCTGGACCCGCGGCGTCCGCTTCGTCACGGTGCCCACGAGCATCCTGGGCATGGTCGACGCGGCCGTCGGCGGGAAGACGGGCATCAACACCGCGGCGGGCAAGAACCTCGTCGGCGCCTTCCACCCGCCGATCGCCGTCCTGGCCGACACCGACGTCCTGGCCGGGCTGCCCGATGCGGAGTTCCGGTCGGGCCTGGCCGAGGTGGTCAAGTGCGGGTTCATCGCCGACGGCGAGATCCTGCGGCTGCTGAGCGACGACCCGACCGGCCGACGCGACACCGAGGAGCTCATCGAGCGGGCCGTGCGGGTCAAGGCGGAGGCGGTGGGGGAGGACCTCTACGACACCGGTCGCCGGGAGTTCCTCAACTACGGGCACACGCTGGGCCACGCGATCGAGCGGGTCGAGGACTTCGGCTGGCGGCACGGCGAGGCGGTGGCCGTCGGCCTGGTCTTCGCCGCCGAGCTGGCCGGCCAGGCCGGGCTGCTGACCCGCGCGGACGTCGACCTCCACCGCTCGCTGGTCGACCGCATGGGCCTGCCCACCCGGTACGCCGGCGACTGGGCCACCATCCAGTCGGTCATGCGCCTCGACAAGAAGGCCCGCGGCGCGTCGCTGCGGTTCGTCGTCCTCGACGGCCTGGGCAACCCCATGATCCTGACCGACCCCGACCAGGCCTGGCTCGACGCCGCCTGGGCGGCCGTCTCTGGAGGAACTGCGTGACCATTCAGGTGCTCAACGGTCCCAACCTCGGCCGGCTCGGCCTCCGGGAGCCCGAGAAGTACGGCACCACCACCTTCGCCGAGCTGGTCGACCTGGTGGAGTCGACCGGGCGGGAGATGGGCGTCGAGGTGCAGGTGCGCCAGACCGACGACGAGGCCGAGATGCTGCGCTGGATCCACACCGCCTCTGACGCGGGCGACCCGGTGCTGATCAACCCGGGGGCCTGGTCGCACACCTCCGTCGCGCTGCGCGACGCCCTCGCCGGGCTGAACGCGCCGCTGGTCGAGGTGCACATCACCAACATCCACGCCCGCGAGGAGTTCCGGCACCACTCCTACGTCTCCGGGGTGGCCGACGGCGTGATCGCCGGGCTCGGAATCAGCGGCTACATCCTGGCCCTGGGCTGGCTGGCCCAGCAGGGCGTGCAGTGAGCAGGACGGCGGACCGGCGGGACGCGCTTCGGCGACTCGCGGGTGAGCGCGGACTGGACGCCGTCCTCGTCACCAACCTGCTCAACGTCCGCTACCTGACCGGGTTCACCGGGTCCAACGGCGTGCTGCTCGTCCGCGCCGACGGCGCAGACCTCTTCGGCACCGACGGCCGGTACACGACGCAGGCGGCGGCGCAGGTCCCCGACGTCGAGGTGCTGGTCGACCGGGCCACGGTCTCCGGCATCGCCCGCGAGGCGGTGCGCCGTGGCGCCGGGCGGCTCGGCTACGAGTCCCACGACCTGACCGTCGACGGGCTGGCCCAGCTGGAGAAGGTGCTCGCCGACGCCGCGGACGGCGGCACGGTGCCCGAGCTGGCCTCGGTGCGGCGAGCCGTGGAGTCCCAGCGGGCCATCAAGGACGAGGACGAGGTCGAGTCGCTCCGCCGTGCGTGCGCCGTCGCCGACCAGGCGCTGGCCGAGCTGGCCGCCGAGGGGGCGCTGCGCCCGGGGCGGACCGAGCTGCAGGTGGGCCGGGAGCTCGACGCCCGGATGCTCGCGCTGGGTGCCGAGGCGCCGTCGTTCGAGACGATCGTGGCGGCCGGGGCGAACTCGGCGATCCCGCACCACCGGCCCGACGCGACCGTGCTGCGCGACGGCGACTTCCTCAAGCTCGACTTCGGCGCGACCGTCGACGGCTACCACTCCGACATGACGCGCACCGTCGTCCTCGGGCACGCGGCCGACTGGCAGCGGGAGATCTACGAGCTCGTCGCCGCGTCCCAGGCGGCGGGGCGGGCGGCGCTGGCGGTCGGTGCCGACGTCGTCGCCGTCGACGCGGCGTCCCGCGACGTCATCGTCGCCGCCGGCCACGGGGAGCACTTCTCCCACGGACTGGGACACGGCGTGGGGCTGGAGATCCACGAGGCGCCGGGCATCGGCCCGCTGGGCGCGGGTACGCTGGCCGCCGGCATGGCCGTCACCGTGGAGCCGGGCGTCTACCTGCCCGGCCACGGCGGTGTCCGGATCGAGGACACCCTGGTCGTCACCGACGACGCGCCCGAGTTGTTGACCCTCACGAGCAAGGAACTGCTGGTCCTCTAGATGGCTACCACCAACGACCTCAAGAACGGCATGGTCCTCAACCTCGACGGCCAGCTCTGGACCGTCACCGAGTTCCAGCACGTCAAGCCCGGCAAGGGCGGCGCGTTCGTCCGGACGACGCTGAAGAACGTGCTCTCGGGCAAGGTCGTCGACAAGACCTTCAACGCCGGCACCAAGGTCGAGACCGCCAACGTCGACAAGCGCGGCATGACGTACCTGTACAAGGACGGCGCCGACTTCGTCTTCATGGACGGCGACACCTACGACCAGATCCACGTCCCCGGCGAGACCGTCGGCGACGGCGCGAACTACCTGCTCGAGAACACCGAGGTCACCGTCGCCGTGCACGACGGCACCCCGCTGTACGTCGAGCTCCCGGTGACCATGGAGCTCGTCGTCGAGCACACCGACCCGGGTCTGCAGGGCGACCGCTCCACCGGCGGCACCAAGCCCGCCACGCTGGAGACCGGCGCCCAGATCCAGGTCCCGCTGTTCATCACCACCGGCGAGAAGCTGAAGGTCGACACCCGCGACGGCCGGTACCTCGGCCGCGTCAACTGAGCCCGGCGCCAGTCATGGCTGCCCGCTCCAAGGCGCGCAAGCGCGCCGTCGACGTCCTCTACGAGGCCGACGTGCGGGGGAACGACCGGCTGGTCGTCCTGCGCGACCGGATCGAGACGGCGAACCCCCCGGTGCCCGAGCACACGGTCCGGCTGGTCGAGGGCGTCGCCGAGCACGCCGCCCGCATCGACGAGCTCATCGCCGCGCACGCCAACAACTGGTCCCTGGACCGGCTGCCCGACGTCGACCGCGCGATCCTGCGCATGGCGGTGTTCGAGCTGCTCTGGGCCGACGACGTCCCCGACCTCGTGGTCATCGACGAGGCGGTCGAGCTGGCCAAGGCCCTGTCGACCGACGACTCGCCGGCCTACGTCAACGGCGTCCTGGGCGCGATCCTCGCCGCCGAGGTCCCCACGGCCTGACTCACCGAGCGTTGAACCGGAGAGGCCCAGAACCGCACTGGTTCTGGGCCTCTCCGGTACAACGCCGCGGAACCGTCAGCGCGGGGAGCGGCGGCGCTCCCAGTTCGGGTCGAGCTCCTCGTCGTCGTCCTCGGGGCCACCGAAGCCGACGACGCTCTCCATGCCGGGGTTGAGCACGCCCCACTCGATCAGCCGCGAGGTCAGCTCGTCGGGGCTCATGTCGTAGATGATCGCCAGCGACTTCAGGTCCTCGGCGCGGATCGAGAGGACCTTGCCGTTGTAGTCGTGCCGCTGCGCCTGGATGGTCGAGGCGTAGCGGGCGAGGGGGCCGGCCTCGTCGGCGGGCAGCGAGCCCAGTGACTCGAGGTTCAGCACGATCTTGGTGCTCGAGGTGACCGCGGAGCTCGGGCGCGGGTCGGGCAGCAGCTCGGAGACCGGCACGCCGTAGAACACTGCCAGCTCCGACAGGCGCTGGACGGTGACCGCGCGGTCGCCGCGCTCGTAGGAGCCGACGACGACTGCCTTCCAGCGGCCGTGCGACTTGTCCTCCACCCCCTGCAGGGACAGGCCCTGCTGGTTGCGGATGGCGCGGAGCCGGGCGCCGAGGGCCCGTGAGTAGTCGGTGCTCATCGCTGTCTGCTCACTGTCCGTCGTCTCGGATAGGTCAAGTTGGTGACTGAGCGTACTGGTCGTGGGGTTTCTGCAACAGCAGCAGTCCACTGGTGTGTCAGTCATGTGTCCGACACGCTCCGTGAGCGGTTGCGGCGCCGGTGCGGCACGGAACGGTCGCCCGAGGGCCGCGGCGGGGCGTGCAGTACCGTCGTCGCCGGTCCACCCACTCCTTTAACGACCCGTCCAGTGAGGCGGGGAAGGAGGCCACATGGCCGGCTCTCCCGAGCGTGCCCGCGAACAGGCGCCCGGCGCACTGCTCTCCTCCGCCGACGTCGCCCGCGTCGTCGACCGCATGGCCCACCAGCTCATCGAGCGGGCCGCGACGATCGACCCCGGCTCGTCCGACGGGGGTCTCTCCGACCTCGTGCTGGTGGGCATCCCCACCCGCGGCGCCCCGCTCGCGCGCCGGCTCGCCGCGCGCATCGAGGCGTTCACCGGCACGCCGGTCGACGTCGGCACCGCCGACATCACCCTCTACCGGGACGACCTGCGGCTGCGCGGCGTCCGCGCGCTGGAGCCGACCGTGCTGCCCGACGCCGGCATCGACGGCCGGCTCGTCGTCCTGGTGGACGACGTCCTGTTCTCCGGCCGGTCGGTCCGGGCGGCGCTCGACGCCCTCCGCGACCTCGGCCGCCCGCGCAGCGTGCAGCTGGCGGTGCTCGTCGACCGCGGCCACCGGGAGCTGCCGATCCGGGCCGACTTCGTCGGCAAGAACGTGCCCACGTCGCGCAGCCAGCAGGTGAAGGTCCACCTGCAGGAGGTCGACGGCACCGACGAGGTCCTGCTCACGGAGGGGGAGGGCAAGTGAAGCGGCACCTGCTGGAGGCGGCCGACCTCGACCGGGACGACGCGACGCTGGTGCTCGACACCGCGGCGCAGATCGACCAGGCGCTGGCCGGCCGCGAGGTCAAGAAGCTTCCGACGCTGCGCGGCCGCACGGTGGTGAACCTCTTCTACGAGGACTCCACGCGCACCCGCATCTCCTTCGAGCTGGCGGCCAAGCGCCTCTCCGCCGACGTCATCAACTTCTCCGCGAAGGGCAGCAGCGTCTCCAAGGGCGAGAGCCTCAAGGACACCGCGCTGACCCTCGAGGCCATGGGCAGCGACGCCATCGTCGTCCGGCACGGCGCCTCCGGTGCCCCGCACCGGCTGGCCAACTGGGTCCGCGGCAGCGTGGTCAACGCCGGCGACGGCACCCACGAGCACCCCACCCAGGCGCTGCTCGACGCCTACACGATCCGGCAGCGGCTCGGCCGGCTCGAGGGCGTGCGGGTGGCGATCGTCGGCGACGTCCTGCACAGCCGGGTCGCCCGGTCCAACGTCGGGCTGCTGCACACCCTCGGCGCGGAGGTCACCCTCGTGGCCCCGCCCACGCTGCTGCCGGTCGGGGTCGGCAGCTGGCCGGCGGAGGTGAGCTACGACCTGGACGCCGTGCTGCCGAAGAGCGACGTCGTGATGATGCTGCGGGTCCAGGCCGAGCGGATGAACGCCAGCTACTTCCCGAGCGCCCGCGAGTACAGCCGCCGCTACGGCCTCGACGCCCGCCGGATGGCCGCGCTGCCCGACGACGCGATCGTCATGCACCCGGGGCCGATGAACCGCGGCATGGAGATCGCCGCCGAGGTGGCCGACTCCGTCCGCTCCACGATCGTCGAGCAGGTCGGCAACGGGGTCTCCGTCCGCATGGCCGTGCTCTACCTGCTGCTCGGAGGCTCGCCCCAGTGACCTACCTGATCAAGGGCGCGCAGCCCCTCGGCGGCGCGGCCGCCGACATCCTGGTGAAGGACGGCCGGATCGCCGCGATCGGCGACTCGCTGCAGGCCACCGGCGCCGAGGTCGTCGACGCCGCCGGGCTGATCGCCCTGCCCGGTCTGGTCGACCTGCACACGCACCTGCGAGAGCCCGGCCGCGAGGACGCCGAGACGGTCGAGACCGGCAGCCGCGCCGCCGCGCTCGGCGGGTTCACCGCCGTGCACGCCATGGCCAACACCGACCCGGTCGCCGACACCGCCGGCGTCGTCGAGCAGGTCTGGCGGCTGGGCGAGCAGGCCGGCCTGGTCGACGTCGTCCCGGTCGGGGCCGTCACCGTGGGGCTCAAGGGCGAGCGGCTGGCCGAGCTCGGCGCGATGGCCGACTCCGCCGCCCGGGTGCGGGTGTTCTCCGACGACGGGCACTGCGTCAGCGACCCGGCCCTGATGCGCCGGGCGCTGGAGTACGTGAAGGCGTTCGACGGCGTCGTCGCCCAGCACGCCGAGGAGCCCCGGCTCACCGTCGGCGCGCAGATGCACGAAGGCGACCGCTCCGCCCGCCTCGGCCTGACCGGCTGGCCGGCCGCGGCCGAGGAGGCGATCATCGCCCGCGACGTGCTGCTGGCCGGCCACGTCGGCGCCCGGCTGCACGTCTGCCACGTGTCGACGGCCGGCTCGGTCGAGATCCTGCGCTGGGCCAAGGGCCGCGGCGTCCAGGTGACCGCCGAGGTGACCCCGCACCACCTGCTGCTCACCGACGCCTGCGCGGAGAGCTACGACCCGGTGTTCAAGGTCAACCCGCCGCTGCGCACCGACGACGACGTCCAGGCCCTCCGGCAGGCGCTGGCCGAGGGCGTGATCGACGCCGTCGCCACCGACCACGCGCCGCACGCGGTCGAGGACAAGGAGAGCGAGTGGGCGCAGGCCCGGCCCGGGATGCTGGGGCTGGAGCAGGCGCTGTCGGTCGTCGTCGAGACGATGGTCGAGTCCGGCCTGCTCGACTGGGCCGGCGTCGCCGACCGCATGTCGGTCCGCCCGGCGGCCATCGGCCGCCTGTCCGGCCACGGCCGGCCGCTCGCCCCCGGCGAACCCGCCAACCTGCTGCTGCTGGATCCCGCGAGCCGGGTCACCGTCGACCCCGCCGCGCTGGCCAGCCGCAGCCGCAACAGCCCGTATGCCGGCCGGGAGCTCCCCGGCCGGGTCGTCGCCACGTTCCTGCGGGGCGTGCCGACGGTGCTCGACGGAAAGGCACAGAAGTGACAGAGGCGCTGCTCGTCCTCGAGGACGGCAGGACGTTCCGGGGCGAGGCCTACGGGGCGACCGGGACGACGGTGGGCGAGGCGGTCTTCGCCACCGGCATGACCGGCTACCAGGAGACGCTGACCGACCCCAGCTACCACCGCCAGGTCGTGGTGATGACCGCCCCGCACATCGGCAACACCGGGGTGAACGGCGAGGACGACGAGAGCCGGCGGATGTGGGTCGCCGGCTTCGTGGTCCGGGACCCCGCCCGCCGCCCGGCGAACTGGCGGGCCACCGGCACGCTGGACGACGAGCTGGTCGCCCAGGGGATCGTCGGCATCAGCGGCATCGACACCCGCGCGCTCACTCGGCACCTGCGCGACCGCGGCGCCATGCGCGTGGGCATCTCCACCGAGCTCGACCAGGGCCAGCTGCTCGAGAAGGTGCAGGCGGCCGAGAGCATGACCGGCGCCGACCTCGCCCCGCAGGTGAGCACCGACGAGCCCTACGTCGTCCCGGCGGTGGGGGAGAAGCGGTTCACGATCGCCGCGCTCGACCTCGGCATCAAGACCGCGACGCCGCGCCACCTCGCCGAGCTGGGCGTCGAGACGCACGTCCTCCCGTCGACGGCGACCGCCGACGAGCTGCTGGCCGCCGGCCCGGACGGGGTCTTCCTCTCCAACGGCCCCGGTGACCCGGCCGCCGCCGACTACGCGGTCGAGGCGGTGCGCGGGGTGCTCGACGCCCGACGGCCGCTGTTCGGCATCTGCTTCGGCAACCAGATCCTCGGCCGCGCGCTGGGCCTGGGCACCTACAAGCTGCGCTTCGGCCACCGCGGGCTCAACCAGCCGGTGCTCGACCGGGTCAGCGGCACGGTCCGCGTGACCAGCCACAACCACGGCTTCGCCGTGGACGCGCCGCTCGACCGGCCCACCGACACCCCCTACGGGCAGGTGGAGGTCAGCCACGTCGGCCTCAACGACGACGTCGTCGAGGGCCTGCGCTGCCTGGAGGTCCCGGCCTTCAGCGTCCAGTTCCACCCCGAGTCGGCGGCCGGACCGCACGACGCGGCACCGCTGTTCCAGCGCTTCGTCGACCTGATGGAGTCCGCGCGCACCGGCGAGGCGACCGCCGGCGGCCCGGCGCCGCAGGTCGAGCACACCACGGGGGAGAAGGCCTGATGCCGAAGCGGACAGACATCCAGCACGTCCTGGTGATCGGCTCGGGGCCGATCCTGATCGGCCAGGCCGCGGAGTTCGACTACTCCGGCACGCAGGCCTGCCGCGTGCTGCGTTCCGAGGGGCTGCGGGTCAGCCTGGTGAACAGCAACCCGGCGACGATCATGACCGACCCCGAGGTCGCCGACGCCACCTACGTCGAGCCGCTGACGCCGGAGTTCGTCGAGAAGGTTATCGCGAAGGAGCGCCCCGACGCGCTGCTGGCCACCCTCGGCGGGCAGACGGCGCTCAACATCGCCATCGGCCTGTACGAGAACGGCGTGCTGGAGAAGTACGGCGTCCAGCTCATCGGCGCCGACGTCGACGCGATCAACCGCGGCGAGGACCGGCAGCTGTTCAAGGACATCGTCCGGTCCATCGGCGCCGACGCCCCGCGGTCCCGGGTCTGCGGCACCGTCGAGGAGGCCCTGGCCACCGCCGAGGAGGTCGGCTACCCCGTCGTCATCCGGCCGAGCTTCACCATGGGCGGGCTCGGGTCCGGCTTCGCCACCGACGAGGCGATGCTGAGGCGCATGGCGACGCACGGCCTCGCCGACTCCCCGGTGCACACCGTCCTCATCGAGGAGTCGGTGCTGGGCTGGAAGGAGTACGAGCTCGAGCTGATGCGCGACCGCAGCGACAACGTGGTCGTCATCTGCTCGATCGAGAACATCGACGCGATGGGCGTGCACACCGGTGACTCGGTCACCGTCGCGCCGGCGATGACGCTCACCGACGTCGAGTACCAGCGGATGCGCGACGTCGGCATCGCGGTGCTGCGCGAGGTCGGCGTCGACACCGGCGGCTGCAACATCCAGTTCGCGGTCAATCCGGCCGACGGCCGGATGGTCGTCATCGAGATGAACCCGCGCGTCTCCCGGTCGTCGGCCCTGGCGTCGAAGGCCACCGGCTTTCCGATCGCCAAGATCGCGGCGAAGCTGGCCATCGGCTACACCCTCGACGAGATCACCAACGACATCACCGGGGTCACGCCGGCGTCGTTCGAGCCGTCGCTGGACTACGTCGTCGTCAAGATCCCGCGCTTCGCCTTCGAGAAGTTCCCCGGTGCCGACCCCCGCCTGACCACGACGATGAAGAGCGTCGGCGAGGTCATGGCGATGGGCCGCAACTTCCCCGAGGCGCTCGGCAAGGCCATGCGCTCGACCGAGACCAAGGCCGCCGGCTTCTGGACCGGCATGGGCGGTGCGGGCGGGGGAACGGCAGACCGGTCCGCCGAGGAGCTGCTCGAGGTGCTGGGCACCCCGGTCGACGGCCGGCTGTACGTGGCGGAGGCGGCCCTGGCCGCCGGCGCCACCGTCGAGCAGATCGCCGAGGCCAGCGGGTTCGACCCGTGGTTCGTGGACCAGATCGCCCTCGTCCGCGAGGTCGGCGTCGCCGTCCGGGAGGCCCCGGCCCTGACGCCGGACCTGCTGCGCCGGGCCAAGCGGTACGGCCTGTCCGACCGGCAGATCGCGGCCCTGCGCCCGGAGCTCGCCGGTGAGGACGGCGTCCGGCGGCTGCGGTGGCGCATGGGGATCCGGCCGGTCTACAAGACCGTCGACACCTGCGCCGGGGAGTTCGCCGCCCGCACGCCGTACCACTACTCGTCCTACGACGAGGAGACCGAGGTCGAGCCGCGCGAGAAGCCGGCGGTGCTGATCCTCGGCTCGGGGCCGAACCGGATCGGGCAGGGCATCGAGTTCGACTACTCCTGCGTGCACGCGGTCATGGCGCTGCAGGACGCCGGCTACGAGGCCGTGATGGTCAACTGCAACCCCGAGACCGTCTCGACCGACTACGACACCGCCGACCGGCTGTACTTCGAGCCGCTGACCTTCGAGGACGTCCTGGAGGTCGTCGAGGCAGAGCGGGCGGCCGGCCCGGTCGCAGGCGTGATCTGCACGCTCGGCGGCCAGACGCCGCTCGGCCTGGCCCAGCGGCTCAAGGACGCCGGGGTGCCCGTGCTGGGCACGTCCCCCGAGGCGATCGACGACGCCGAGCACCGCGGCGCGTTCTCGCGGGTGCTGGCCGACACCGGCCTGCTCGCACCCAAGCACGGCACCGCCACGACCTTCCCCGAGGCCCGGGAGATCGCGGCCCGCATCGGTTACCCGGTGCTGGTCCGCCCGTCCTACGTCCTCGGCGGCCGCGGCATGGAGATCGTCTACGACGACGCCACGCTCGAGGCCTACATCGCCAAGGCCACCGACGTCAGCGCCGCCCACCCGGTGCTGGTCGACAGGTTCCTGGAGGACGCCGTCGAGATCGACGTCGACGCCCTCTACGACGGCACCGACCTGTACCTGGGCGGGGTCATGGAGCACATCGAGGAGGCCGGCATCCACTCCGGTGACTCGGCGTGCGCCCTGCCGCCGATCACCCTGGGCTCGGCGGACCTGCTGAAGATCCGGGCGGCCACGGAGAAGCTCGCCGCCCGCATCGGCGTGCGCGGGCTGATCAACGTCCAGTACGCGATCAAGGACGACATCCTCTACGTCATCGAGGCCAACCCGCGGGCCAGCCGCACGGTGCCGTTCGTGTCCAAGGCGACCGCCGTCCAGCTGGCCAAGGCCGCCGCCCGGATCGCGGTGGGGGAGACCATCGCCGGGCTGCGCACCGCCGGGGTGCTGCCGGCGACCGGGGACGGCACCGACCTCCCGGACGACGCGCCCATCGCGGTCAAGGAGGCCGTGCTGCCCTTCCACCGGTTCCGGACCGTCGAGGGCCACGGCGTCGACACCGTCCTCTCGCCGGAGATGAAGTCCACCGGTGAGGTGATGGGCCTCGACACCCAGTTCGGGACGTCGTTCGCCAAGTCGCAGGCGGCCGCCTACGGCTCGCTGCCCACCGCCGGGACGGTGTTCGTCTCGCTGGCCAACCGGGACAAGCGCTCGGCGATCTTCCCGATCAAGCGGCTGGCCGACCTCGGCTTCCGCGTCCTCGCCACGACGGGCACCGCGCAGGTGCTGCGCCGCAACGGCGTCAGCGCCGAGGTCGTCGGCAAGTTCAGCGAGGGCCCGGGCAACGTCGTGGAGCGGATCCTCTCCGGCGAGGTCGACATCGTGGTCAACACGCCCTTCGGGTCGCCGGGGAACAGCGGACCGCGCCTGGACGGCTACGAGATCCGCACCGCGGCCGTGGCGGCCGGGATCCCGTGCATCACCACGGTCCCCGGGATGGCCGCGGCCGTGCAGGGCATCGAGGCGCTGCGCGGCGGCGACATCGGCGTCCGCAGCCTGCAGGAGGTCCACTCGGCGCTGGGGGCCCGGCGGTGACGTCGCTGACCGCGCCGGCTCCCCGGGCCGCGCACCCGCCGGTGCAGCGGGTGGTCGAGGTGGCGCGCCGGCGTCCGGTCGGGGCCTACGTCGAGCTGACCCTCGCCGCCCCCGAGATCGCCGAGCGGACGGAGCCGGGGCAGTTCGTCGCCTTCGCCGTCGGCGGCGACACCTCCGCCCACCTGCTGCGCCGCTCGATCGCGATCGCCGGGGCAGGGGACGGCGAGGTCACCGTCGTGGTCGCCCCGCACGGGCCCGGCTCCACCTGGCTGGCCGGCCTGCAGCTGGGCGACACCGTCGACGTCGTCGGGCCGCTGGGCCGGCCGTACCCGCTGCCGGAGCCGGGGACGGCAGCGCTGCTGGTGGGCGGCGGGTACGGAGCTGCCGCGCTGGTCGGGCTCGCCCGTCGCCTCCGCGGATCGGGATCGGAGGTCGTCGCCGTGTGCGGCGCCGCCTCGGCCGACCGGCTGTCGTCGGTGGACGAGCTCGGCGAGCTGGGCCAGGTGCTCGTCACCACCGACGACGGCAGCGCCGGGCGGCAGGGCTGGGTCACCGACGCCATGGCCGAGCTCGTGGGTCGGGTGGGTGTCGTCTACGCCTGCGGGCCGATGGGGATGCTGCGGGCGGTGGCCGACGCCGCCACCTCCGCCGGGCTGCCGTCCTACGTGGCCGTGGAGGAGTCGATGGCCTGCGGGGTCGGCGTGTGCATGACCTGCGTGCTGCCGGTCGTGGGGGAGGACGGGCGGACCCGCTTCTCCCGCTCCTGCACCGAGGGACCCGTCTTCGGCGGAGACCGGGTGCGCTTCGCCGACGTCGGGACGCTGCCCTGGGACGTCGTGGGCGCCGACGCGATGGGGGTGGTGGCGCCGTGACCGCCGTCCAGAAGGGCCAAAGTGGCCACTTCGGCCCTTCGCAGGACGTCGAGACGGCCGTGGACATGTCGACCGCGCTGGGCGCCGTGCCGGTCCCGAGCCCGGTGCTCACCGCCTCGGGTTGCTCGGCGTTCGGCCGGGAGCTGGAGCCGTTCATCGACCTGACGGCGATCGGCGCGGTGGTCACCAAGTCGGTCCAGCTCCGGCCGCGGTCGGGCCGGCCCACGCCGCGCATGGCCGAGACGCCGAGCGGGATGCTGAACTCCATCGGCCTGCAGGGTCCGGGCATCGACGGCCTGCTCGCCGACGACCTGCCGTGGCTCGCCGAGCGCGGCGCCCGCGCGTTCGTCTCGATCGCCGGCACGCGCGTCGAGGACTTCGCCGAGCTCGCGCAGCGCCTGCGCGGCGTCCCCGGCGTGCTGGGGCTCGAGGTCAACATCAGCTGCCCGAACGTCGAGAGCCGCGGCGAGGTGTTCGCCTGCGACCCGGTGGCGGCCTCCGACGTGATCGCCGCGGTCCGCGCCGCCGCCGACCCGGCTCAGCCGGTCTACGCCAAGCTCAGCCCCGACGTCACCGACATCGTCAGCGTGGCCCGCGCGGTCACCGAGGCCGGCGCCGACGGCCTCTCGATGATCAACACGCTGCTCGGGCTGGTCATCGACCCCGACACGATGAAGCCCGTCCTCGGCGGGGTGACCGGAGGGCTCTCCGGCCCGGCGATCCGCCCCGTCGCGCTGCGCTGCGTGTGGCAGGTGCACCAGGCCCTTCCGGACGTGCCGATCCTCGGCATGGGTGGCATCCGCAACGGCCTGGACGCCCTCCAGTTCGTCCTCGCCGGGGCCTCGGCGGTCTCGGTGGGGACGGCGGTCTTCAACGACCCCTCGGCGTGCGCGCGGGTGCACACCGAGCTGGCCGCGGCGCTGCAGCAGCGAGGGTTCGCCTCACTGCGCGAGGCCGTCGGGTACGCGCACCGGTGAGCGCGTCGTTCGGGCGGCGGCTGTCCGATGCCGTGGCCGCCCGCGGGCCGCTGTGCGTCGGGATCGACCCGCACGCGCCGCTGCTCGCGAAGTGGGGCCTGCCGGACTCGCCGGAGGGTCTCGCCCGCTTCACCGACGCGGTGGTCGACGCCCTGGCCGGGTCGGTGGCCGTCCTGAAGCCGCAGCTGGCGTTCTACGAGCGGCACGGCTCGCGGGGCATCGCGGTGCTCGAGGACGCCGTCGCCCGTGCGCGGGCGGCCGGCGCGCTGGTCCTGCTGGACGCCAAGCGGGGAGACATCGGCTCCACGATGGACGCCTACGGCGACTACCTGCGCCCCGAGCACCCGCTGCACGTCGACGCGATGACGGTGAGCCCCTACCTGGGGCCCGGCTCGCTCCAGCCGGCCGTGGACACCGCCCGTGCGCACGGTGGCGGGCTCTTCGTGCTCGCCCGCACGTCGAACCCCGACGCCGGCACCTTCCAGCACGCGCTCCTCGGCGACCGCACGGTGGCCCAGGCGGTCGTGGACACCGTGGGCGGCTGGAACGCCGAGGACGGCGGCCCCGGCTCGTTCGGCGTCGTCGTCGGCGCCACGCTGCCGGAGCTGGACGTCGACCTCGACGCGTTGCGCGGGCCGGTGCTCGCGCCGGGCCTGGGCGCGCAGGGCGGCTCCGTGGCCGATCTCCGGCGGTTGTTCGGCAGCGGCGTCGCCGTCGTCCCCACCGTCTCGCGGGACGTGCTGACGGCTGGCCCGGACCTCGCCGCGCTGCGGGCCGCGGCCGACCGGTGGACGGCGGAGCTCGCGGGGTGAGGCGGGCGCTGCCGGCGCTCCTCGGTGCGCTGGGTGCCCTGCTGGTCGCAGCGGGTGTGGCGGTCTTCTGGCGGGCGAACACGGTCGGCTGGGTGGAGTACGGCGGGAGCTATGCGCCGCTCGAGCCCGGGTCGGCGTACGAGAGCGAGCTGACGCTCTCCTTCGACCGGCCCTGGACGGTGCTCTGGACCGGCGGCCACCTCGCCGGCGCGCTGCTCCTCGTGGTCGGCCTGCTGGTCCTCGCCGCGACGGGTGGGTGGCTGCTCGGCCGGCGGTCGCGCAGGGGGAGCTCTCCGGCCGCCTGACCGGCGTGTCGTCTCCCGGCGTGTCGCGGCGGGTGCAGCGCGGGATGCGTCCGGTGGCGGCAGTCCGGCACATGCGGAACGAGACCGAACGGTTCCGGTCCCTACCTGCACCGATCACCGATCGTCACCGCGTAGGTGAACGCCGTGCGAACGGCTACGACACGCGAAGAGCGCGATTCCGCGCGGGGGTGCGCGTGACCAGCGGATTTGCCGGGAACTAGGTTGGTCGTGAGGCTCAGAGGCGAGCCGCTTCCTACGACTCCCTGACGACGACTGACCGGCCGAACCAGCGCCGGCACCGACACGATTGGGTCGCCATGCCTTTGCCTGACCTTTCCCCCGAACAACGCGCAGCAGCCCTCGAGAAGGCCGCCGCGGCGCGCAAGGCCCGCGCCGAGCTGCGCGAGCGGCTCAAGAGCAAGGGCGCCACTGTCGGCGACGTCCTCAAGCAGGGCGAGACCGACGAGGTGATCGGCAAGATGCGCGTCTCGGCCGTCCTCGAGTCCCTGCCCGGAGTCGGCAAGGCGCGGGCTGCGAAGATCATGGAGCGCCTCGAGATCTCCCCGACCCGTCGGGTGCGCGGGCTCGGCGCCAACCAGCGCAAGGCGCTGGAGGCCGAGTTCGCGAACGAGAAGGTCGAGCCCTGAGGCGCCCCGGGTAGCTGGATCGGACGAGGACGGCGAGTGGTTTCAGGCACTGCGGCACGGCTGACCGTGCTGTCCGGCCCCTCGGGGGTCGGCAAGGGCACGGTGGTCGCCGAGGTCCGGCGTCGGCATCCCGACGTCTGGCTGTCGGTGTCGGTGACCACCCGCCGTCCCCGTCCGGGCGAGGTCGACGGCGTGCACTACCACTTCGTCGACGACGCGGAGTTCGACCGCCTCATCGCGACCGACGGCCTGCTCGAGTGGGCCGAGTACGCCGGCAACCGCTACGGCACGCCTGTCGCGCCGCTCCGCGAGCGGCTGGCGACCGGCGCCCCGGCACTGCTGGAGATCGAGCTGCAGGGCGCCCGCCAGGTCCGGGCCCGCGACCCGCTCGCGCAGCTGGTGTTCCTGGCCCCGCCGTCCTGGGCCGAGCTGGTCAGCCGGCTGGCCGGCCGCGGCTCGGAGCCGCCGGCCGTGCAGGAGCGCCGGCTGGCCCTCGCCCAGGCCGAGCTGGACGCCGCCGGGGAGTTCGACGTCGTCGTGGTCAACGACGACGTGGCCCGGGCCGCTGACGAATTGGTAGGATTGCTGACTGCGCCCTCGCCCGGCCTCGTGCCAGGGGAGTAGCGCCCACGAGGAAGAGCGTCGCCGGTCGTCCCGCCGGCCGCTTCCTCCCGCCATCGAATGAGGAGCACGCCCGCCCGTGTCCGGAGTCGCACCTGCCCCCGAGGGCATCACCAACCCGCCGATCGACGAGCTGCTCGAGCGCACCAGCAGCAAGTACGGCCTGGTCATCTTCGCCGCCAAGCGCGCGCGTCAGATCAACGCCTACTACAGCCAGCTCTCCGAGGGCCTGCTGGAGTACGTCGGCCCGCTGGTCGACACCGCCCCGCAGGAGAAGCCGCTGTCGATCGCGCTGCGCGAGATCAACGAGGGTCTGCTGACCCACACCGCCGGCGAGAACTGAGCCGACAACCCTTTGTGATGACGCCCCCGGTTCCTACCGGGGGCGTTTTCGCGTGTGGGGGAGGATGGACGCCGTGAGCTCGATCGTGCTGGGTGTCAGCGGGGGAGTGGCGGCCTACAAGGCCGCGTTCGTGCTGCGCGCGTTCACCGAGGCAGGGCACGACGTGCGCGTGGTCCCGACGCCCGGGGCCCTGCACTTCGTCGGCGCCGCCACCTTCGAGGCGCTGTCGGGGAACCCCGTCACCACCGACGTGTGGTCGGACGTGCCCGAGGTCGCGCACGTCCGCATCGGGCAGAACGCCGACCTGGTCGTGGTCGCGCCGGCGACCGCCGACCTGCTCGCCCGCGCCGCCGCGGGCCGCGCCGACGACCTGCTCACCGCCACGCTGCTCACGGCCTCCTGCCCGGTCGTCTTCGTCCCCGCCATGCACACCGAGATGTGGCTGCACCCGGCCACGCAGGACAACGTGGCCACGCTGCGCCGCCGCGGGGCGGTCGTGCTGCCGCCGGCCGTCGGCCGGCTCACCGGTCCCGACTCGGGCCCCGGCCGGCTGCCCGAGCCCGCCGACATCGCGGCCCTGGCCACCGTCGTGCTCGAGCACGGCGCCGCCGCACTCGCCCAGGACCTGACCGGCCGACGGGTGGTCATCAGCGCGGGTGGCACCCGCGAGCCGCTGGACCCGGTCCGCTACCTCGGCAACCGCTCCTCGGGCAAGCAGGGCTGGGCGCTGGCCCGCGTCGCCGCCGCCCGGGGCGCGGACGTGGTCCTCGTCGCCGCCAACGTCGAGCTCCCCGCCCCGTTCGGCGTCCGCGTGGTGCCGGTCGGCACGGCCGAGGAGCTCCGCACGGCCATGCGCACCGAGGCCAAGGAGGCCGACGTCGTCGTCATGAGCGCGGCGGTCGCCGACTTCCGCCCCGCCAGCGTCGCCGCCGCCAAGCTGAAGAAGGACTCGGCGAGCGAGCCGGACTCCGTCGCCCTCGTCCGCAACCCCGACGTCCTCGCCGAGCTGGTGGCCGAGCGCCCCGCCGGCCAGCTGGTCGTCGGGTTCGCCGCCGAGACCGGTGACGCCGACGCCGACGTGCTCACCCACGCCCGCGCCAAGCTGGCGCGCAAGGGCTGCGACCTGCTCGTGGTCAACGACGTGTCGGCGGGCCAGGTGTTCGGCCGGTCGGACAACAGCGTCGTCGTCCTCGCGGCCGACGGGTCGGCCACGGAAGTGCCGCGCGGCAGCAAGGACGCCGTCGCCGTCGGCATCTGGGACGCCGTGGGGCCGCGCCTCGCGGACCGCGACCGAGCCTGACAGCCCGCGCCGGTAACGTTCGCACCGAGTTCCCCGTCCACCCCGTCCTCAGGGAGTACCGAGTGCCACGCCGTCTCTTCACCTCCGAGTCGGTCACCGAGGGCCACCCGGACAAGATCGCCGACCAGATCAGCGACTCGATCCTGGACGCCATGCTCGCGCAGGACCCGCGCAGCCGGGTGGCCGTGGAGACCATGATCACCACGGGGCAGGTGCACATCGCCGGTGAGGTGACCACCGCCGGCTACGTCGACATCGCCTCCATCGTCCGCGACACCGTGCTGCGGATCGGCTACGACTCCTCCCGCAAGGGCTTCGACGGCGCCTCCTGCGGCGTCAGCGTCTCCATCGGCGCCCAGTCGCCCGACATCGCGCAGGGCGTCGACACCGCCTACGAGGCCCGCACCTCGGGCTCGGCCGAGGACGAGATCGAGCGCCAGGGCGCCGGCGACCAGGGCCTGATGTTCGGGTACGCGACCGACGAGACCCCCGAGCTCATGCCCCTGCCGATCGCGTTGGCCCACCGCCTCGCCCGCCGGCTCTCGGCCGTCCGCAAGGACGGGTCGGTGCCCTACCTGCGGCCCGACGGCAAGACGCAGGTCACCGTGGTCTACGAGGACGACCAGCCGGTCGCCGTCGACACGGTCGTCGTCTCCTCGCAGCACGCCGAGGACATCTCGATCGAGCAGCTGCTCGCCCCCGACATCCAGGAGCTCGTCGTCGAGCCGGAGCTGGCCGCCCTCGGGCTGCCGACGACCGGCTACCGGCTGCTGGTGAACCCGACCGGCAAGTTCGTGATCGGCGGCCCGATGGGCGACGCCGGGCTCACCGGCCGGAAGATCATCGTCGACACCTACGGCGGCATGGCGCGCCACGGCGGCGGCGCCTTCTCGGGCAAGGACCCGTCGAAGGTCGACCGCTCGGGCGCCTACGCGATGCGCTGGGTGGCCAAGAACGTCGTGGCCGCCGGGCTGGCGAAGCGGTGCGAGGTGCAGGTCGCCTACGCGATCGGCGCCGCCCACCCGGTGGGTCTCTTCGTCGAGACGTTCGGCACGGGCACGGTGCCGGCCGACGTCCTGGAGAAGGCCATCAGCACCGTCTTCGACCTCCGGCCGGGCGCGATCGTGCGCGACCTCGACCTGCTGCGGCCGATCTACGCGCCGACGGCCGCCTACGGCCACTTCGGCCGCACCGACGTCGACCTGCCGTGGGAGCGCCTCGACCGCGTCGACGCACTGCGCGCGGCAGTGGGCGCCTAACTGGACACCTCGGAACCACCCGACGACCCGGGCCCACCGCGCACACCGCAGGTGGCCCGGGTTGTCGTCGACGTGCCGCTGGCACACCTGGACCGGCCGTTCGACTACGCCGTCCCGGAGAAGCTGGCGGACACCGTCCAGGCGGGCTGCCGGGTGCGGGTGCGGTTCAGCGGCCAGCTGGTCGACGGCTTCGTGCTCGAGCTGGGGGACTCCACCGAGTTCACCGGCCGGCTCATGCCGCTCGCGCACGTCCCCTCGGGGGAGCCCGTGCTCACGCCGCAGGTCGCCCGGCTGCTCCGGGTGATCGCCGACCGCTACGCGGGCACGATGAGCGACGTCCTGCGCCTGGCGGTGCCCCCGCGCCGGGCGGCGGCGGAGAAGAAGCCGACGCCGACGCCGGAGTCGCTGCCCGCTCCGCCCGACCCCGCGGGCTTCGCGCGCTACGCGGCCGGGCCCGCGCTCCTCGACGCCCTGGCGGAGGGCCGCCCGGCGCGGGCGGTGTGGACGGCGCTGCCGGGCGAGGACTGGCCCGCCCGGCTGGTCGAGCTGTGCCGGGCGACCCTGTCGGGGCGGCGCGGCGCGCTGGTCGTCGTCCCCGACGGCAAGGACCTCGACCGGCTCGAGGCCGCCGCCGCCCGGCTCCTGCCCGAGCACGCGTACACGGTGCTGCGGGCCGACGACTCGCCCGAGAAGCGCTACCGGCGGTTCCTCGCCGCCTCGCGGGGTGCGGCCCAGGTGGTGCTCGGCACCCGGGCGGCGATGTTCGCCCCCGTCCGCGACCTCGGCCTGGTGGTCGTGTGGGACGACGGCGACGACCTGCACTCCGACGAGCACGCGCCCTACCCGCACGCGCGCGACGTGCTGGCCCAGCGGGCCTACCTCGACAACTGCGCCGCCGTGGTCGCCGCGACCTCGCGGACCGCGGAGGCGGCGCTGCTGGTGGAGTCCGGCTGGGCGCACGAGCTGGTCGCCGACCGCGCCGTCCTCCGGTCGGCCGCCCCGCGGGTGCAGGCGCTCGGCGAGGACTTCGAGCTGGCCCGCGACCCGGCCGCCCGCTCGGCACGGCTGCCGTCGCTCGCGCACGAGGCCGCCCGCAAGGCGCTCGCCGCGGGGGCGCCGGTCCTGGTGCAGGTGCCGCGTCGCGGATACGTGCCCTCGCTCGCGTGCGCGCGGTGCCGGGCGCCCGCGCGCTGCGCCCACTGCGCCGGACCGCTGGGCATCTCGCCGCGCCCCGGCCCCGGCGGCACCCGGATCCCGGCCTGCCGGTGGTGCGCGCGACCGGCCGCCACCTTCGACTGCCCGCACTGCCACGGCACGAAGCTGCGGGCCTCGGTGGTCGGGGAGTCGCGGACGGCCGAGGAGCTGGCCCGGGCGTTCCCGGGCGCGGCCGTGCGGACGTCGGGAAGCACGTCGGGCGTGCTCGCGACGGTTCCCGGCGGTCCCGCGCTCGTGGTGGCGACGCCCGGAGCCGAGCCGGTGACCGAGGGCGGCTACGGCGCCGCGCTGCTGCTCGACTCCTGGGCGCTGCTCGGCCGCGCCGACCTGCGCGCCGGCGAGGAGACGCTGCGCCGCTGGATGAACGCGGCGGCGCTGGTGCGGCCCGCGTCGGCGGGCGGCCTCGTGGTCGTCGCGGCCGACGCGGCGCACCCCGTCGTCCAGGCGCTGGTGCGCTGGGACCCCGCCTGGCTGGCCGCCCGGGAGCTGGAGGACCGCCGCGAGCTCGGCTTCCCGCCGGCCACGCGCATGGCCTCGCTCACCGGGTCGCCGGCCGCGCTGGCCGAGTTCCTGGAAGCGCTGCGGCTTCCCGACGACGCCGACCTGCTCGGCCCCGTGCCCGAGCGGCCGCGGCCCGGCCAGGAGGGGGAGCGGGAGCGCTACCTGGTGCGCGTGCCGCGGAGCGAGGGCGGCGCGCTGGCCCACGCGCTCGCCGAGGTGCAGGGCGTGCGCAGCGCGAAGAAGACGCCCGAGCACGTCCGGGTCCAGCTGGACCCGCTCGACCTCGTCTGAGGCGTCAGTGGTGGGAGCCCTGCCTGCCGAGGGTCTGCTCAGGCGTCACGCCTGGGCGGGTCCACTGCGGGGTGGGTCGGCTGGCCGGACCCCAGGCGCCGGTCCCGTCGGGACCCGCGCGCCAGTACCAGCAGATCGGCTCGCCGTGGCCACCGACCGGCGCCCCGACGTCGGGGGCCTCGGGCCAGCCCTCGGGAACGTCCTCCCACGCCTCGCGACGGCCGTAGGGGGTCATGTCCAGCAGGCCGAGGGACCCGTCGGCCGGCTCGTTGCCCCGCCCCGTCGTCGAGTAGGTGAGGAACGCGCGGTCACCGTCGCGCAGGTAGCACACGATGTGCCCTTCCTGGGTGGCGATCGGCGCCTCCACACCGCGCACCGAGTACCAGGGCTGGGTGTACCCCATGAACTCCACGTAGGGAGCCACTTCGTCCCACGCGCCCGAGGTCAGGACGGCGAACGAGACGCCCCGGGCGTTGAGGTAGACGGCGTCCCGCATGTGCCAGAGGTTGAAGGTGCAGCCCTCGCACTGCCCTTGGTGCGGGGCGCCGTCGTACCACATCGAGTGGTAGACCACGAGCTCATCGCGCCCTGCGAAGAGGTCCAGGAACGGCACCGGGCCGGCGGACCCGACGACCTCGACGGCCCCGTCGACCTCCACCATCGGCAGCCGGCGACGGGCCGCGGCGATCGCGTCGCCCTCGCGGGTGTGGGCCTTCTCCCGGACCAGGAGCTCGCTCCGGGCGGCCTGCCAGGTGGCGAGGTCGACGACCGGCGGCCTGCCCGCGAGCGCGGTGGTCGGCGTGCTGGGTGTGGTCGTCATGGCGTCTCCCGTCCGCTCCGTCGTCCGACACCGGGGCAGACCCGCCTCGCGGACGGAACTCATCGCGCGGCGCGACTGCCAGGATGCGGGCGTGCGGACGATCGGGCTGCTGGGCGGGATGAGCTGGGAGAGCAGCGCGCTCTACTACCGGCTCCTGAACGAGGCCGTGCGCGAGCGGCTCGGCGGGCTGCACTCGGCGCGGTGCGTCCTGCTGTCGGTCGACTTCGCCGAGATCGAGCGGCTGCAGGCGGCCGGCGACTGGACCCGTGCCGGTGAGCTCCTGTCCGCCGACGCCCGGTCGCTGCAGGCGGCCGGGGCCGATCTCGTCGTCCTGTGCACCAACACCATGCACACCGTCGCCGACGCGGTCACCGGCGCGATCGACGTCCCGTTCCTGCACATCGGCGACAGCACCGCCGAGGCGGTCACCGCCGCGGGACTGGCACGGATCGGCCTGCTCGGGACCCGGTACACGATGGAGCAGCCGTTCATGGCCGACCGGCTGGCGGCCGCCGGGCTGGAGGTCCTCGTCCCGGACGACGCCGACCGCGACCTGGTGCACCGGGTCATCTACGAGGAGCTCGTGCTGGGCGTCGTCCGCGAGGAGTCGCGGCGGGCCTACCAGGGGGTCGTCGACCGGCTGGTGGCCCGCGGGGCGCAGGGCGTGGTGCTCGGCTGCACCGAGATCGAGCTGCTGATCGGCCCGGACGACGTCGACGTCCCGACGTTCCCGACGACCGCCCTGCACGTCGCCGCCGTCGTCCGCGCCGCGCTGGCGGAGGACGGACCGGTGGTCCCGCATACGATCGTCGGGTGAGCGTCACCCCCATCCGGCTGATGGGCGACCCCGTCCTGCGGACGCCGGCCGCCCCCGTGGCCGACTTCGACAAGGAGCTGCGTCAGCTCGTCGGCGACCTGACCGAGACGATGTTCGCCGCCGGGGGAGCGGGTCTGGCCGCGCCCCAGATCGGCGTGGGCCTGCGCGTCTTCACCTGGTACGTCGACGGCGAGGTCGGGCACCTGGTCAACCCGGACGTCGTCCCGGTCGGCGACGAGGAGCAGATCGACGCGGAGGGCTGCCTCTCGATCCCGGGCTACCGCTGGGACTGCCGCCGCCACCTGCACGTCGTCGCCAGCGGCTGGAACATGCACGGCGACCCGGTCCGCATCGAGGGCTCGGAGCTGCTCGCCCGGGCCATCCAGCACGAGACCGACCACCTCGACGGCGTCCTGTTCGTCGACCGGCTCGACCCCGACGCCCGGACGGCCGCGCTGGCCGAGCTCGAGGCCGCCGAGTGGGCGGGCATGGCCGCGTGGCTGCCCTCGCCGCCGCCCGTCGTCAAGGTGAGCCCCCACTGAGGCTCCTGTTCGCCGGCACGCCGGCACCCGCCGTCCCCTCGCTCGACGCGTTGCTGGCGTCCGGGCACGAGGTCGTCGCCGTCCTCACCCGGCCCGACGCCCGCTCCGGCCGTGGCCGGAAGGTCAGCCGCTCGCCGGTCGCCGAGCGCGCCGACGAGGCGGGGCTGCCGGTCCTCCAGCCGCGGTCGCCGCGGGAGCCGGAGTTCCTCGAGCAGCTGGCCGGGCTGGCGGTCGACTGCGCCCCGGTCGTCGCGTACGGCGCGCTCGTCCCGCAGGCGGCGCTGGACCTGCCCGCCCACGGCTGGGTCAACCTGCACTTCTCGCTGCTGCCCGCCTGGCGCGGCGCCGCCCCCGTGCAGCACGCGATCATGGCCGGCGACGAGATCACCGGGGCGTCGACCTTCCGCCTGGAGGCCGGGCTCGACACCGGGCCCGTCTTCGGCACGGTCACCGAGGCCATCGGGCCGAGGGACACCGCGGGTGACCTGCTGGGCCGGCTCGCGGTCAGCGGGGCCGGACTGCTGGTGGCCACGCTCGACGGCATCGCCGGCGGAACGCTGGTCGCGGAGCCGCAGCCGGCCGAGGGCGTGAGCCTCGCGCCGAAGGTGGAGCCGGCCGACGCGCGGGTCGACTGGTCGCTGCCGGCGCACGTGGTCGACCGGCGGGTCCGCGGGGTCACCCCGGCGCCCGGCGCCTGGACGACGTGGCGCGGCGACCGCCTCCGCCTCGGCCCGGTCGAGCCGCTCCCCACCTCGCTCGGGCTCGAGCCCGGCGAGGTCTCCGCCGGCACGTCGGGCGTCCTGGTCGGCACCGGGCGGGGCGCCGTCCGGCTCGGGGACGTCCAGCCGGCCGGGAAGCGGATGTTCCCCGCCACCGACTGGGCGCGGGGCGCCCGCTTCGAGCCGGGGGAGCGGGTGGGCGCGTGAGCCCCCGACCTGCCGGCCGCCGACACCCCGCCACCCGGCGCCCCCGGCTGGACGGCGCCCGGCTCACCGCCTACGACGTCCTGGACGGCGTCTCGTCGCGCGGCGCCTTCGCCAACCTGCTGCTGCCCCAGCTGCTGCGGGAACGTCCCGAGCTCGACGCGCGCGACGCCGCCTTCGCCACCCAGCTGGCCTACGGCACCCTGCGCGCCCAGGGCACCCTCGACGCGATCCTGGCCGGCCTGGTGTCGCGCCCGCTCGCCGAGCTGGACCCGCGGGTGCTCGACCTGCTCCGGCTGGGCACCCACCAGCTGATCGACCTGCGGGTGCCGTCGCACGCCGCCGTCGACACCACCGTCGACCTGACCCGCGCGATCGTGGGCCCGGGCGCCGCCGGGCTCGTCAACGCGGTCCTGCGCAAGGTCGCCGCGGGCGGGGACCGCGAGCAGTGGCTCGCGGCCCTCGGCGGGAACGCGGAGCAGCGGCTGGCCCTGGCCACCAACCACCCGCGCTGGATCGTCGACGCCTGGCGGGACGCGCTGGGCGGGGACGACGAGCTGGAGCCGGCCCTGCGCGCCGACGACGCCGCACCCGAGGTCCACCTCGTCGCGCGGCGCACCGACCGCGCCGCGCTGGTGGAGGAGTCGGGCGGCGAGCCGGGGCCGTGGTCGCCGTTCGCGGTGCGCCTTCCCGGTGGTGGTGATCCCGGCAAGCTCGCGTCGGTGCGGTCAGGCGTGGCCGCGGTGCAGGACGAGGGCAGCCAGCTGGCCGGTCTGCTGCTCGCCCGCGCACCGCTCGAGGGCCGCGACGAGGCCTGGCTGGACATGTGCGCCGGACCGGGCGGCAAGGCCGGGCTGCTGGCCGCGGTCAGGCCCGAGGGCGTCCGGCTGACCGCCGCCGACCGGGCGCCGCACCGCGCCGAGCTCGTGCGCAAGGCGCTGGCCGGCGAACCCGACGTCGAGGTGCTTGCTGCGGACGGCCGCGAGCCACCCTGGGCCGCCGGCTCGTTCGACCGCGTGCTGCTCGACGCCCCCTGCACGGGCCTGGGGGCCCTGCGCCGCCGCCCCGAGGTGCGCTGGCGCCGCACGGAGGAGGACGTCGTCCCGCTCGTCGAGCTGCAGCTGGAGCTCCTGGCGAGCGCGCTGGCGTCGGTCCGGCCCGGCGGGGTGGTCGCCTACGTGACCTGCTCACCGCACACCGAGGAGACGGCGGGCGTCGTGGACATCGCCGCGGCGCGAGAGGACGTCGAGGTGCTGCCCGTGGCGCCGCTGTTCCCGGAGGTGCCCGACCTCGCGCGCGGGAGCTACGGGCAGCTGTGGCCGCACCGGCACGGCACCGACGCGATGTTCATGGCCCTGCTCCGTAGGGTGCGCTGACGTGAGCTGGCTCCCCGGGGACTTCGCGCACCCGCTCCGGGCCGAGCTGCCGACCGGGCAGCACCTGCGGCCCATCCGCGCCGATGACGTGGACATCGACTTCCCGGCGGTCATGGGCTCGCGCGAGCGGCTGTGGGCGATCTACGGCGAGGCGTGGGGCTGGCCGCCCGCGACGATGACGCCCGAGGAGGACCGGGACGACCTCGCCCGCCACGAGCGCGAGATCGAGGCGCACGAGAGCTTCAACTACGCCCTCCTCGACGAGGCCGGGACCGAGCTGCTCGGCTGCGTCTACATCGACCCGCCGGACAAGGCCGGGGACGCCGACGCCGAGGTGTCCTGGTGGGTGGTCGACCGGCTGGTGGGCAGCGAGGTCGAGCAGGCGCTCGACGCGTTCGTGCCCGCGTGGCTGGCGGGGGAGTGGCCGCTGCGGCGACCCCGGTACGTCGGCCGCGACCTGTCCTGGGCCGAGTGGATCGCCCTGCCCGACCGGGACTGACCGGAACGAGGCCGTCCGCTCCGCCGTGGCGGAGCGCCTTGTCCGCGTCCCACGGCGGTCCCCATACTCGCCGGCAGGCTCGTGGGGGAGGCACGATGGCGAGCACCGGCCGGTCGTCGCGCGCGGTCGGTCGCCCGCGCCGCGACAAGGCGGCGCCCCCTCCCGACGCGCTGACGGCGGCCACCGAGGTGTGGACGTCGGTCGTCACCGGTCTGGAGTCGGCGCGCTACGCCGAGGCCGGCACCGAGTACGCCAAGCTCAGCGCGCTCCTGGTCCAGCAGCGGACCGCGCAGGTGCTCGCCGGTACGCCGGCGGACGAGCGCTGGGCGGAGCTGTCCCGAGCCGCCCAGCGTGCGCTCGACCTCCTGGAGCCCCTCCTCGGCGCCGCCCGGCTGCTGGCGACCATGCCCGCACCCACCGCTGCCCGCGCCCCGTCGCGCCGGCGGCCCTCGTCCACCCCACCAGCACCCGCACAGCGGACGGCGAAGAAGAGGTCCTGACCCCGAGCGCGAAGGAGCACCGTCATGCCGATCAACATCGGGCAGGAGATGGCCCTGCCCATGGAGCAGATCATCGGCGGCCCCCTGCAGGCGGTGGTCAAGGCGCAGGCGCTGGCGGCGTCCAGCACCGTCGACTTCATCCAGCAGGTGGGGCTGAACCCGGCTCCCGGCGGCGGCGGGGCGCAGACCGCGCGGACGGTGGACTTCTCGTTCCAGCGCCGGGTGCCCGCCCGCGAGGACGACAACGGCCCCAGCGACGTGCTCACCACGGAGACCGTCGCGCTCACCGTCCCGCTGCTGACCGTCGTCCCGGTGCCGTTCATCCGCGTCAAGGAGGCGACCGTCGACTTCGAGGCCCAGGTCAGCAGCAGCACCCTGAACACCACCGACTCGACCTTCGGGATCAGCGCCGAGGCATCGGGCGGCTTCTGGGGCGTGAAGTTCACCGTCAAGGCCAGCTACACGCGCAACACCAAGTCCTCCGACCAGGTCAACAGGTCCTCGACGCTGAAGGTGCACGTCTACGCCGTGCAGGACGAGATCCCCGCCGGCCTGGACCGCGTCCTGACGATCCTGCAGACGGCGATCGACGACGGCGTGGAAGAGCCCGCGTGAGCGTCGAGTTCGGAGACGCGGTGTCGGCGCTGGCGTCCTCGCTGGTCGCCGCCCGCCGCGCCCTGGACGCGGCCACGGCCGAGCTGTCCGCGGCCTACGCGGCCGACGAACGCCTGCGCTCGCTGCCCGTGCCCGCCTTCTCCCTGGCCGAGGCCCGCTTCGACGTCCCGTACGTGGTCGACTCGGTGGAGGAGGTGGGCCCGCCCCGTCTGGAGCTGCCCCGACGGCCGGTCGTCGCCATCGGGGAGCGGGAGATGGCCTCGCTCCTGCGCGGGGCCCCCGCCGACGTCGGGGCGCGGCTGGAGCAGTTCGTCGAGCAGCACGCCCGGCTGCGCGACCTCTACGACCGCGCCCGCGACGACCCGGAGTCGCTGCGCGACGAGCCGGTGCCCGAGCTCGTCCGGCTGTCCCGCGCCGACCTCGCCGCCCTGCGGGCGTCGGCGAGCGGTCCGGCCAGGGAGCAGCTCACCGCGGTCATCCGCGACGCGCAGGAGCTGCACAAGCTGCTGCAGGACGCGGCGCAGAAGAGCCGGCCCACGCAACGGGTCTTCATCCGGCTGGACGCGGACTCGCTGTCGGGGGTTCCGCCGGAGCAGATCCAGCGCGCGTCCCTGACCTTCCGGGACGTGCCCAAGGCCATGGTCGACGTCGGCGGCGAGCCCGTCGTCGTCCCGGACTGAGGGGGAGGCCGTGGCCGAACCGGTCAGTGGGACCGCGCGGCTGATCGAGGACTACCTCGGGTCGACCCTCGGGTCGCTGGTCAAGGCGCAGGGGCTGCTGTCGAGCCAGCTGGCCGAGTTCATCGAGCGGGTCGGCTTCGAGCCGCCCGAGGACGACGACGGCGCGCCGCTGCGGGCGCGCACCTTCAGCTTCGCTTTCGAGCGCACCGAGGTGGGCGAGGGCGACGAGCTGGTCACCCGCCGGGTCACCGCCTCGCTGCCCCTGCTCAGCATCGTGAGCCTCCCGTCGCTCGCCATCGACGCCGCCGACGTCCAGATGGACCTGCGCATCGTGGCTACCGAGGCGCCGCCGGAGCCGCCCCAGCCCGAACCGCGGCCGCCGGGCCGGCCGCCCGGCGGCCCGCTGATCCCGCCGGTCCGGCCACCGCTGCGGATGTGGGCGATCCCCGTGCGACCGGCACCCCTGCCTCCGCTCGGCCGCCCGGCGTCACCCGATGCCGCGACGATCGGGAGCATCCGCGTCTCGGTCACCCTGCGGCGGCTGGAGCTGCCCCTCGGGCTCGAGCGGGTGGAGCGGCTGCTGAACGAGGGCTACCGCGAGGAGTTCGACGACGGCTGAGCTCAGAAGGGGAACTGCCGCTTGGTGTGCTGGACGCTGACCCAGTGGTCGGTGGTGAACTCGTCGATCGCCCACTCGCCGCCGAACCGGCCCAGTCCCGACTCCTTCTCGCCGCCGAACGCGGTGTTGTTCTCGTCGTTGAGCGGGGAGTCGTTGACGTGGGTCATCCCGGCCTCCACGCGCAGCGCGAACCGCACGCCGCGCTCGGTGTCCTCGGTGAAGACGGCGCTGGAGAGGCCGTACTCGGTGTCGTTGGCGATCCGCAGGGCGTCGTCCTCGTCGCGCGCCCGGATGATCGTGGCCACCGGACCGAAGACCTCCTCGCGCGCGGTGGTGACGTCGTTGGTGCCCAGCAGGACGTGCGCCGGCAGGACGGAGCCGATCGGGCCGGACGGGTCGCCGCCGAGGAGCTGTCGCGCACCGTCGTCCTTGGCCCGGGCCACCTTGTCCTGGATGCCCTCGAGCTGCTTGGCGTTGATGATCGGCCCGATCACCGTCCCCGGGTCGCGCGGGTCGCCGGTCCCCAGTCGCCCCACCTTGGCGACGAACCGGTCGACGAACTCGTCGTGCACGGAGGCGTCGACGACCACCCGGTTCGTGATCATGCAGACCTGGCCCTGGTGGAAGAACTTGCCCCACACGGCCGCGTCGACGGCGTAGTCGAGGTCGGCGTCGTCGAGGACGACCAGCGGGCCGTTGCCGCCCAGCTCGAGGGACAGCTTCTTCAGCCCGGCCTTCTCGGCGATGCCCTTGCCGACCGGGGTGGACCCGGTGAACGAGACGACGCGGGGGACCGGGTGGGAGACGATCGCGTCACCGATCTCGCTGCCCGACCCGATCACGACCGAGAGGAGCCCGTCGGGCAGCCCGGCCTCCTCGAGGACCTTGGCCAGCAGCAGGCCACCGGTGACCGGGGTGTCACCGGCCGGCTTGAGGACGACGCCGTTGCCGACCGCGAGGGCCGGCGCAACGGAGCGGTTCGACAGGTGCATCGGGACGTTCCACGGGCTGATGACGGCGACCACGCCCACCGGCCGCTTGTAGACGCGGCTCTCCTTGCCCTCGATGTCGGCGGGGAGGATCCGTCCCTCGACGCGGTAGGGGTAGGACGCCGCCTCGTGGAAGTCGCGCTGGGTGATGGCGAACTGGAAGTCGGCCACCGGCGCCGCGCACCCGGTCTCGCGGATCAGCCAGTCGACGATCTCGTCCTTGCGGGCGTCCATGACGTCGGCGGCCTTCCGCATGACCGCAGCGCGTTCGCCGGGCAGCCGCCCGGCCCAGTCCCGCTGCGCCTCGCGGGCCGCCGTGTACGCCTGGTCGAGGTCGTCGGCGTCGGCCAGGCGGAGCTCGGTGAGGGTCTCGCCGGTGTAGGGATCGGTGTCGGTCGCGGTGCGTTTGGAGCTGCCGGGCCGCCAGGTGCCGGCTATGGGCATGCGGTCGAGGCCGTCGTAGCGGGCGGGGGCGTCGTCGGGAGACATGGGCGGGGCCCTACCCGGTGGCGCGCGACGGACACGCCTCAGTAGTACGGCGAACCCGTGCCGTCGGCGGCGCCCGCAGCGCGGAGGTTCCGGCGCTGCGCCTCGTGCAGGTGGCCGGTGACCGTCTCGCAGATCCAGCGCAGCGCGCCCGTGGCGGCCAGGTCCTCCTCCGCCACCTCCTCCGGACGGCGTCCCCAAGCGCCGCACGCGGTGGCCAGGGCGGTGACCGCCGCGGCCTCGGGCTGGAGCCCCTCGTCCGGACGCCACCCCTCGGTGGGTTCGTCGGTGTCCAGGGGGTGCAGGTCTTCGTACCGGCGGCCCAGCAGCGTGCGCCGCACGGCCCAGCGGCCGGCCGTGACCGCGGCGTCGGCCACGTCCTCCATGCGGACGCCGCCGTGGTCGAGCCACCAGGCCAGCGGGCGCTCTGGCTCCACCTCGATCGCCGCCAGCAGCCGGTCGGCGGGGGGGAAACCGGTGGGGGTGAGGTCGGTGGAGATGCTGTCGTGCTCGTCGGCGAGCCGGCCGGCACGGGTCAGGTCGACGAGGAGGGCGCCGCGGGCGGCGGTGTCCCATATGTCGAACTCCCGCAGCCGTCCGTCGTCGGTCAGGCAGATCGCGGCCAGCCGGACGGCCACACCCTCGCTCAGGTCCACGTCAGTCCTCTCTGGGAAGGGGGTCGGCGAGCCAGCGGCGGGCGCGGCCGTGCCGCACTACCGTCCAGACCAGGACGCCCGCGCCGGCGGAACCGAGCATCGCCGCAGCGATCCAGGGCAGGCCGTCGGTCGCACCCTCGGTCACCGCGAGAACAGCCACCGCGGTCAGGCCCAGGTAGGTGGCCCACGACCAGAACGCGGTGCGGTAAGCGTGCTCGCCGACCCGATCGCGTTCGTCCGGCCCGATGCTCACGTGGTGGCGCAGCGCGTGGCGCAACCGCACCGATCGCCTGGTCTTCTGCTCCCACTCGCCACGGCCGCGGTCGGTGACGCTGCACCTCACCACCTCGCCCACGTACACCACGGTCACGAACAGCCACGGCCACCAGACCCAGCGGAACGGCGGCTGCTCGTAGACCACCACGCGGATCACGGGCGCGGCGACCACCCAGAGGACCAGGCCGGCGGCGAGCAGCTCCTCGAGCCGCCGGCGCCGGCGCAGCAGCGGGGCCCAGTCGGCCGGTTCCCAGCCCTGGTCCTCGCGCAGGTCGGCGCGCACGTCGTCCACGCCGGCAGGTTAGGGCTCCGCCCGGTTCCGCGGCGTCCACCGCACGGGCGAAAGCGCTCGTCCCCGGCGCACCTAGACTCGGCGGACGTGCCCCGGGAACCGTTGATCGCGCCCAGCCTCCTGTCGGCGGACTTCGCGCGCCTCGGGGAGGAGGCGCAGCGGGTCGCCGACGCGGACTGGCTGCACTTCGACGTGATGGACGCGCACTTCGTGCCGAACCTGACGTTCGGCCTCCCGGTGATGGCGGCGCTCCAGAAGGTGAGCCCGGTGCCGCTGGACTGCCACCTGATGATCGAGAACCCCGAGCGCTGGGCTCCCGGCTACGCCGAGGCCGGTGCGCGCAACGTGACCATCCACGCAGAGGCGACCGACGACCCCCGCGCGGTGGCCCGCGACATCCGCGCCGCCGGAGCGCTCGCCGGCCTGGCCATCAAGCCGGGCACGCCGCTCGAGGACCACCTCGACGTCCTCCGCGACTTCGACACCCTGCTGGTCATGAGCGTCGAGCCGGGCTTCGGCGGCCAGTCGTTCATCGCCGACGTCCTGGCCAAGGTCCGGACGGCGCGGCGGCTCGTGGACGCCGGCGAACTGACGTTGCTCGTCGAGATCGACGGTGGCATCAACGCCGACACCATCGAGCAGGCGGCCGAGGCCGGCGTGGACATGTTCGTGGCCGGCTCCGCCGTCTACGGCGCCGACGACCCCGCCAAGGCGATCGCCGCCCTGCGCCAGCAGGCCGCCGCGGCGATGCGCGGGTGACCGTCAGCGACGCCGAGCGCGCAGCGATGGGGCGCGCGCGGGAGCTGGGCGCGTCCGTCCTCGGCACCACGAGCCCCAACCCGGCCGTCGGTGCCGTGATCCTCGACGCGGACGGCGCACCGGTGGGGGAGGGCGCCACCGCTCCGCCCGGCGGACCCCACGCCGAGATCGCCGCCCTGGCGCAGGCCGGGCCGCGGGCGGTCGGCGGGACCGCCGTCGTCACCCTCGAGCCGTGCGCGCACACCGGCCGCACCGGACCCTGCGCCGACGCGTTGATCGAGGCCGGGGTGGCGCGGGTCGTCGTCGCCGTCCCCGAGCCCACCGAGCTGGCCGGCGGCGGGGCCGACCGGCTGCGGGCCGCGGGCATCGAGGTGGAGGTCGGCGTCGAGCGCGAGGCCGCCGAGGCCGGCGCCCTGGCCGGGTGGCTGACCGCCGTCCGGGAGCAGCGGCCGTTCGTGGTGTGGAAGGTCGCCGCCACCCTCGACGGCCGGGTCGCCGCGGCCGACGGGAGCAGCCGCTGGATCACCGGCGAGGAGGCCCGCGCCGCGGTCCACCGGCTCCGGGCCGGGTGCGACGCCGTCGTCGTCGGCTCGGGGACCGCGCTGGCCGACGACCCGCAGCTCACCGTGCGCGACGCCGACGGGCGGAACGTCGACCGGCAGCCGTTGCGCGTCGTCGTCGACCGCCGCGGACGGGTTCCCCAGACCGCCCGGGTCTTCGACGCGGCAGCCGCGACCTTCGTCAGCAAGGCGGGCTCGCCGGACGAGCTGCTGGCCGAGCTGTACGGCCGCGACGTGCGCCGGGTGCTGCTCGAGGGCGGGCCCACGCTGGCCGCCGCGTTCCTCCGCGCGGGGGTCGTGGACGAGATGGTGATCCATCTCGCACCCAAGCTCCTCGGTGACGGGGCTGCCCTGGTCAGCGACCTGGGAATTCGCGGGATCGGCGATGCGCTGGAACTCACGGTCGTCGACGTCACCCGCTTGGGCGGGGACGTGGAGGTCAGGCTGCGCCCGACCCGGCACACTGGTGACCGGCAGGCCGCGGACGGGAGGAGCTGAGGTGTTCACCGGGATCGTCGAAGAGGTGGGCACCGTCGTCGTCCGCGAGGAGCAGTCGGACGCGGCAGTGCTCCGCATCCGGGCCGCCCGGGTGCTCGAGGACGTGAAGCTCGGCGACTCCATCGCCGTCAACGGGGTGTGCCTGACCGTGACCGGCGTCGACGGGGACGTCTGGAGCACCGACGTCATGGCCGAGACGCTCACGCGCAGCAGCCTCGGCGCCGCTCTCGCCGGCCAGCCGGTGAACCTCGAGCGGGCCGTCACCGCCCACACCCGCCTGGGCGGCCACATGATGCAGGGCCACGTCGACGGCGTCGGCCGCATCCTGGGCCGCACGCCGGGGGAGCACTGGGAGGTCGTGCGCATCGCCCTGCCCCCGGAGCTGGCCCGCTACGTCGTCGAGAAGGGCTCGATCGCCGTGGACGGCGTCTCGCTCACCGTGAGCGCGGTCAGCGCGGCCGACGTCCCCGAGCCCTGGTTCGAGGTCAGCCTCATCCCCACCACCCTCCGCGAGACCACGCTGGGCACCCGCGCCCCGGGGGAGCCCGTCAACCTGGAGGTCGACGTGATCGCCAAGTACGTGGAGCGACTCCTGGGAGGCGCGCGATGAGCGGCCCCCTCGGTCGGCTCGACACCATCGAGACCGCGATCGCCGCGATCAAGAGCGGCCGTCCCGTCGTCGTCATCGACGACGAGGACCGCGAGAACGAGGGCGACCTGATCTTCGCCTCCGAGCTCGCCACCCCGGAGCTCGTCGCGTTCATGGTCCGGTACACCTCGGGCTACATCTGCGTGGCCGTCACCGAGGAGGACGCCGACCGGCTCGACCTCCCGCCGATGTTCCGGGTCAACCAGGACCGCCACGGCACCGCCTACACGGTCACCGTCGACGCCCGCGAGGGCGTCACGACCGGCATCTCCGCCGCCGACCGGGCGACCACCATCCGGACGCTCGCCGCCGCCGACACCACGGCGCAGGACCTGAGCCGGCCCGGTCACATCGTGCCGCTGCGCGCCAAGGACGGCGGTGTGCTGCGCCGGCCCGGCCACACCGAGGCGGCCGTCGACCTAGCCGTCCTCGCCGGGCTGCGCCCCTCGGGCGTGCTGTGCGAGATCGTGAGCGAGAAGGACCCCACCGGCATGGCCCGCGGCGAGGAACTGCGCGTCTTCGCCGACGGGCACGACCTGGTCATGGTCTCGATCGCCGACCTGATCGCCTACCGGAAGCGCTTCGACAAGCTGGTCGAGCGGGTCGCCGAGGCCACCGTCCCGCTGGCCCCCGGCGTGTTCACCGCCGTCGGCTACCGCAGCTCCTACGACGAGCGCGAGCACGTCGCCTTCGTCTACGGCGACATCGGCGACGGCGAGGACGTCCTCGTCCGGGTGCACTCCGAGTGCCTCACCGGCGACGTCTTCGGCTCGCTGCGCTGCGACTGCGGCCCCCAGCTGCAGGCCGCCCTGGCGGCCGTCGCCCAGGAGGGGCGCGGCATCGTGCTCTACATCCGCGGGCACGAGGGCCGCGGGATCGGCCTGCTGCACAAGCTGCAGGCCTACCAGCTGCAGGACCTCGGCGTGGACACCGTCGACGCCAACCTCGACCTCGGCCTGCCCGCCGACGCCCGCGACTACGGCACCGGCGCGCAGATCCTCGTCGACCTCGGCGTGCACACGATGCGGCTGCTGACCAACAACCCGGCCAAGCGGGCCGGGCTGGAGGGCTACGGGCTGCGCGTCCTCGGCCGCGTGCCGCTGCCCAGCACGGTCACCGCCGAGAACCTGTCCTACCTGCGCACCAAGCGCGACCGGATGGGCCACCTGCTCGACATCATCGAACCCGAGACCGAGGCCGGTCCGGCGGACACCCGCGCCGAGCCGGTGTCCGCCGACCCGATCCCGGCCGGCGTGCCCCTGCGCGTCGACGAGCAGCCCTCGTGAGCGGCAGCGGAGCGCCCGTCGTCGAGCCGGTCGACGCCGCGGGGCTGACCCTCGGCATCGTGGCCACCACCTGGCACGCCGAGATCACCGACCAGCTGCTCGCCCGCGCCGTCGAGGCGGCGAAGGCCAGCGGCATCGCCGACCCCACCGTCGTGCGGGCACCCGGTGCGGTCGAGCTGCCGGTGGTCGCCCAGGCGCTGACCGAGCGGCACGACGCCGTCGTCGCCCTCGGGGTGGTCGTCCGGGGCGGGACACCGCACTTCGAGTACGTCTGCGACGCGGTGACCGCGGGGCTCACCCGGGTCGCCCTGGACGCCGGCAAGCCGGTCGGCAACGGGGTGCTCACCTGCGACACCGAGGAGCAGGCGCGCGACCGGGCGGGGCTGCCCGGCTCCGCCGAGGACAAGGGCTGGGAGGCCGCCATCGCCGCGCTCGCCACCGCGCTGACGCTGCGCGGGCTCCGCACGCCGGCACGCGCGACCGGTTTCAGCGCGTCGCCGACCGGGGTCATGCGGGACGGAGCGCTGTGAAGACCTTCGACGAGCTGTTCGCCGAGCTGCAGGCGAAGGTGGCGGCCGCCGACCCGGCGTCGGGGACGGTCCAGGCGGTCCGCGACGGCGTGCACGCCGCGGGCAAGAAGGTCGTCGAGGAGGCGTCCGAGTCGTGGATGGCCGCCGAGCACGAGACCAACGAGCGGACGGCGGAGGAGATCAGCCAGCTCCTCTATCGGGTGCAGGTCCTCATGCTGACCCGGGGTCTGACGCTCGAGGACGTCTACGCTCACCTCTGAAAAAAGGGCCCTCGAGCCCCCCACGACACGCTCCGCGCGCCGCGGGTCCCTGCTCGAGGGCCGCCCTGTCATCTCACGTCCGAGGAGACCTCGAGTGCTGCGCATCGCCGTGCCCAACAAGGGTGTCCTGAGCGAGCCCGCGGCCGAGATGCTCGCCGAGAGCGGCTACCGGCAGCGGCGCAGCACCAAGGACCTCGCGGTCTACGACCCGGACAACGACACCGAGTTCTTCTACCTGCGCCCTCGCGACATCGCGGTCTACGTCGCGGCCGGCACGCTCGACGTCGGCATCACCGGCCGCGACATGCTGCTCGAGACCGCGCCCGCCGACGGCGAGGGCGCCGCCGCCGTCGAGGTCATGCCGCTGGGCTTCGGCCGGTCCTCCTTCCGCTTCGCCGCCCCGGTGGAGTCGGGCATCGAGGCGATCGACCAGCTGGCCGGCAAGCGGATCGCCACCGCGTACCCGGTGCTGCTCCAGCGCTACCTCGAGGAGTCGGGGATCAAGGCCGACGTCGTGAAGCTCGACGGCGCGGTGGAGACCGCCTGCCGTCTCGGCGTCGCGGACGCCGTCTGCGACGTCGTGGAGACGGGGACGACGCTGCGGGCCGCCGGGCTGCAGATCATCGGGGAGCCGGTCCTCGCCAGCGAGGCGATCCTGGTCCGCCGGGAGGGCGCCGAGGAGATCCCGGCCGTCGCCCAGCTCCGCCGCCGGCTGCGCGGGGTCCTGGTGGCCCGCCAGTACGTGATGCTCGACTACGACTGCCCCAACGACATCCTCGAGCGGGCCACCGCCGTCACGCCCGGGATCGAGGGGCCGACGGTCAGCCCGCTGCAGACGCCCGGCTGGTCGGCGGTCCGCGCCATGGTCGCCAAGGCCGAGACCAACCGGGTGATGGACGAGCTGTGGGAGCTCGGCGCCCGCGCCATCCTGGTCACGAGCATCCACGCTTCGCGCATCTGAGGAGGGGCACCGTGCGCCGCTCGGTCGTGCTCGCGCTGGCCTCCGTCGCCGTCCTGTCGGCCTGCGCCACGGGCCCCGGGGACGACGCGGCCGGCGGCGACCCGGCCGACTCGACGGCGGCCGGCGACATCGCGCAGGCCGACGACGACCTGCAGGTCACCCTCGACCCGGGCGACGGCTCGCCGGTCCAGGAGTGGACGCTCAGCTGCCGTGACACCCCCGAGGGCAGCCATCCCGACGCGGGCGCGGCCTGCGAGCACCTGAGCGGCATGCGGGACCCGTTCGCGCCGCTCGTCGCCGACGCGGTCTGCACGGAGCAGTACGGCGGGCCGGAGACGGCACGGGTGATCGGCCGCTGGGACGGCGAACCGGTCGACCTCGAGCTGTCGCGGTCCGACGGCTGCCGGATCGCCCAGTGGGACGCCCTCGGCCCGTTGCTGGCCTTCGACCTCGACTGACGGTCAGCGGGGGCGGGCGGTCCGCTCCACGAGGTCGATCGCGGTCGACAGGCCCAGGGCCAGCGCGCGGCCGCTGGTGGCACCGGTGGCGAGCAGCCCCGCCATCGCCGGCGCCAGCGGGCGCTCGCCCACCAGGCCGTAGAGCACCGCGGCGTACTCGGCGCTGACCCGACCGGACGCGGCGTGCCGCAGGAGGGCCCGGGACAGCTCCGTCGTCCGCCCGGCCGCCAGGGCGTAGACGCCCGCGGCGAAGCGCTCCGCCGACGGGTGACCCAGCAGCACCAGGCCGGCGATCGTGCCGGCCATGACGTCGTCGCCGGCGGGGGTGAGGCCGGGGCCGAGGCCGATCAGGCGGGTGGCCGTGCGCAGCGCCGCGTCGAGGTCGGCACGCCGGACCGCGCCCCGGAGGGCGGCGAGCGGCCCGCCGGGCCCGACGGGCAGGCCGGGCAGGGTGAACGCGCTGTGCGGGACGCCCTCGCCGTAGAGCGCGTTGCGCAGCTGGCGCACGCCCTCCGGGAGCAGCGCGGGGCGCAGGCTCGGCAGCTTCGGGCGCGGGTTCCACCACGCGGCGGCGCTGACGGCGAGGTCGCCGACGACGATCCGGCCGCCGCCGACCTCGGCCGGCGCCCCGGCGGGCAGTGCGACGAGCGGGCGGCCGTTGCTCGGCCGGAACAGCACGCAGCCCAGCGGCAGGCGCGCGGCGTCGCTGGTCATCACGCCGACGACGTCGCCGCCGCGGTCGTTCGGGACGTGGACGTACACGGCGGCCGGCAGGCTCATGAGCACGCGGGCGGGCCGGACCGGCCCGCGCAGCAGCTCGGCGATGCCGGTGCTCGCCGCCGAGGGCACCGCCGTGGCCGCGCGGGCGGGCCGGGCGGTGCGGGCGGTGGCCTGAGCCGACTCGCGGGGGAGGGGGATCGTGGGGAACCCGGCCCGCGCTGCTCGGCCGCGCGTCTGCGCGTCCGACTGCGAGTGGCGACCCGGTGCTGAGGTCTGGTCGATCGTGCGCATGGCGGACCCTTCGGCGGTGGGGCGACGGGAGGCGCCCAGTACCCCCCGCCCGGCCCGGACCACGTCCGTCCGCCGGGGGAGGGTCGGTGGTCACCGGGGTCCGGCGACGGCCTACCATCCAGACGAACGGGGTGGACCGGGTCTCGAACCTATTCGGCGCGTCGCACGCCGTCTTATGGCGGAACTCGCCAAGAATGGACCCCGGCGTCCAGGGACTCCTGACAGGCACGAGCGGTATGGCAACCTGGACGGCGACAAGAGGGGGATGTGTCGTGACCCAGGGTGATGCTTCGCTGGTGGCTCCAACGCACCGTAACGGGTCGATCCCTTTCCGGCGTAACTGGGCTGTCGACGAGTCGCGCGTCGAGGTGACGCGGGACGACCGCACCAGCTGGCAGGAGCGCATGGGCCTCACGGTCGAGGAGGCGCTGCAGCTCCCCGGCCTCGCGGGCACGTCGGTGGCCGCCGGCGGCGCCGGGCTCGGCCGCGTCGTCCGGCACATGGTCGTCGACGACCCGGCCGACCCGCTGGCCGCGGCGGGCCCGGACGTCCTCGTCGTCCTCGGCGCCCGGCTGCCCCCGGCCGACCCCGCCAACTGCCGTGCGCTCGTGGAGCGGCTGGACTCCATGGGGACCGCCGCGCTGGCCTTCCGCCGGACCGAGGGCCCCGCGCCGGTGCCGGGCGAGGTGCTGGCCGAGGCCGAGCGCCGCGGGCTGCCCGTCCTCGCGCTGCCGGCGACCGTCCGGCTCGACGAGATCGTCTCCGAGGTGCTCGGCGCCGTCGTCACCAAGCAGGGCCAGGCGCTCGCGCTGTCCTCGCGCATGGACGACGAGTTCATGGAGGTCGCCCTCACCGGGGGCGGGCTCGCCGAGGTCACCCAGCGGCTGGCCGTGATGCTCGAGGGCACCGCGGTCCTCGGCCTGGGACCCGACCGCGAGGTGGTCACCAGCGCCGGCCCTCGCGACGACGTCGAGGAGATCTCCGACTGGCTGTGGCTGCTCGACGCCGCCGCGGACGACGCCCTCGCCGAGCTGACGCCGTCCCGCCGGCTCTCCGGCGTCCGCGCCGACCAGACGGTCGTCACCCCGGCGGACGTGCTCGCCGACGCCGACCTCTCGCCGGCCGACGGCATCCTGCTGGTCCCCGGCCACCACGAGCTCCCCGGCGGCGTGGGCGAGTACGCCGTCGCGCCGATCATGGCCGGCGAGCAGCGGCACGGCTGGCTGGTCGCCGTCCACCGCAGCGGGGCGATGATGCTCGGCGCCGGTGGTGTCCTCGAGCGGGCGGCGGTCATCGCCGCCCTGTCGGTCATCCGCCTCCAGGCCGTCCACTCCGTCGAGCTGCGCTTCCAGGGGGACCTGGTCCGCCGGCTGGTGGGTGGGTCGGTCGGCCACACCGAGCGCACCCTGGCCTACACCCGCTCCTTCGGATGGCGGCTCGACGGCCCGGTCGCGGTGCTCGTCACCGCCACCGAGACCGTCGCGGACGCCGCGGCCGACCCGACCAAGGCCCTCGACGTCCTGGACCGGCTGGCCGACGGCTGGCGGGCCGCGCTGGAGCCGGAGGTCGCCGGGGCGGCGGTCGCGGGGCTGGCCACCGAGATCGTGACGCTGCTGCCGCTCGACGGCCGCACCATGGAGGAGCTGTCCGGGCTCGTCTCCGCCGTCACCTCACGGGTGAACGGCCGGCTGCGCCGGGTGGGCCGGGTGCTCGGCACCGGCATCGGCCGGCCGGCCGACTCGCTGTCGGCGCTGGCGGAGGCGCACCGGCAGGCGCAGCGGGCGCTGGGCGTCGGCCAGGAGATCCACGGCGGCTCGTCGGTCACGCACTTCGACCAGCTCGGGGTGTTCCGGCTGCTGTCGCTCATCCCGGACAGCACGGAGCTGCGGACCTACGTCGACGAGGTGCTCGGCCCGCTGGCCGACGCCGCCGACCCCGACTCGGCCGACCTGCGGGAGACGCTCCGGGTGCTCCTGGAGACCAACCTGAACGTCGCGGAGTCCGCGCGCCGGCTGCACTTCCACTACAACACGATGCGCTACCGGATCGGGAAGCTGGAGCGGCTGCTCGGGCCTTTCACCACCGACCCGACCCTGCGGCTGAACCTGCTCCTGGCCCTGCACGCGGCGCGCATGCGCGGGCTGGACCAGCCGCACCGGCCGCCGATCGAGAGCGGGCTGGCCCTGCCGACCGACGACGGCCTCGACTCGCTGCTCTGACGCAGGCGACGAACCGGCCGGGGACCGCTGCCGTGGTAGGGGGCGTGGACGCGCTCGTCCTCCGCATGGAGCAGCTGCTGGAGTCGCTGGAAGGGGCCGGCGACCCGGCGCGCTTCTTCCTCGGCACCTACCTGCGCACCACGCGAGCGGTCGGCGCCGCCCTGGCGGCCGGGCGGTTCGAGGACCCGGCGTGGGTCGTGCTGTGGGACGTCGACTTCGCGGGCTTCTACCTCGACGCCCTGGAGCTGCACCGCAAGCGACCGGAGGAGGTCCCGGCGCCGTGGCGCCGCGCCTTCGGCGCCGATCCGGGTCTGCCTCCGGAGGCGCACGTGCTGCTGGGCATGAACGCGCACATCAACTTCGACCTGCCGCAGTCGCTCATCGCCGTCATCCCGCCCGAGGACTTCGGCTCGTCGGCCCTGCTCGAGCGCCGCCGGCGCGACCACGAGCGGATCGACGACGTCCTGGCCGCCCGGGTGGGGGAGGAGGACCTCGCGCTGCAGCGTGCGGGAGGCCGGCGCACCCCGCTGGACCGCCTCCTGGCGCCGGTGAACCGGCAGGCCAGCCGGTTGTTCCTGCGCGAGGCGCGACGCAAGGTCTGGGCGAACACCGCGGCGCTGCACGCCGCGCGGCTCCAGGGCGAGGCCGCCTACGTCGTCCGGCTGGCCGACCTGGAGGCGGTCAGCGCCGAACGGGTCGCCGACCTGCTCCGCCCCGGACCTGTACTCGTGCGGCTGGCCCTGCACGGCTTCGGCGTCACGCTCGACTAGCGCGAGACGCGTGGACCGCGATCGGGTCAGTCGTGGAAGACCTCGATGTGGGCGCCCATCTCCACCAGCCGCTCGTAGAGGTGCTCGTAGCCGCGGGCGATGATGTCGACGTTCCGCAGGACCGACGTGCCCTTCGCCGCCAGCATGGCCAGCAGGATGACCACCGCGGGCCGCAGCGCCGGCGGGCAGACGACCTCGGCGCTCGACCAGCGGGTCGGGCCGTTCACCAGCACGCGGTGCGGGTCCATGAGCCGTACGTCGGCGCCGAGGCGCGTCAGGTCCGACAGGTGGATGGCGCGGTTGTCGTAGACCCAGTCGTGGATCAGCGTCGAGCCGCTCGCCTGCGCCGCGATCACGGCGAAGAACGGCAGGTTGTCGATGTTGAGACCCGGGAACGGCATCGGGTGGATCTTGTCGATCGGCGCGTGCAGCACCGACGGCCGGATGGTGATGTCGGACAGCCGGGTGTGGCCGTTGTCGGCCAGGTACTCGGGGGAGAGGTCGTACTGCAGCCCCATCTCGGCCAGCACGGCGAGCTCGATCTCCAGGAAGTCGATCGGCGCCCGCTGCACGGTCAGCTCCGAGCCGGTGACGATGCCGGCGGTCAGCAGGCTCATCGCCTCGACCGGGTCCTCGCTGATCGTGTAGTCCACGTCGGCGTCGAGCACCGGCTTGCCGTGGACGACGAGCGTCGTCGTCCCCAGGCCCTCGATGCCGACGCCGAGCAGCTCCAGGTAGAGGCACAGGTCCTGGACCATGTAGTTCGAGCTCGCGTTGCGGATGACGGTCGTGCCGTCGGTGCGCGCGGCGGCCAGGAGCGCGTTCTCGGTGACGGTGTCCCCGCGCTCGGTCAGCACGATGGCCCGCCGCGGGGCACCGTTCTGCTGCACCGTCGCGTGGTACTCGCCGGCCCGGGCCTCGACCTCCAGGCCGAACGGGCGGAGCGCGATCATGTGCGGCTGCACGGTCCGGGTGCCCAGGTCGCAGCCGCCGGCGTAGGGCAGCTCGAAGGTGTCCGCCCGGTGCAGCAGCGGCCCCAGGAACATGATGATGCTGCGGGTCCGACGCGCGGCGTCGGCGTCGATGGCGGCCAGGTCCAGCTCGTCGGGGACGACGAGGGTGAGGTCGTGCCCGGAGGCGTCCCAGACGGCGGAGACGCCGATGGAGCGCAGCACGTCGAGGATCCGCTCGACCTCGACGATCCGGGCCACGTTGCGCAGCGTCGTCCGGCCGCGGTTGAGCAGCGAGGCGCAGAGCAGGGCGACGGCGGCGTTCTTGGACGACTTCACCGCGACGCTGCCGCGCAGGGGGTGACCGCCGGCGACCCGGAGGTGCGTGGGCCCGGTCGGCCCCAGGCTGATGAGCTCGCTCTCCAGCGCCGCGGACAGGCGGCCCAGAAGCTCCAGGGTGAGGTTCTGGTTGCCCTGCTCGATGCGGGCGACGGCGCTCTGGCTGGTGCCCAGGCGCTCGGCGAGCTGCTGCTGCGTGAGGCCGTGATGGCGCCGGGCGTCGCGGACCAGCGACCCGATGCGCCGCATGGCCGTGTCGGTCGTGGGATCGGTGAGCGTCACGACCACAGACGTTATCTCTTGTGTGAGATAAGGCTGGGTCACGACCCGCCGCGCCACCCGATCGGACCAGACTGCACGACATGGACGTACTGGTGACCGGCGGAACGGGACGGCTCGGGCAGCGGCTGGCCGGGCCGCTCCAGCAGGCGGGCCACGCGGTGAAGCTGATGTCGCGCCGGGGCACCGGACCGGGCGGCGTCAGGGGTGACCTCGCCACGGGCCACGACCTCGACCTCGCGCTGGCCGGCGCCGAAGTCGTGGTGCACGCGGCGAGCGATCCGCAGGGCGACCCCTGGCAGGTCGACGTCGCCGGGACCCGCCGCCTGGTGCAGGCCGTGGACCGGGACCGGCTCCGGCACCTGGTCTACGTGTCCTGCGTCGGCGTGGACCGCATCCCGTACGGCTACTACCGCGCGAAGTTCGCCGCCGAGCAGGTGCTGCTGGCTTCCGGGCTGCCGGTGACGCTGCTGCGGGTCACCCAGTTCCACGAGGTCGTCGACGGGCTGCTCGAGACAGCCCGCCGTGGCCCCGTGCTGCCCGTCCCGATGGGGTGGCGCGTGCAGCCGGTCGACGTCGGGGAAGTCGCGCAGCACGTCGCCGACGTCGTCGGGCGCCCGCCGTCGGGCGGCGTCGTCGAGTACGGCGGCCCCGAGGACCTCTCCGCCGCCGACCTCGCCCGGGCCTGGGCCGCGGCCCGCGCCCCCGGCGCGCACGTGGTGGCGACGCCCGTGCCCGGCAAGCTGGGCGCGGCCTTCCGCGACGGCGCGGCGGTGCCCAGTGGTGGCGAGCGGGGCACCCGGACCTACGGGCAGAACCTGCACGGCTGACGGCGACCGCGTCGTCCCTGCCACTTCCCGCAACGGGACGGTCCTCGGCACGCGGCGTCCGAAAAGCGCCGGAGAACCGTCCTACCCAGCACCTACTGTCCCTCCGTGAGCATCCAGAGCCCCGTCCGTGCCCTGTCCGCGGCCCCACCGGACGGCCGCACGATCGCGGCGGTCGTCGTCACCGTGCTGGCGTGGGCCTCGGCCTTCGTCGCCATCCGCGGGGTGGGGGAGGACCTCTCACCCGGGGCGCTGGCGCTGGGCCGCCTGCTGGTCGGCACGGCGGTGCTGGGCCTGCTCCTGCTCGGCCGCGGCTGGGTCCGGCCGCAGGGCCGCGAGTGGGGGCTGCTGGCCGTCTGCGGCATCGGCTGGTTCGGCATCTACAACGTCGCGCTGAACGCGGCCGAGCAGCACCTGGACGCCGGGACGACGGCGATGCTGGTCAACATCGGGCCGATCCTGATCGCCGTCTTCGCGGGCCTGCTGCTCGGCGAGGGCTTCCCGCGCTGGCTGGTCGCCGGGATCACGGTCGCTTTCGCCGGGGTGGTGCTCATCGGGCTGGCAACACGGAGCGCGGAGACCGACATCCTCGGCGTGGTTCTCTGCGTCGTCGCCGCGGTGACCTACGCCGCCGGCGTGGTGGCGCAGAAGCCCCTGCTGCGCCGGCTGCCCGGCCTGCAGGTCACGTTCATGGCCTGCGCCACCGGCGCGGTCTGCACGCTGCCCTGGGCCGGCGCGCTCGTCGACGACCTCGGGTCGGCACCGGCCGGCTCGGTCCTCGGCATGGTCTACCTCGGCGCGGTGCCGACGGCCCTGGCGTTCAGCACCTGGGCCTACGCGCTCAGCCGGATGGACGCCGGGAAGCTCGGGGTCACCACGTACCTGGTCCCGCCGCTGGTGATCGTGCTGGGCTGGCTGCTGCTCGACGAGGTGCCGCCGGCGCTCGCGTTCGTCGGTGGAGCGGTCTGCCTCGCCGGTGTCGCGCTCTCGCGCCGCCGCGACCGGGTCCGTCCCCCGGTGCCGGTGGCGCAGGAGGCCGGCCCGACCGTCTGAGGTCAGAGGTAGGCGCGCGGGTCGACGGCCGGGGGCAGCTCGCCGGGCACGATCCGGCGTCCGGAGACGTCGTGGGCGATCAGCCGCAGCCAGCTGCCGTGCTCACCGGGAGCCCACGGCTGCACACCGGTCGCACGGGTGCGCTCCACCAGCTCCGCGCGGTGCTCGTCACCGACCTCCTCGGCCTGCCCGCGCACGAGCACGCTCCAGCCGCTGCGCGTCTCCCGGTCGATCTCGTCCACCTCGAACGTCACGTTGGCGTGGCTGGCGGCCCGCAGGATGGTGCCTGGCCGCGTCCGGATGACCAGCGTCGTGCCGTCGACGGCGTAGTTGACCGGCAGGATCAGCGGATAGTGCTCGGCGTTGACGCCGATCCGCCCGATCTCGTGCGTGGCCAGCAGCCGGTAGCACTCGTCGGTCGGGATGGTCTGCATCGTCGCGCCGGGCTGCCCCGGGGAGCTGCTCATGCCCCCATCCTGGCCAGGAGCCGCGCTGTGCGCAGCGTCTCGGCCCTGGGACGGGACCGCGGTGCGCGGTGCGCGGCGAGGATGGGGTAGGCAGGGACCACGTTCCGAACCGTGCAGGGTGCACGGGCCGAGCCGGGAGGTCAGCGTGCAGGAGCAGGACTGGGCGCAGGTGGTCGCCGCCGCCACACGGGCGCCGTCGATCCACAACACGCAGCCGTGGCGCTTCCTCGCGACGCCGGACCGGCTGGACGTCTACCTGGACACCGAGCGCGCCCTCCCGGTGCTCGACCCCACCCACCGGCAGCAGGTGATCAGCTGCGGCAGCGCGGTCGAGTTCGCGGTGGTGGCGCTCTCGGCGGCCGGCTACGACGGCGAGGTCGACCTGCTGACCGACGACGCCGATCCCGACCACCTGGCGACCATCACGGTGACCGGCAGGCGCGAGCCGACGGCGGAGGACGGCGAGCTGGCCGGCGCGATCGAGCGGCGGCACACCGTGCGGGCCGCCTTCGAGCCGCGGGCGGTGCCCACCGAGCTGGTGGACCGGCTCCAGCAGGAGGCCGGGGTCTTCGACACGTGGGTGAAGCCGATCACCCGGTCCGAGGAGGAGGTGGCCACCGTCTTCCTCATCTCCCGCGCGGAGGAGATGGAGCAGGGCGACCCGGCCTACCGCGAGGAGCTGGAGCGGTGGCTGCGCACCGACCCCGGGGCCGTCGACGGCGTGCCCGTCGAGGCGGTGCCCAGCGGTGACCCGCACGCCCGCCCCTCGAACTGGCTGATCCGCGACTTCGTCGTCGGCCAGCGCGAGCAGCACGACTTCCTCGAGGCCGGCGACCCGGACGCGCCGCCGCCGGACGTGGAGCGGCCCACCGTCGTCCTGCTGGGGACCGGCGGCGACGATCGCTACGCCTGGCTGCAGTCCGGAAGGGCGCTGGGTCGGCTGCTGCTCATCGCGACCGCCGGGGGCGTGGCCGCCTCCCCGCTCACCCAGGCGCTGGACTGGCCGGCCACCCGGACCCGGCTCCAGTCCCGCCTCTCCCTGGTCGGGCACCCGCAGATGCTGCTCCGGATGGGGTACCCGCCGGAGGAGGCGTCGGCGGCGGTCAGCGGCCGTCGGCCGGTGTCGGACGTGCTGCGGTTCGAGCCGGCGGGCTGACCGAGCGGGCTCAGTCGCGGCGGCCGCTGCCCGCCCAGGGGTCCTCGAGCTCGTCGTCCGGGTGCGCCTCGGCGCGGCGGCGGGCGGCCGCCTCCAGGGCCGCGTCGCGCTCCGCGGCGCGCGCGGCCCTCTCAGCGCGCGCCTGCTCCCGTTCCTCGCGCCGGCTGAGTCGAGGGGCCTCCTCGTCGGCGGCCTCGCCCGCCGGCGGGCCCATGCGCCAGAGGGCGGCCCCGGCCAGCGCCAGCCCCAGCGGCAGGGGGTAGGCGGCCACCCGCTCCGTGCCGCCCTCGCCGAGGTACTGGGTGACGCCGGTCGTGAAGAAGACCGTCGCGGCGGTGGCGATCACTCCGAGCAGGGCGAGCGCCGTCCCGAGCGCCTCCGAGCGCGGACGAACGGCGTAGGCCAGCGCGATGAGTCCGAGGCCGCCGCCGACCAGGTACAGGACGGCGCCGATCGAGTGCATCGTGGAGTTGCCGTCGGTCGGGAAGACGCCGACCAGCAGCACCCCGGCCGCGGCGGCACCGAGCAGGACCGGCGCCACCTGCGCGGCACCTCGCACCAGCGCGGGCCGGAGCAGCAGCGCCCCGGCCAGGATCAGGGCCGCCTGCACGACGAACGACGCGTTCATCAGCGCGCGGCCGGCGGAGTCGGCGGCCCCGAGCGCGCTGATGACGTCGTCGGCGCGGCTGTAGGACCCCTCGAAGCGGGCCTGCGCGAGCGCCTCGAGGACGAAGAACTGCAGGGTCAGGATCCAGGCGATCGCGCCCCAGCGCAGGCGGTTCCGGTTCACGGCGCCCATCGTCCCAGGCCGTCCCGGTCCGTCCGGTCCAGGACGGCGGCGAACTGCGCCGCCGACAGCCACGAGGGGTTGCTGCCCGCGGGCATCCGCAGCACCTCGGCGTCGCGCATGCGTCGGTCGGCGAGCAGCTCCGCCCGCGGGACGTGCCGGTCGAGGAGAGCCAGGCGCACGTGCAGAACGGGTCCGTCCGCCCGCTCCTCGACGCTGTCGGTCACCTCGCCCAGCGCGTGCACGCCGGGCCGGTCCGGGCCGCTGAGCCACAGCAGGCACGGCTGGCCGGGTGCGATCAGGTCCAGGCGGTACGAGCGGCGGACGCACCGGTCCAGCTGCTGCGGATCCGGAGCGGCCCAGCCGGGCGCGATCTGCTCGGGCGGGCGGCTGGTCTTGAGCACCCAGCAGGCGACGTCGCCGACGGACAGCCGGGACGCCCGCCTGCCGGGCCGGTCCTCGCTCAGTCGGTGGCGCGTCAGTCGGTGGCGGAGTGGAACTCGGCACCGGCCGGGTCGGCGTCGTCGGAACCGACCGCCTGCCGCTCCTGCTCGGTGCGGTGCTCGAGCACCTCGTCGTCCGGGTGCGGGTCCTTGGCGTGCTGGGTGCGGTCCCGGGTGACGTTCTCCTCGGGCTGGATGACGTCGTCGAGGCTGGGGGTGTCGTGCGGGCCGGTCATCGGTGCTCCGTCCGTGTGGAGTGATCGTCTGCACCGGGGCCATAGCCGTGGGGGGCTCGGGGTAATCCCGTGATCCGGCCCTCAGCGCGGTTCGAGCCGGGCCGCGGGCAGCCAGGTCTCCACCAGCGCGGGCCCGTGCGGCCCGGTGACCGTGTAGGCGACGCGGCCCTGCCAGCCGCCGCCGCGCTGCCGCCACTCGACCAGCAGGCCCGGCCAGATGCCCGGGGCGTCGGGCGGGTCGTGCACCCAGCAGTGCCGCCCCTCGCCACCGTCGCCGGCCGCCGCGTACGACGGCCCGGCCGCCGGCGCCGGTGCGTCGGTTCGGACGCCGGACGCGGCCGCCCGCTCGCCGAGGGAGCGCCCGCCGCGTCCTGGAGTCATGCCGCCGGCCACGTCGGAAGTCTCGCACGCACGTCGAACGTCTGTTCGACTCCCGGCGTGTCGCCGCATGTCGTCACTGCGTGTCGCCCGGCAGTCCGGGGCATCCGAGATGGAGGCTTTTCTGTGACGTCCCCGTCACATAACGTCGCGCCGTCGTTCATCCGGCGTACCTAGCGTCGCCGTGTCCTCACTGTCCGTCCGAAAGGACCCCTGTGCTCGCACGACTCGGCAGTCCGCGCGTTCTCGCGCGCCGCACTGCTCTCGGCACCCTCGCCGCCTCCGTGGCGGTCGTGGGCCTGCCTGCCCTCGCGCAGGCCGCGCCGCCCACGACCCCCTACATCTCCGAGTTCCACTACGACGACGACGGCGCGGATGCCGGCGAGTTCGTCGAGGTGACGCTGCCGGCCGGGACCACGTCCCAGGGCCTCTCGGTCGTCCTCTACAACGGCAACGGCGGCGCGTCGTACACACCCCTGGTCACGTTCCCGTCGGTCACCGCTCCCGCCGACGCCCCGATCGCGATCTCGGGCAACGCGGTCGGCGCGCAGAACGGGGCGCCCGACGGGCTGGCGCTGGTCCAGGACGGCAAGGTCCTCGAGTTCCTCTCCTACGAGGGCACGTTCACCGCCAGCAACGGTCCCGCGGCCGGCCGCACGAGCGTCGACGTCGGCGTCGCCGAGGCCGGCACCGAGCCGGACGGGCTGTCCCTCTCCCTCCGCTTCGACGCAGCCGGTGCCGGCGCGTGGTACCCGCCGGCACCGAACACGCGGAACCAGGTCAACCCCACCTTCGAGGCTCCCGACTCCTGCGACGTCGATCCCACGCACGAGATCGGCCAGGTGCAGGGCAGTGGCGCGAGCACGCCCCTGCCCGGCCAGCAGGTGACCGTCCGCGGCGTCGTGGTCGGGGACACCCCGGGCCTGTCCGGGTTCTACCTGCAGAGCCCGGACGGTGACGGGGACGCCGCGACCTCCGACGGCATCTTCATCGAGTCGGGCATCGCGGTGGATCTCGGCGACACCGTCGCGGTCACCGGCGGTGTCCGGGAGAACTTCGGCCAGACGCAGATCACCTCGCGCGAGGACGTCGCGGTGTGCGAGGACGGCGACGCGGCCGATCTGCCCAAGCCCGTCCTCCTCGACCTCCCCGCGACCGCCGCCGAGCGCGAGCCGTTCGAGGGGATGCGCGTCACGCCCGACAGCAGCCTCGTCGTCAGCGAGGTCTTCACGCTGGCCCGATACGGCGAGCTGATGCTGGCGGCCGACCGGGTGCTCGTCCAGCCCACCGAGCTGGCGCGTCCGGGCACCGCCGCGGCGGCCGCGGTCGCGGAGGACAACGCCCTGCGGCAGATCGTCCTCGACGACGCGTCGAACGCCACCCTCTCGGTCACCAACCGCCCCTACCTGTCGCCGGCGACGCCCGTCCGCGTCGGTGACACCGTCACCTTCACCGAGCCGACGGTGCTGGGCTTCGGGTTCGGCGACTGGCGGCTGCAGCCGGCCGACGGCACCGCTGACGGCACCTTCGCGCCGCAGAACACCCGCTCGGACGTCAGTGAGCCCGACGAGGTCGGTGGCGACGTGCAGATCGCTGCCTTCAACGTGCTGAACTACTTCATCTCCTTCGGCCCGGAGAGCCGGGGTGCGCCGAACCAGGCGGAGCTCGAGGAGCAGGCAGCGAAGATCGTCCCCGCCATCCAGGCACTGGACGCCGACGTCGTCACGCTCATGGAGATCGAGGACACCGACTCCACCGGCCATTCGCGCGGCAACGCCGACGGTGCGCTGGCCGACCTGGTGACGCGGCTCAACACCGCGGAGGGTTCGCAGGTCTGGAGCTACGTGCCGCTCCCCGACGAGCTGTACGAGGTCGACCGGGACGTGATCCGCAGCGCGATCATCTACCGCCACGATGTCGTGCAACCCGTCGGCGACCCGGTCGGCCTGGCCGACGAGGACGTCTGGTTCAACGCCCGCGAGCCTCAGGCGCAGACCTTCGTGAAGGACGGTGACGCCTTCACGGTCGTGGCCAACCACTTCAAGTCGAAGGGCAGCCCGCCCGAGGACGAGAACGGTGACCCAATCGAGGGCGACCCGAACAACGACTACGGGCAGGGCAACTGGAACGTCGCCCGAGTCGCGCAGGCCGAGTCGCTCGCCGCTTTCGCGGACGTGCTGCAGGAGTCGACCGGCGACCACGACGTCGTCCTGATGGGCGACTTCAACGCCTACACCCAGGAGGACCCGATCGTCGAACTGGCCGAGGCGGGCTACGGCGACCTGGGTGAGGAGTTCGACCCGGGCCGCTACAGCTACGTCTTCGACGCGCTGTCCGGCTCGCTCGACCACGCGCTCGCCACCGCGGAGCTCCGGCACAAGGTGACCGGGCTGGCGCACTGGAACATCAACGCGGTCGAGTCCTCCGCCTACCAGTACGACGGCGACGCGGCGCTCTACGCGCCGGACCCGTACCGCTCCAGCGACCACGACCCGCTCGTCCTCGGCATCGACCTGGAGGAGCGCTGCCAGGGCCTGCTGCCGACCATCACGGGCACGAACCGCGCCGACGTCCTCAAGGGCACCAACGGCCGGGACGTGATCATGGGTCTCGGTGGCGACGACGTCATCACCGGCGGCAACGGCGACGACGTCATCTGCGGCGGTTCCGGGAAGGACCGGCTCTCCGGTGACAACGGCGACGACGTCCTCAGCGGCGGCTTCGAGGACGACCTCCTCGACGGCGCCAACGGGGAGGACCGGCTGATCGGCGGCCCGGGGGCCGACGTCCTGAACCAGGGACGCGGCAAGGGCTCCCAGGAGCAGGAGGGCGTCGAGTCCTGATCCGTCCCCGCACCTGAACCGCGCCGGCGCGGGCACCTCGTCAGGAGGTGCCCGCGCCGGTCGCGTTCCGGGCGTCAGCCGCGCCCGGCCATCCCGGCGGCGAGGGTGGCGGCGACCTTCTGCAGGAGCGGGTGGTCCGCGAGCTCCTCGACGGGCACCGGCAGGGGGAGCGACCAGTTCGGCCGGTCCGTCGTCCCCGGCATGTTGGGCCGGCGGATCTCCCCGAGCGCGTCGTCCAGGGTGGCCGATAGCAGGGTGGACGGCGCCCGCGCCAGCAGCTCGTGCGCCCGCGTCACGGCGTCCTCGGGGGACGCGCCCTCCTCCAGGCCCGGCAGGTGCTCCAGCAGCGAGGTCCGGCCCCGCTCGAGCTCCTCGTCGGTGCCCGTGCCGTGCTCGCGCTGCTCCTCGACGTCCTCGCCGGTCCACAGCCCCGCCACCGTCGGGAGGTCGTGCGTGGTGATCGCGGCCATCGCCTCGGCGGGCCACTCGGCGGGGTCGTCGTCCTCGAACCAGAGCAGCCGGTAGGAGAGCACGCCGTGCTCGGCCATGGCCTCCCGGACGCCCTCCTCGACGGTGCCGAGGTCCTCGCCGACGACGAGGGCCTGCGCCCGGTGGCTCTCCAGCGCGACGATGTCGAGCAGGTCCTCGGAGGGGTAGCGGACGTAGGCGCCCTCGGCGGCGCTGCCGTCCGACGGCACCCACCAGAGCCGGAACAGCCCCATGACGTGGTCGATGCGCAGCCCGCCGGCACCGGCCATTGTCGCCCGGATCGACTGGATGAACGGCTCGTAGTCGGCGTCGCGCAGCCGCCACGGGATCAGCGGCGGGGAGCCCCAGTCCTGCCCCTGGCTGTTGAACGCGTCCGGCGGCGCGCCCACGCTGACGCCCTCGGCCAGCGCGTCCTGCCAGGCCCACGCGTCGGCGCCACCGCCGGCGAACCCGATCGGCAGGTCCTGGATGACGGTCATGTCCCCGGTCGCCGCGGTGAGTTGCAGGTCCAGCGCCCACTGCAGCCAGGCGTGGAAGGCGACGACGGCGCCGTGCTGCTGGACGTACTCGGCGAGCTCCGGGCTCTCCGGGCGGCGCAGCTCCTCGGGCCAGGTGTGCCAGTCGCCGCCGTGCTCCTCGACGATCGCCGCCCAGGTCGCCCAGTCCTGCAGCGTCCGACCCTGCTCCTCGCGCCACCGGGCGAACGCCTCGCCGCCGCCGTGGGCGAAGAAGATCCGCATGAGGACCTCGCGCTTGCGCGCCCAGATCGCGTCGCGGTCGATCAGCGGGCCGTCGGACAGCGCGCGGCCGGCGTCCTCCTCGAGGTCGACGCCCTCGGCACCGGGGACCTCGGAGACCCGCAGGTACAGCGGGTTGCGGAACCGGCGGGTGGCCGGCAGGTAGGGGCTGGCCTCCTGACCGGCGGTCGGGGCGACGGCGTGCAGGGGGTTGATCAGCAGGAAGCCGGCGCCCTGCTCGGCCGCCATCCGGCGGACCGCGCGCAGGTCGGCCAGGTCGCCGATGCCCCAGCTGTCCCGGCTGCGCGTCGCGTACAGCTGCACCGCCCAGCCCCAGCGGCGGTCCTCGGGCACCCAGCAGCGGCCGGGGGAGACGATGAGCCGGCGGCGGCGCCCCTCCGGGGTCTGCAGCCAGTGGTAGCCCAGGGGGAAGTCCTCGGGCAGCTCGCCGTCCACGTGGCGCACCTCGCCGTCCTCGCAGACGACGTCGGCCTCGTCGATCTCCAGCACGTCGCCGGGACGGGCGACGATCGGCGCGCGCTCCTCGAGGTCGGCCGGTGGCTGCCCGATGACCTCCCGCAGCCGGTCGATGGTCGCCTGCGCGACCTCGTGCTCCTCGTCCAGTGCGTCCAGCCAGCTGGCGTCGATGCCCCACTCGTCGGTGGTCGGTGTCGGTGTCACCGGCTGATCCTCGCCGGGCGGCGGGCGGCGCGCAGAGCGGGCCGGCGTGGTCCCGCTCTCCCGGTGCGCCGTGGAAGATGGCCGGGTGACCGTGGGGAGCGCTGTGCTGGGATTCGCGCTCGTCGCCGCCGCTCTGACGGTGACGCCCGGCCTGGACACCGCCCTGGTGCTGCGCGCCGCGCTGACCCGGAGCCGGCGGGAGGCGGCCGCCACCGCCGCCGGGATCGTCGCCGGCCTGTTCGTGTGGGGCGCCGCCGCGGCGGTCGGCGTCTCGGCGCTCCTCACCGCGTCCGAGCTCGCCTACGACGCCCTCCGCTGGGCGGGTGCGGCCTACCTCGTCTGGTTCGGCGTCCGGCTGCTCGCCCGCGCGGCGCGCCCGACGCGGGCCGGGGCCGCGCATCTGGGTGCCGACGGCGGGTCGGCCTGGCGGGCGGCGCGCCTCGGGCTCACGACGAACCTGCTCAACCCCAAGGTCGGCGTCTTCTACGCCGCGCTCCTGCCGCAGTTCCTTCCCCCCGGCAGCGATCCGCTGCTGGTCGGGCTGCTGCTCGCCGGTGTGCACGCGGTGCTGTCCGTCGCGTGGTTCGCGCTGCTGATCGGACTGGCGTCGCTGTTCAGCCGCTGGCTCCGCCGCCCCGGCACCGTCCGGGCGATCGACGGCGTCACGGGGACGGCGCTGGTCGGCTTCGGGGTGCGGCTGGCCCTCTCGGCACGCTGACCGGGGTAGGGGGTGCCCGCCCGGAGTGCTACCCCAGGGTGACGCACGGGACCGGCGCGGCCTCCTAGGGTCGTCGGGTGCCGACCGCGTACCCGGAAGCCGCAGGTCAGGCCGCCCCCGTCGCCACGGCAGGGCGGGCCGTCGCCGAGGTGCTGTGGACGTCCCCGGGCCCGACCGACCCGCCGTGGCGGACCGGCGTGCGGCGGCTGGACCGGTGGCTGCTGGGAGCCGTCGCCGGCTACGCGCTCGTGGTGGCGATCGTCGCCGCCGGCGGAGTGATCAACGACAGCGGCCGGGCGAACGGCGGGGTGGCGTTCCTGCTGCTCCTGCCCCTGCCGATCGCCGTGGTCCTGGCCCTGTACCGCCCGCTGGACGGGTGGCGGTTGTCCACGATCTGGCTCGTCGCCACCCCGTTCCTGATCCAGGGCGGAGGCGGGGACGTCCCGCTGCTCGAACCCTGGCAGTGGTGCTTCTGGTGCCCCGTGCTCTTCGCCGCGGCCTGGGCGGTCCCGCCGCGCGCCACGCTCGTCGTCGGCGCGCTGTCGCTGCTCGTCGTGCTCACGCTGCCGGGGTGGTCGCCGTGGACCCCGCCGCTCACCTTCGTCCCCGCGCTCCTCGGCGTCGGTGTCCCGCTCGTGGTGGGCGCCAGCCTGGGCGCCCGCCAGCGGGCCGGCCGCGATCTGGCCGCGGAGCAGGTCAGGGCTGCCGAGACGCAGGCCGCGCGCGGAGCGCTCGCCGAACGGGCCCGCATCGCCCGGGAGATGCACGACGTCGTCGCCCACCACCTGTCGCTGATCGCCGTGCGCTGCGAGACGGCGCCCTACCGGCTGGCACCCCTCCCGGAGCCCGCGGCCGGTGAGCTGGCCGAGATCGCCGGCACGGCGCGCGAGGCCCTCACCGAGCTCCAGCGACTGCTCGGCGTCCTCCGCTCCGACGACCAGTCGGCCGAGCGCGCGCCGCAGCCGGGCCTGGGCACGCTGCCCGGGCTGCTCGCCGCCGTCCGGGCCGCCGGCACCGACCTGGAGTGGGACGTCGAACCGGTCGTCGTGCCGGATCTCGTGGGCCTGACCGCCTTCCGCGTCGTGCAGCAGGCGGTCGCCAACGCCGCGCAGCACGCGCCGGGCTCGGCGGTGCGGGTCCGCGTCGTCCGGGACGCGGACGACCTGGTCCTCGAGGTGACCAACGGCCCCGGCGCCGCCCCCGGACGGGCGGGTGCCGGTCTGGGCCTGCAGGGCATGCGGGAGCGCGTCGAGGTGCACGCCGGCCGGCTGGACGCCGGGCCGCTGGCCGACGGGGGCTTCCGGGTCGCCGCCCGGCTGCCGCTCGGAGCCGGGGGAGAACGGTGATCCGCGTCCTGCTGGTCGACGACCAGGACATGGTCCGCGAGGGCTTCGCGGCCCTGCTCGCCGCGCAGCCGGACATCGAGGTCGTCGGCACGGCCGGCGACGGCGCGGCGGCGCTGCGGCTGCACGGCGAGCTGCGGGCGGCCGGGAAGGCGCCCGACGTCGTGCTCATGGACGTCCGCATGCCGGTGCTGGACGGGCTGGAGGCGACGCGGGCGCTGCTCGACCCGCCCTCGGACGACGCGCCCCGGGTGATCGTCCTGACCACGTTCGACCTCGACGACTACGTCTACGACGCGCTGCGGGCCGGCGCGAGCGGCTTCCTCCTCAAGCAGGCGACGGCGGCCGAGCTGCTGCACGCGGTGCGGGTGGTGGCGTCGGGGGACGCCCTGCTGGCGCCCGCGGTGACCCGGCGGCTGATCGCCGACTTCGTGGCGGCGCGCGCCGTTCGCGAGGCCGGGAACCGCCCGGTGCGTCTGGACGTGCTGACCGAGCGCGAGGCGGAGGTGCTGGGCCACGTCGCCCGCGGTGAGAGCAACGCCGAGATCGCGGCGCACCTCTTCCTCGCCGAGCAGACCGTGAAGACCCACGTGAGCCGGATCTTCACCAAGCTGGGGCTGCGCGATCGCGCCCAGGCCGTCGTCCTCGCGTACGAGAGCGGGCTGGTTACCCCCGGCAGCTGAGTACCCCGGTATGCCCGCCGAACGGCTCCCGGGTGTGACGACCCGACCACGCCGTGTGCCTAGCGTCGGGTGCCGTGATCATGCGCTGGGCGGCCCGGTCGGCCGCGCTCTGCCTCGCCTCCGTGCTGCTCGTCGGGCCCGCCGACGCGGCCGTGCCGTCCCGCCTCGGACCCGATCCCCGGTGCGCCGCCGAGCTCGCCGAACGGGTCGCGCCCGCCCGGGTGCTCGGCTGCGATCCGGCCGGACGCGGTCTGGCCGTCGTCGCGATCGGCGACCCCGCCACCGCCGCGCACGTCGCCGTCCTGGTCCCGGGCGCCGACATCGACCTGGCCCGGATCGCCAGCCGGAGCGATCCCGGCCGCCGGCCCCTGGGCTGGGCCGCCGCGCTCGCGGACGCGGCCGGTGAGGACGTGGCGGTCGTGGTCTGGGTCGGCTACGTGACTCCCGAGGGGCTCTCGCTCGACGCGGCCACCGGCCGGCTGGCCCGCGCGGGAGCGGCGGCGCTGGTCCGGTTCCTCGACGACCTGCCGCGCGCGGGGCACCTCACCGTGATCGGGCACAGCTACGGCGCGGTGGTCGTGGCCCTCGCGGCCGGTGAGCTGCCCGCCGACGACCTGGTCCTGCTCGGCAGCCCCGGCGCCCGGGCCTCCTCGGTCGCCGAGCTGGGCACGTCCGCACGGGTCTGGGCGGCCCGGACCGCGGGGGACTGGATCGGCCGTGTCCCGTCGGTGCGGATCGGCGACCTGGGCCACGGGACCGACCCCACCTCGCCCTCCTTCGGCGCCCGCGCGCTGCCGGTCGGCGGGACCGCCGGGCACGACGGCTACTTCCGGCCGGGCTCGGCAGCCGTGGCCGGGCTCGCCGACGTCGTGCTCGGCCGCACCCCGGCGGTGCACCCGTGACGGCGCCCGCCCGTGACCCGGGCCTCGACGTGCTCCGTGGGGGAGCGGTGCTCGGGATCGTCCTCGGGCACTGGCTCGTGACGGCGCCGCTCGCCCCCGACCAGGTCACCGGTGCGGTCCGCCTGGACAGCCCGCTGCGCACGATGCCGGAGCTGGCACCGGCGAGCTGGCTGCTGCAGACGCTCGGGCTCTTCTGCCTCGTGGCCGGGTTCGCCGCGGCCCGGAGCCGGGTCGCCTCCAGGCAGTCCGCCGGCCGGTGGTGGTGGGCCCGGGCGCGTCGGCTGGCCGGGCCGGTTGCCGCGCTGGCCGGAGCGGTGGCGCTCGCCGTCGTCGTCCTGGCCCTCGCCGGTGCGTCGCAGGGCCTGGTGGCCCGGATCGTCAGGATCGTGGCGACGCCGTCGTGGTTCCTCGGCGTCCACCTCGTGCTGTCGGCCGCGACCCCGGCGCTGGTGCGTCTGGACGCACGGGTCGGCGGCCGTGCGGTCCTGGCAGCGGTCGCCGCGGCCGGGGTCCTGGCCACGGTCGCACCGGGGACGGCGCTGATCCCGGCCGCCGTCCTCGCGGGGTGGTGGGTGCCGTGGCAGCTGGGCATCGCGATGGCACGGCGGCCGCTGCGGCCGGCCGTCGCCGCGGTCCTGCTCCTGGCCGGCGCGGCGACGGTGCTCCTGCTCGTCGCCACGGGTGCGGTGCCGCCGACCGCCGTGGGCGTCCCCGGGGCGGGGGAGTCCAACCTCGATCCGCCGTCCGTGGCGACCGTCGCCCTGGCCCTCGCGCAGGGCGGGGCGGCAGCGCTGGTCCTCCCGCTCCTGCGGCGCGGCGGGGGCGTCGCGAGGTCGCTGGCCTCGATCGGCCGCCGGGCCTACCCGGTCTTCCTCCTGCACCAGGTGGTCTTCGCCGGCGTCTGGCTCGGCACCCTGCGGCTGGCGCCGTTGCCGGGACTGCACGAGAGCCCCGGGACGCCCGGGTGGCTGCTCGCCAGGACCGGCTGGCTGCTCGTCCTCGGGGCGGTCCTCGGCGTGGTGCTGGCGGGGCCCGCGGGAGGTCTCACCCGTTGGAGGGCGTCGCCGCCCGCCGGTCTCCAGTGAACCGACCCCCCGGCCGAGGTCCGGAGGAGACAGCGACGAGGGCGGGGGACGATGGACGACGGAGCGGCACCACGACGACGGCGGTTCGCCGGTGCCGGTGCGCTGTCCGCCGTCCTGGCCCTGCTCGTCTGGTACTACGTGCTCGGGGACGCTCCCGCCGCGGACGTCCTCTACCTGCTGGTCGTCTGGGCCGCCGCGGGCGTGGCCTGGTCGGGGCTCCGCGGGCGTGCCGCGGGGCCGGCACCGGTTCTCCTGGCCCTCGGGCTCACCCTGTCGTCCCTGGGCGATCTGCTCTGGCAGACGCTGATCTGGCTCGGTCGCGAACCGGACGTCTCCGTCGCCGACGCGGCCTACCTCGCGGGGTACGTCGCCGTGGCGCTCGGGCTGACCGCGATGGCGGGCGCCGGGGGGCGACCCGGCCGCGAGCGCGTCGACGGCTGGATCGACGCGGTGGTCGTGTTCGTCGCCGCCCTCCTGGTCATGTGGCACGTCTCCATCGCGGCCACGGTGGTCGACACCTCCGTGCCGCTGGGAACCAGGGTGGTCTGGGCCCTGTACCCGGCGTTGGACGCGGCGCTGGTCGCCCTCGTGTTCCGGCTGGTCGTGGGCGATCGGCGGCGGGACGTGGGAGCCCTCGCGGTGGCCGCCGGGGCGCTGTGCTGGTTGGGCTCCGACCTCGGCTACCTGCTGGCCGACGACCAGAGCGAGACCACGGCGCTGCTCGACTCTGGGTGGATGCTCGGCGCGATCCTGCTCGCGCTCGCCGCGCGGACCAGCCGGACCGCTGCCGCCGCCGAGGGGACGGCGGTGCGTGGAAGCGACGGGATCGGACGTCTGGCGGTGTGCCTGGGCGCGCTGCTGGTCCCCGGCACCCTGGAGCTCGCCACGGACCTCGCCGAGGGGCCGGAGAGCCCGCTCACGCTCTACGCGGCCACGACGGTCCTCGTCCTCCTCGTGTTCGCGCGCACCGTGCGCCTCCTGACGGCGGAGGCACGCGCCCGGCAGATGGTGCGCCGCCAGGCGCGGTACAACGCGGCGCTGGCCGCGCACTCGTCCGACGCGGTCGTCGTCCTCGACCGGTCGGGCCGGCTGCTCAGCGACGCGTCGCTGCTGGCCGGTCTGCTCGGCGCCGAGGGCGACCCCGACGGCGGCATCTCCGGCCTCATGGCCCGCACCGGCCTGAACATGGGCGAGGCGCGGGTGGTGTTCGAGCGTGCGCTGGCCGCCCGCGGGTCGGTCGTGAGCGCTGAGCTGCCGCGCCGGGTCGACGGCCGCGAGTCGTGGCTCGGCGTCCGGCTGGTCGACCTGTCCGGCGATCCGGACGTCCGCGGCGTGGTCGTGCACGCCACGGACATCACCGAGCGCAAGCGCGCCGAGCAGACTCTCGCGCACCAGGCCTTCCACGACGGCCTCACCGGACTGGCGAACCGCGCGCTGTTCACCGAGCGCGTCGACCAGGCGCTGCGTCACAACACCCGCCACGACGAGGCGGCGGCCGTCGTGTTCATCGACCTCGACGGCTTCAAGGGCGTCAACGACACCCTCGGGCACGAGGCCGGCGACGTGCTGCTGCAGAAGGTCGCGGACCGGCTGACCGCCGCCGTCCGCGAAGGGGACACGCTGGCCCGCCTGGGCGGCGACGAGTTCGCGATCCTCGTCGAGCAGGTCGGTGACCCGGCGGAGGCGACGGCGACCGGCGAGCGGGTCCTCGCGGCGCTGCAGGAGCCGGTCCGCATCGGGCACAACGTGATCAGCGTGTCCGGCAGCGTCGGCGTCGCCGTCAGCGAGCAGGCCGCCACCAGCGACTCCCTCGTCCGGGACGCCGACATCGCCATGTACGCGGCCAAGGCCGCGGGGCGGGGCCAGGTCGTGGTCTTCGACCCGGACATGCGCGCGGCCGTCGTCGAGCGGCGCGCCATGGAGCGCGAACTCCAGGGCGCCCTGGCCGGCGGGCAGCTCCGGCTCGTGTACCAGCCGGTCGTCGAGCTCGCCGGGAGCACGGTGGTGGGCTTCGAGGCCCTCCTGCGCTGGCACTCGCCGTCGCTGGGGCCGATCGCGCCCGACAGGTTCGTGCCGGTGGCCGAGGACCTCGGCCTGGTCGGGGAGATCGGGGCGTGGGTGCTGCGCGAGGCATGCGCCACCGCCGCCGACTGGCGCCGGCTGCCCGCCGGTCGGGAACTCACCATGGCCGTCAACGTGTCGGCGCTCCAGCTCGCCTCGCCCGACCTGGTCGGGCAGATCGCCGACGCCCTCTCGGCCAGCGGGCTGCCCGCCGCCGCCCTGGTGCTCGAGGTGACCGAGACCGCCCTCGTCCGCGACCCCGACGGCGCCGCGGAGCAACTGGCCGCCCTCAGGGCGCTCGGCGTGCGGCTGGCCCTCGACGACTTCGGCACGGGGTACTCCTCGCTGAGCTACCTCCGTCAGTTCACCGTCGACGTCCTGAAGATCGACCGCTCGTTCATCTCCACCATCCAGACCGCCGAGCTGCCGCCCATCGTCCGGGGCCTGATCGACCTCGGCCGCACCCTCGACCTGGAGATCGTCGCCGAGGGCGTCGAGCTCCCGGTGCAGCGCGACCAGCTGCGGGCCGCCAGCTGCGAGCTGGCCCAGGGCTACCTCTTCGCCGCACCGCTCGAGCCGGTCGACGCGGAGCGGCTGCTGCTCCGTCGGCCCGCTCCGCTGGCCGTCACGGGCGGCTGAACACCGGCGGCGGGGGCATCCGCGTGGCCGCCGCGACGTCATTTCGGTAGGCATGGCGCATGCCGGTGATCGGGTTCCACAACTCCCACGAGCAGGTCCACCCCGCGGCCCTCCTCACCGCCGTCCAGCACGCCGAGGAGGTGGGCTTCACGGCGGCCATGTGCTCCGACCACCTGACCCCGTGGAATCCGCGGCAGGGCGAGTCGGGCTTCGCGTGGTCGTGGCTCGGGGCCGCGATGGCCACCACGAGCCTGCCGTTCGGCGCGGTCAACGCCCCGGGCCAGCGGTACCACCCGGTGATCGTCGCCCAGGCGGTCGCCACGCTCGGGGCGATGTTCCCCGGCCGGTTCTGGGTGGCCCTGGGCAGCGGCGAGGCGATGAACGAGCACGTGACCGGGGACAAGTGGCCGCCGAAGCAGGTCCGGGACGCCCGGCTCCGCGAGTGCGTCGACGTCATCCGGGCACTGCTGGCCGGCGAGGAGGTCACCCACGACGGGCTGGTGACCGTCGAACGGGCGAAGATCTACACGCTCCCGGAGGTGCAGCCGGCCCTGATCGCGCCGGCGGTCAGCGTGGCCACGGCCCGCAACGGCGCCGACTGGGCAGACGGGCTGGTCACCATCAACCAGCCGCACGACAAGCTCCGCGAGATGATCTCCGCGTACCGGGACGCCGGGGGGCAGGGCAAGCTGGTGCTGCAGGTGCACGTCTCCTGGGACCCCGACCCCGACCGGGCGCTCGGCCTCGCGCACGACCAGTGGCGGAGCAACGTCTTCCCGCCGCCGCTGTGCTGGGACCTCGACAGCCCCGAGGCGTTCGAGCAGGCCAGCGCCCACGTCGCGCCCGAGGACGTGACCGGGGCGGTGCGCGTGTCCGCGGACCTCGGCCAGCACACCGCGTGGCTGCAGGAGTACCTGGAGCTGGGCTTCGACGAGCTCTACCTGCACCACGTCGGCAAGGAGCAGCGGCCCTTCCTCGACGCGTTCGGCGAGCACGTGCTGCCGCAGCTCGGCGTGACCGCTCCGGCGCCGGTCGCGGCGATCGACTCGCCAGGGCCGGCGGAGAACCTGCGGCCCTACGTCGACCCGGTGCCCGCGCCGTGAGGATCACCGACACGGCGGATCTGTGGTGGAAGAACGCCGTCGTCTACTGCCTGGACGTCGAGACCTTCATGGACTGGAACGGCGACGGCGTCGGCGACTTCGCCGGCCTGGCGCAGCGCATCGACCACCTCGCCGACCTGGGCGTGACCTGCCTGTGGCTGATGCCCTTCTACCCGACCGCCGAGCGCGACGACGGCTACGACATCACCGACTTCTACGGCGTCGACCCGCGGCTGGGGACGCACGGCGACCTCGTGGAGGTCATCCGGACGGCGAACGACCGCGGCATGCGGGTCATCGCCGACCTCGTGGTCAACCACACCTCCCGGAAGCACCCGTGGTTCCGGTCGGCCGAGTCGTCGAAGGACTCGCCGTTCCGCGACTTCTACGTCTGGCGGTCCGACCCGCCCCCGGACACCTCCGACCAGGTGGTCTTCCCCGACCAGGAGGACAGCATCTGGACGCTGTCGGAGAAGACGGGGGAGTGGTACCTGCACCGCTTCTACAAGGAGCAGCCCGACCTCGACGTCACGAACCCCCAGGTCCGCGACGAGGTCGCCAAGATCATGGGCTTCTGGCTCCAGCTCGGGCTGTCCGGCTTCCGCGTCGACGCCGTCCCGTTCTTCCTCGAGACCCAGGGTGCCGACGACGGCGCGTTCCCGGAGCCGCACCAGTACCTCCGGGCGCTGCGCTCGCTGGTCGGCCGGCGCACCGGCGACGGCGTCCTGCTCGGGGAGGTGAACCTGCCGTACGAGCAGCAGCTGGAGTTCTTCGGCGGCACGGACGGCGACGAGCTGACCATGCAGTTCGACTTCATCGGCATGCAGGCGCTCTACCTCGCGCTGGCCCGGGCCGACGCCGGCCCGATCGCCCGCGCGCTGGAGGGCCGCCCGGGGCTGAACCCGGACTCGCAGTGGGCCACCTTCGTGCGCAACCACGACGAGCTCACGCTGGACAAGCTGTCCGACGAGGAGCGGCAGGAGGTCTTCGCCGCCTTCGGGCCCGAGGAGCGCATGCAGGTCTACGGGCGCGGCCTGCGGCGCCGGCTCCCACCGATGCTCGAGGGCGACCCCCGGCGGGTCCGCATGGTCTACAGCCTGCTGTTCTCGCTGCCCGGCACGCCGGTGCTCTTCTACGGCGAGGAGATCGGCATGGGGGAGGACCTCGACGCCGAGGGACGGCTCGCCGTCCGGACGCCGATGCAGTGGACGTCGGGCCGCAACGGCGGCTTCTCGCCCGCCGACCCGCGGAAGCTGCCCGGGCCGGTGGTTACCGGGGGCTTCGCGCCGGAGTACGTGAACGTCGCCGACCAGCGCAACGACCCGGACTCGCTCCTGTCGTTCATGAAGCTGCTCATCCGCCGGTACCGGGAGTCACCGGAGCTCGGCTGGGGCGGGTTCCAGGTCTTGCAGCACCCGTGTCCCGAGGTGCTGGCCCACCTGTGCACCTGGGACGACGGCGCGCTGGTGGCCCTGCACAACCTCTGCCCGGAGCCCCGCACCGTGCCGCTGACGCTCGAGGGCTGCGACTCCTCGCACAAGCTGGTCGACCTGCTGGAGACGGGCAGCACCTCGGTCGCCGACGACGGGTCGGTGAGCATCCCGCTGGGCGGCTACGGCTACCGCTGGCTGCGCGTCGTCGCCCAGGACAGCCGCCGCCTCGTATGACCGGCCACGGGGGACTTTCTGTACCGAAAGTCCGGGGACTTTCGGTACAGAAAGTCCCTCGGGTGTCGGTCCCGGGAACCGTCGGTGGCCGCTCGTAGCGTCGGGCGGTGCGCCGTTCCGTCCTTCCTGTCCTCCTGGCCGTCCTCCTGTCGCTGACCGGGTGCGAGTTCGAGTGGCAGCTCGAGCCGGGCCCGCCGTCGCCCGCCGCGTCCGTCGGCCAGGGCGACGTCCCCGCGGGAACGCTCGACCCGGCCGCTGCCGCCACCGCGCTCGCCGCGCTCCCGGTCGCCGACAAGGGCACCCTGGACGGGTACGAGCGCGGCTGCGGCGACGGCGAGGGCTGCGTGTTCGGACCGGCGTGGTCCGACGTCGACCGCAACGGCTGCGACCAGCGCAACGACGTCCTGCACCGCGACCTGACCGAGGTCGAGGTGCGCGAGGGGACGCAGGACTGCGTCGTGGTCGCAGGCAGGCTCGACGACCCGTACACCGGTGAGGTCGTGCGCTTCGAGAAGGCCACCGCGGCCGAGGTGCCGATCGACCACGTCGTCCCGCTCGCCGCCGCGTGGGTGCAGGGCGCGGCGGCGTGGACCGACGACCAGCGCGAGGCCTTCGCCAACGACCTCGCGAACCTGATGGCGACGACGCGCTCGGAGAACTCCGCGAAGGGTGACTCGACCGCCGACGAGTGGGTGCCGAGCGACCCCGCCTACGGCTGCTCCTACGCGACGGTCGTGGTGACCGTGAAGTCCACCTACGCCCTGTCGGTCACGCCCGCGGAGGCCGACGCGCTGGAGTCGCTGCTCGCTACCTGCTGAGGTCGCGCGCCATCAGGACGTCGTCGACGTAGCGCCCGCCCAGGAAGAACTCCTCCCGCAGCACGCCCTCGACGACGAAGCCGCACGACGCGTAGAGCGCCCGGGCCGGCGCGTTGCCCCCGAGGACGCGCAGGCCCAGCTTGCGGGCGCCGCGCCGCCGGGCCTCGTCGACCGCCGCCTCCACCAGCCGCCGGGCCACTCCCTGGCGCTGGCACGCCGGGTCGACGGTCAGCCCCTGGACGTGCAGCACGTGCCGGTTGCACTCGAGCGGCGTCGGGTGGCCGAGCCCCGCGTAGCCGACGGGCCGGCCGACCTGCTCGGCGACGAGCACGTCGTCGGGGGTCCGGCGCTCGAAGAAGTCGGTGTCCTCGGCCCACAGCGGCACGACGGCGTTCTCCACCGACCAGGTGGCCCGGTCGAGGGCGACCAGACGGGGTCCGTCGGCGGGCACTGCGGGCCGGATGCTGATCACCGGGCCAGTCTGCCCGGGTGGGTCCGGGGGAGCGCCGCGTGGTACCCGGCGTGGCATCACGCAGCGTGCGCGGGCCGCCGGGGCGCCGTCCGGGGCGCGGGCGACGGGTGCGCCTAGCGTGGCGGACGAGGTGATCAGCGATGAGTGAACGCAACGGAAGCACGTCCGTCGGGACCGGCACGGCCGAGATCCCGGTCGTCCGGCCCGCCGCCGAGGTGCCCCCACCGCCGGCGGCGGAGCCGACCCCGGCGCCCGAGACGCGCGAGGAGGAGGTCGCCCCGGGTCTGCAGCCGACGGCGCCGGTGACGGTCCGTCCGCGGCCGCGCATACCCCGCCGCGGACCGCTGACCGTGATGGGTCCGTGGGCACCCGTGGCCGGCGGCCTGCTCGGCCTGCTGCTCGGGGTGGTCGTCGTCCTGCTGCTCGCCGGGACGGCGGAGAGCTTCGAGGACCGCCTTGCGCTCGCCTTCGTGGTGCTGGGGCTGGGGATGCTGGGCAGCGCGGGCATCCTGCTCGCCGACGAGGTGCGGATGATGCGGCAGCGGGCCCGCGAGGCGACGGTCCGGCCGCAGTGGGTGGAGGCGACGGCGGGACTGCTCAACGGCGCCACGCCCGCCCGGCTGCTGCTGCTGGCGAGCGGGTTCGTGCTCTTTCTGGCGGCCTACGTCAGCCGCTGAACGCCTGGATGGCCAGGTGCACGGCGAGCCCCAGGCCGGCGATCGCGATCACCCGTCGCAGCCCGGCCTGGGGCGCGCGCCGGACGACGGCCGGTCCGATGCGGCCGCCCACCAGGCAGCCGATCGCCAGGGGGATGACGGCCGACCACGCCACGGACGTGAACAGCACGTAGCCGACCGCGGCGACGGCGTTGGCCACCCCGAGGATCACGTTCTTCATCGCGTTGCCCCGGGGGAGCCCTTCGCCCGTGCCGAGCAGGTAGAGGGCCAGGAGCAGCACTCCGGCGGCCGCGCCGAAGTAGCCGCCGTAGATGGCGACGACGAACGTCCCGAGAGGGAGCCAGCGGGGGTCGTGGGCGCCGGGGCGGTGGTGCTCCGCTCCCCGGGCGGCCAGGTCCCGCGGTGGTCGCTGCACCAGGATGGCCGCCGACGCCCCGGCGATGAGGAACGGCACGATCCGCTCGAACGCCTCCGACGGCGTGAGCAGCAGGAGGACCGCACCGGCGATCCCACCCAGGACGGCGGCGACCGCCAAGGGCATGAGGCGGCGGAGCTGCCCCTTCAGCTCCGGTCGGGAGGCGCTGACCGACCCGACGCTGTTGAGGACGAGCGCGACGGTGTTCGAGACGTTGGCGGTGACCGGCGGGATGCCGGTCGCCAGCAGCGCCGGGTAGCTGATCAGCGACGCCAGGCCCGCGATGCTCCCGGTCAGGCCCGCCCCGATGCCGGCGAGGACGAGGAAGCCGAACTCCCAGGTGCTCACCGGCGCACCAGCACCACGATGGCGACGACGCCCAGCACCACGATCGCCGTCCGCAGGACCCCGGCGGGCAGGCGGCGGCCGTACCGGGAGGCGACCGCGCCGCCCGCGAGCGAGCCGACGGCGAGCAGCCCCGCGGCGGCCCAGTCGACCCGGTCGGTGGCGACGACGACGTACGCGGCCGCCGCGACCGTGTTGACGGTCAGCGTCAGCACGTTCTTCAGCGCGTTGAGGCGCTGCAGCGACTCGCGCAGCAGGAACCCGAAGATGCCGATCTGGAGGACGCCCTGGCTGGCGGCGAAGTAGCCGCCGTAGGTGCCCGTCGCGTACGCACCGGCGAAGAGGGCGGCCAGGCGCCCACCCCGCACCGGGGCGCCGGGCCCCTCGGGAACCCGGCGCTGCAGCACCGGCTGCACCGCGACCAGCACGACGGCGATCCCGATGAGCACCGGCACGACGGCCTCGAAGGTCGCCGCGGGCAGGTGCAGCAGCAGGAAGGCCCCGGTCAGGGCGCCCAGCACCGAGGCGGGCATGAGCCGCAGGAGCAGCCGCCGCTGGCCGCGCAGCTCGCGGCGGTAGCCGATCGAGCCGCTGAGGTTGCCGGCCACGAGGCCGAGGGAGTTGCTGATGGTCGCCGGCACGGGCGGCAGGCCGACGGCCAGCAGGACCGGGAAGCTCACCAGGGTCCCCGAGCCGACGACGGCGTTGATGCCACCGGCGGCCACACCGGCGGCCGCCACCGCGAGCATCTCCCAGCCGGTCATGCGGACATCGGGTCGAGCCTGACACGGCGGGAGGGGCCGCCGCCCGCGGTCGGCCGGTCGATCAGCTCACAGTCGGATCACCGGCCAGTGTCACGCGCGGCGGCGTGAGCATCGCCTTGAGCGCCCCCAGGAGGCCGAGCACGGGGACCGCGACGGCGCACCACAGGCCGGGGCCGAAGCGGTCGGGGCGCCAGCCGGCGGCGGAGACCAGGAGCACCACCGCCGCGGTGGCGGCCAGCGCGACGGCCAGCGCCAGCACCCCGAGCATCCGGTGGGCGCGGGCGGGCACGAGCAGCGCGAAACCGAGCAGGACGAGCAGTCCGCCGCACAGCACGACGGCCAGCGGCTCCCACACGCCCCGGTGTGCCGACTCGGCGAGCCCCGCGTCGAGGGCCTCGCCGCCGCGTCGGACCAGGGTCAGGCCGGTGGGGCCCTCGCCCGGGGACCACGCGAGCAGGAGGCTGACGTTGGCCGCCACCCCGGCGAGCACCAGCGCCGCGGCGCCCACCGGCTCCGATCGGCGGACGACCGTGAGCCCGGGTTCCGGCAGGTCCCTCGCGGCGTCCTCGGGCACGGCCTGCCTCGGCGCGGTGTCGCCCACCCGCTCGGCCGGGAAGCCCAGGATCGTCGGCTCGCTGACCGGGACCTCGACCCGCGGTGCGCGCCTGCGCGAGGTACGTCGTCCGGAGTCGCTGGGCTGCTGCAGGCGCTGGGTCATCGGGTCCTCCGACGCGCGACGCGGCGCGGGGAGACCGCCGCTGAGGACGAGGTTAGAGCCGCGGAGGGCCGCCCGGCGACCGAAACGGCACGGCTCCGGACGGATCCCGGCGTGTCGCTCAGGACCCGGGCGTCGGCGCGTCGAGGAACGTCGTCACCACGTCGAGGACCAGAGCGGTCCGGGCGAGGCCGTGGAAATGCGTGGTGCCGGGGAAGACGGCCAGCTGCGACGCCGGCACGCCCACGAAGTCCCCGTTCACGTCGCCTCCGCGCAGGCGCAGGAACCGGACGGCGTGGTCGAGGGTCACCATGTCGCAGTCGCCCACCGTGATCAGGGTCGGGGCGGCGATGCCCTGGATGTCCGCGTCGGACCAGCCCGTCGATCCCTCGTCGAACGTCCCGAGCTTGTCGAGCAGGTCCTGCAGCTTCTCGGGGTGGGGCGACTTCGCGCGGTAGGCCGCCTCCATCGGGGTGCCGGCGAGCATGTCGACGGTCATCCCGCCGACGGCTTCGCTGTTCTCCGGACGGTCCCCGTCGGGGCTGAAGGACACCGACGACACGACCAGCTTGCGGACCAGTTCCGGGTGCCGGACGGCCAGGTGCAGCGCCACCGCGCCGCCGACGCTGAACCCGAACACGTCGGCCTGCTCGACGTCCAGGTGCCGCAGCAGGCCGAGGACGTCGGAGGCCAGGTCCGCGGTCCGCAAGGGCCGGTCGACGTCGTTGGTCCGCCCGTGGCCCTGGAAGTCGGCGGCGATCACCTGGCGCGTCACGGACAACCCGGGGATCAGCTCCCCGAACTGCTGGTCGATGTCGAAGAGCCCGCCGTGGAGCAGGACGAGCGGGGTGCCCCCTGCGCCGTGGACCTCGTAGTACATCCGCAGGTCGCCGAGCGGGGCGTATCCGGACTGCGGCGTGGTTCCCGGGGTCGGCACGGCGGAAGTCTGGCGGCCGGGGCCGCGGGAGGTCAACGACGCGCCTAGTCCTTGCGGCCCGCGTCGACCAGGCGGAGGACCGCCGTGCCCTCCTCGTCCGAGGCCTGGAGATCGACCTCGACGTCGAGGCCCCAGTCGTGGTTCCCCTCGGGGTCGTCGAGGATCTGCCGCACCCGCCAGACGCCCGGCTCGTCCTTGTCGACGATCAGGAGGGCGGGACCGCGGGCGTCCGCCCCGGTCCGCACCTCGTCGTGCTCCTCGAAGTAGGCCCGGACGACCTCCTCCCACCTGTCGGCGTCCCAGCCGGAAGGGGAGTCCAGCTCGCCGAGGTCGTACCAGCGGCGTCGGGCGAACAGCTCGACGCGGCGGAACAGCGCGTTCCGGACCATCGCGGTGAAGGCCCGCACGTTGCCGGTCAGCGGTCGCGGCCGCGCCGGGACGGCGACCTCGGCCACCGGGCCGTCGTCCGGGTTGGTCAGCGCCTCCCACTCGTCGAGCAGCGACGAGTCCACCTGGCGCACCAGCTCGCCCAGCCACTCGACGAGGTCGGTGACCTCCTCGGTCCGGGCGGACGCCGGCACCCCCGACCGGAGCGCCTTGAAGGCGTCGGAGAGGTAGCGCAGCACCGCACCCTCCGACCGGGTCAGGCCGTAGGTGTTCACGAACTCCCGGAAGGTGAACGCCTGCTCCCACATCTCCCGGACGACGGACTTCGGCGACAGCTGCGCGTCGGCGGCCCAGGGGTTGGTCTGCCGGTAGACGTCGTAGGCGTGGCCGAGCAGCTCCTCGAGGGGCTTGGGGTAGCCGACCTCCTCGAGCAGCTCCATCCGCTCCTCGTACTCGATGCCTTCGGCCTTCATCTGCGCGACGGCCTCGCCCTTGGCCTTGTTCAGCTGGGCGGCGAGGATCTGGCGCGGATCGTCGAGGGTCGCCTCGATCACGCTGACGACGTCCATCGCGTACGTGTCCGAGGCCGGGTCGAGCAGGTCGATGGCGGCCAGCGCGAAGGTCGACAGCGGCTGGTTGAGCGCGAAGTCCTCAGGCAGGTCGAGGGTCAGGTCGTAGCGGCGGCCGTCCGGCTCCGGCTCGGGCAGCCGCTCCAGGACACCGGCCTGGAGCAGCGACCGGGCGATGCCGATCGCCTCGCGGATCAGCCGCAGCTGCCGCTTGCGCGGCTCGTGGTTGTCGGTGAGCAGCCGGCGCATCGCCGCGAACGGGTCGCCGGGCCGGTCGACGACGTCGAGCACCATCGCCGTCGTCACGCGCATGTGGCTGGTCAGCTTCTCCGGCTCGGACTCGATCAGCCGGTTCATCGTCGCCTCGCTCCAGGGAACCATGCCCTCGGGCGCCTTCTTGCGGACGAGCTTGCGCCGCTTCTTCGGGTCGTCCTCGACCTTGGCGAACATCTTGAGGTTCTCGACCTCGTGCTCGGGTGCCTGGACGACCACGGTGCCCGCGGTGTCGTAGCCGGCCCGACCGGCCCGCCCGGCGATCTGGTGGAACTCGCGCACCTGGAGCAGCCGCATGCGGGTGCCGTCGTACTTCGACAGCGCGGAGAAGACGACGGTCCGGATGGGCACGTTGATGCCGACGCCGAGCGTGTCCGTACCGCAGATGACCTTGAGCAGCCCGGCCTGGGCCAGCTGCTCCACCAGGCGCCGGTACTTGGGCAGCATGCCGGCGTGGTGGACGCCGATCCCGTGGCGGACCAGCCGGGACAGCGTCGTCCCGAACGCCGAGGAGAACCGGAAGCCGCCGATCATCTCGGCGATCGCGGCCTTCTCCTCCTTGGTGGAGACGTTGACGCTCATCAGCGCCTGGGCCCGCTCGAGCGCCGACGCCTGGGTGAAGTGGACGACGTAGACCGGCGCCTGCTTCGTGTCCAGCAGCTCCTGGATCGTCTCGTGCATCGGCGTCGTCGCGTAGTAGTGGTGCAGCGGCACCGGGCGCTCGGCGTTGGCCACCAGCGCGGTGGGCCGGCCGGTGCGCCGGGTCAGGTCCTCGCGCAGCGAGGTGACGTCGCCGAGCGTGGCGCTCATCAGCAGGAACTGCGCCTTCGGCAGCTCCAGCAACGGCACCTGCCAGGCCCAGCCCCGGTCGGGGTCGCCGTAGAAGTGGAACTCGTCCATCACGACGAGCCCGATGTCGGCATCGGCGCCCTCGCGCAGCGCGATGTTGGCGAGCACCTCGGCGGTGCACGCGATGATCGGGGCGCCGGGGTTCACGCTGGCGTCGCCGGTCAGCATGCCGACGTTGGCGGCGCCGAAGACCCCGCAGAGCGCGAAGAACTTCTCGCTCACCAGAGCCTTGATGGGCGCGGTGTAGTAGCTCCGCCGACCGCCGGCCAGGGCGGCGTACTGGGCGCCGGTGGCCACCAGCGACTTGCCCGACCCGGTGGGCGTGGCCAGGACGACGTTGGCGCCGCTGACCAGCTCGATCAGCGCCTCCTCCTGGGCCGGGTACAGCACGGTGCCGCCCGCTTCGGCCCAGGCGGCGAAGGAGGCGAACAGCTCGTCGGCGTCGTCGCCCTTCGCGCGGAGGGCGGTCAGGTCGGCGGCGTCGTCGAGCAGGGGAGGGGCGGTGGTCGTCATCAGGAGGAACAGCGTGCCCGACGCCGTCCGGCTTCCCGCGCACCGCCCGGGCGGGGCGAATTCGGTCACGAAGCGGTAACGGAACCTCAGGATCTGCATAGCTGACGCCGAGATGGAGAGAAGGTGAACAGCAGGTGAACGAAAGGTGGATGGACGATGCGCGATCTCGGATGCCCGGAGTGCCGGTGGGTTCCCGTCGTGGACGGCAACGGCAGGCGGCGGCTGGAGATGCGCTGGCAGCTGTCCGGCTCCGTGACGGCGATCCGCGCCGCGGAGGTCGCGCGGGCGGCCTGAGCCACCCCGCCGGGTTCCCCTCCAGGTTCCCGGTAGTCCTCGCCGGGTAGCGCGCGGGAGAGTTCCGGGCCGCAGGGGTCCGGGCACCCGCGCACGCACCGGAGGACCCATGTCGTCGCCCCGCCCCGAGAGCCAGCCCGCGCAGAAGCAGGACGTGCCCGGCGTGCTCGGGAAGATGGACCCGAAGCCCGACCACGGCGAGGAGAGCTACCGCGGCTCCGGGAAGCTGACCGGCAAGGCCGCGGTGATCACCGGTGGCGACAGCGGCATCGGCCGGGCCGTCGCGATCGCCTTCGCCCGCGAGGGCGCCGACGTCCTCATCTCGTACCTGAACGAGCACGAGGACGCGCAGGACACCGCCAAGTACGTCGAGGAGGCGGGGCGGAAGTGCGTCCTGGTGCCCGGTGACATCTCCGACCGGGCGCACTGCAAGACGATCATCCCGAAGGCCGTCGAGGAGTTCGGGAAGGTCGACATCCTGGTCAACAACGCCGCCTTCCAGATGAGCCACGACACGCTCGACGAGGTCTCGGACGACGAGTGGGACCACACCGTCGCCACCAACCTCACCGCCATGTTCGTGCTGACCAAGGACGCGATCCCGCACATGCCGCCGGGCGGGGCGATCATCAACTCGTCGTCGGTGAACTCGGACATGCCGAGCCCGAACCTGGCGCCCTACGCCATGACCAAGGCGGGCATCGCCAACTTCACCGCGAGCATGGCGCAGATGTACGCGGACAAGGGGATCCGGGCCAACAGCGTCGCCCCGGGCCCGATCTGGACGCCGCTGATCCCGGCGACCATGCCCGAGGAGAAGGTGGAGAGCTTCGGGCAGCAGGTGCCGATGGCCCGTCCCGGTCAGCCGGCCGAGCTCGCGCCGGTCTACGTCCTGCTCGCGAGCGACGAGGCGTCCTACGTCTCGGGCGCCCGGGTGGCCGTCACCGGGGGCAACCCGATCCTCTAGCCGCGCAGCTCTGCCGCGATCCGCCCGACGTCGGCCGGGCGGACGCGGCAGCACCCGCCGACCAGCCGAGCGCCGGCGGCGGTCCAGGCGGGGACGTCGTCGGGTGACACCCCGGGCGGCCCGGTCCACCGCCGGGCGGCGGCGTCCCAGGTCTCGCCGCTGTTCGGGTAGACGACGACCGGCCTGCCGGCGACCGCCGCGGCGGCGACTGTCGGACCGACGGCGGAGGGCGCCGTGCAGTTGACCCCGACCGCGACGACGGCGTCGACGTCCGCGGCCATGGCGAACACGTCGGCGGCCCGCTCGCCGCGCCGGGTCAGGGCCACGCCGTCGTCGTCGACGACGGTGGTCAGCGACAGCCAGACCGGGACGCCGAGGGCGTCGGCCTCGGCGAGGAGCGCCTCCGCCTCGGCCGCCGCGGGCACCGTCTCGCAGGCCAGGACGTCGGCCCCGGCGGCGGCGAGCAGCTCCATCCGTGGCCGGTGGAACGCGCGGAGGGCGGTCACATCCACGTCGGCGACGTACGCGCCGGTGTACTCCGAGCCGTCGGCCAGCATGGCGCCGTAGGGCCCCACTGATCCCGCGACCCAGCCCGCACCGCCCTGGCCTTCGCGGGCCAGCGCCACTGACGACGCGATCAGCCGCCGCGCCTCGTCCGCGCCCACCCCGGCCGCGGCGAAGCCCTCGACAGTCGCCTGGTAGCTCGCCGTCGTCGCCACCTGGGCGCCGGCCGCGGCGAAGGCGGCGTGCGCGGCGACGATCGCTGTCGGGTCGTCGCGGAGGAGGCGGGCCGACCACAGGGCGGACGAGACGTCGTGCCCGCGCGACTCGAGCTCCGTGGACAGCCCGCCGTCAAGGACGACCGGTCCGGTGGCGAGCGCCTCGGGCAGGGATGGCATGCCCACGATCATCCCGCGGTACTGCCCTCCCCATGGTGTTCATCTGGAGCAGTGGCTGGGGCCCGCGCCGCCGCCGTCCGCGACGTGGGTACGGCGGCTACGGCCGCCCACCGGGCTACGGCTACGGCCCGCCACCCGGCTACGGGTACGGCTACGGGCGCCGCGACGACGGCTGCCTGCGCGACCTGCTCCTGCTCAACACCGGCTGCTGCCTCGCGAACGCGATCGGCTGCGGCACCGACTCCTTCCTCCTCGCACCTGCCACGGTGCGCGAGGTCCGGCGCAGCGGCACGGGGGAGCGGGGCACGCGGCTCGCCGACCGGATGGTCGCGGCGGTGCGGGTCTACCAGCGGCAGATCAGCCCGAGGCGCCCGCCCTGCTGCTCCTTCGCGCCCACGTGCTCTGCCTACGCCGTCGAGGCGCTGGAGCGGCACGGCGCCCGGCGCGGGTCCTGGCTGACGATCCGCCGGCTTGTCCGGTGCCGGCCCGGCGCGACCGGTGGTGCCGACCCGGTCCCGAACGGCTGACGTCCGGAAACGGCGTGCGCCCGGGTGAGCGGGTCGCCTAGCGTCGCCGGGTGCGCACCGGTGAGGACGGGACGACGGGCGGCGCCACCTGGCGCGACGCGGCCTGGCGCGCCGCGGCCCTGGAGTGGGCGGCCGGGCAGCTGGCCGGCGCGGGGCTCGCGCTCGCCGGCGAGGCGGAGCAGCCGCACGTGCGCGCCTGGTCGACAGCCTTCCGCCTCCCCGTGCGCGGAGGCGGAGCGGTCTGGCTCAAGGCGGTAGGTCCGGGGTCGGCGCAGGAACCGGTCCTGGCCGAGGCGCTGGGGCGCTGGGCGCCCGACCAGGTGCTGGTCCCGCTGGCCGTGGACCCCGCGCGCAGGCTCCTGCTGCTCCCCGACGGCGGCCGCACCCTCCGGCAGAGCGGTCCCGACCTCGCGGGCTGGGCGGCGATGCTCCAGGCGTATGCCGACCTGCAGCTCCGCCTCGTGCCCCACGCGGACGCCATGCTCGCGGCCGGCGTGCCCGACTGCCGGCCGGAACGTCTGCCCGGACTGGTGGACGACCTGCTCGCCGACGACGAGGCGCAGCTCTCCGGCCGTCCGGGCGGGCTCCCGACCGACGAACGGGCAGCCGTGCAAGCTTCGCTCGGCCGGTTCGCCGACGACTGCGATGCCCTGGACGACGGCGGCATCCCCGCCACGCTGCAGCACGACGACCTGCACGACGCGAACGTCTTCGTGACCGGCGGCGGGTACCGCTTCTTCGACTGGGGTGACGCCTCAGTCGCCCACCCCTTCCTGAGCCTGCTCGTCAGCCTGCGGATGGCCGGCCGCGCCCTGGGCCTGCCGGACGGCGACCCCGCGCTGCGCCGGCTGCGCGACGCCTACCTCGAGCCGTGGTCGGCCTACGGCAGCCCTCGGGAGCTGCGGGAGCAGTGCGGCGCGGGGCTCCGGGTCACTCCGCTGGCCCGTGCCCTCACCTGGCGCCGCATCCTGCGCGGCGTGCACCCCGGGGAGCGCGCCGAGTGGGCCGGCAGCGTGCCGGGCTGGACGGCGGAGCACCTGGCGCCGGGCCCGCTCGACGGGGTGCCCGCGTGAGGGTCGGCGACACTGTGCGCATGCCGGCCACCGACGACGCCTCCGGTGACCTCGCGGTCACCGGCTCCCTCGTGGTGCCGGCGGGTGCCCTGAGCTGGCGGTTCTCCCGGTCGTCGGGCCCCGGGGGACAGGGCGTGAACACCGCGGACTCCCGCGTCGAGCTGTCGGTTGCCCCGCTGGAGCTGCCGGGGCTGAGCGAGGCGCAGCGCGCCCGGCTGGCGTCCCGCCTGGGAGCCCGGCTGGTCGACGGCGTGCTCACCGTCGCCGCCAGCGAGCACCGGCAGCAGCTGCGCAACCGGCAGGCGGCCCGGGACCGGCTGGCCGCCGTGCTGCGGGCCGCGCTCGCGCCCCCGCCGCCGAGCCGCCGGCGCACCCGGCCGACCCGCGGGTCCCAGGAGCGTCGGATCGAGGCGAAGAAGCAGCGCGGCCAGCTGAAGAAGCAGCGCCGTTCCTGGGACTAGCCCAGCTCCGCCAGGCGCCGGCGCAGGAACCGGCGCTCGGTCTCGTTCCCGCTCCGCTCGATCGCCGCGGCGTACGCCTCGGCCGCCTCCGCCCACCGGCCGAGCCGCCGGAGCAGGTCGGCCCGCACGGCGTGGAAGACGTCGAGCCGGTCGAGGTCGAGGGCGTCGACCAGCGGCAGCGCGGCCGCGGGACCCCGGACCTCCGCGATGGCGACCGCCCGGTTGAGCGCGACCACCGGGCTCGGCGCCACGGCCATCAACTGGTCGTACAGCGCGAGGACCTGGTGCCAGTCGGTGGGCCCGGGGTCGCTGTGGACCGCGTTGATGGCGGCCTGCAGCTGGTAGGGGCCGGGCCGGTTGCGGCGCAGGCACGCGCGCACCAGGTCCTGGCCCTCGGCGATCAGCGACCGGTCCCACAGCTCGCGGTCCTGGTCGGCGAGCAGCACCAGCTCGCCGTCCCGGTCGACGCGCGCGGAGCGGCGGGCGTCGGTGAGCAGCATCAGGGCGAGCAGCCCCACCACCTCCGGCTCGTCGGGCATCAGCTCGGCCAGCAGGCGCCCGAGCCGGATCGCCTCCGCGCAGAGGTCCTCGCGCACCAGCCGGTCCCCGGACGAGGCGCTGTGCCCCTCGGTGAAGACGAGGTAGACCACCGCCAGCACCGGGGGGAGCCGGTCGGGCAGCTCCGCCTCGCGGGGCACCCGGTAGGGGATGCGCGCGTCGCGGATCTTGGCCTTGGCCCGGACCAGGCGCTGGGCCATCGTCGCCTCCGGCACGAGGAAGGCGGCCGCGATCTCGGCGGTGGTGAGCCCGCCCAGCAGGCGCAGGGTCAGGGCGACCTGCGCCTGCGTGGACAGCGCCGGGTGGCAGCAGGTGAACACCATCCGCAACCGGTCGTCGGGCACGGGACCCTCCTCCTCGGCCGTCGGGGTGTCGTCGCGGAGCAGCGCCGCCTGGCGGTACCGGTCGGTGCGGGTGCTCTCCCGGCGGAGCCGGTCGATCGCCCGATTGCGGGCGGTCGTGACGATCCAGCCGGCCGGGCTCGGTGGGACGCCGTCCTGAGGCCAGCGCCGGACGGCGGTCAGGAACGCGTCCTGCACCGCCTCCTCGGCGGCGTCGATGTCGCCGAGGAGGCGGGTGAGGACCGCGACCGCCTTGCCGGAGTGCTCGCGGAAGACCCGCTCGAGCTCCGTCGCGGCCGGCGGCGTCACACCGTCAGCCCTCGGTGTCGTAGAACGGCCGGACCTCGATCGGGATGGTGGTCGCGTGTACGAGCCTGCGTCCCCACTCGAGCGCGGCGTCGAGGTCCGGGACGTCGATGACCGAGAAGCCCCCGACGTGCTCCTTGCCCTCGACGAACGGGCCGTCGGACACCAGGACCTCGCCGTTCCGCGGACGCAGGGTCGTGGCGGTGGCCGGCGGGTGCAGTCCGCCGCCGAACACCCAGATGCCGGCGTCCTGCATCTGGTGGTGGAGGGCGTCGACGTCCTTCATGATCTGCTCGAGCTGCCCGGGCTCGAGCCCCGGACCGGTGCTCGGCTCGACCACGGTCATCAGGTACTTCGGCATGGCGTTCCTCCTCGGGGCGGCGCCGACCTCGTGCCGGTCGCTCACCCCCTGTACGAACGGGTGCCGGCCGGATCGACACCCCCGCACAGGATTTCTAGCCGGTCAGCAGCCGCTGAGGTTGCCGCACGAGGACCCAGACCGGCAGCTCGTCGTCCGTCGTCCGCAGCTCGGCGGTGACCTCGAACCCGAACCCGCGCAGGAAGCGCACGTTGGCCCAGCCGAATACCGCCGTCGCGGCGAGCGTCTTCTCCCTGTCGCACCGGACGAGGACCGGGGCCAGGACGGCCGCCGCGAGGCCGCGCCGCCGCGAGCTGGGGCGCACGCCGAGGTGCAGCAGCCACCAGTGCGGCTGCTCCGGGCGGTGGGACGCGATCAGCGCCGTGGTGTCCCGGACGACGCCCGTCCGGTGCGCCGACAGGTGGGGGAACTCGCTCGCCAGGGCGGCGCGCACGTCGGCCGGCAGCGGGGCGGTGCCCTCGGCCCCGGGCGGCGGCTCCCAGACGGCGACGGCGTCGACGTCGTCGGTGACCCAGGCGGTGCGGGTGGCCACACCCCTGTGGCCGGCGTCCAGCTCGTGCAGCCGGGTCAGCCGCTGCATGCGGCCGTCGTCGGGCAGCGCCCAGCGGGTCCAGCGGGAGTCGGCGAGGGCGACGGTGAGCGTGGCGGCGATGCGCGGCACGTCGCGCTGCTCGGCGGGACGGACGTCGGGACCCTCCTCGTCCGGGGAGTCGATCCGCCGGATGGTGGGGCCCTGGGTCACCCCGGCATCCCACCACGCCCGGAGACGCGGACGGGGGCCGCCCCAGGCGGGACGGCCCCCGTGCGGAGGTGCGGTGTGCTCACACGTCGAAGCCGGCGCGGTCCACCTTGCGGTGGTAGCGGTCGCCGAGCTTGCCGCCGACGATCGCCCCGGCCAGCGTGACGAGCAGGATGGCCACCAGCGCGATGATGCCGCCGGTCGTCGCCGTGCCCTCCTCGATCGGGATGCGCGGCAGGTTGAGCTGCTGCAGCACGTTGTACTGCGAGCCGAACACCAGGCCGAGCACCGCGAGCAGGATGACCACGAGCAGTCCGATGACCCAGACGGCGATGCCCTGCCGGGCGCCGTCGAAGCGCGCCATCCGGCCGGCCACGTAGCCGCCGGCCAGGTAGGCGAGGAACAGGATCACCAGCAGCACGATGCCGCCGACGACGCCGATCGTGTCGGCCTCCTGGACCGCCTCGTCGGTCGACGGCACGCCCTGCGTCAGGCCGATCGCCACCCCGGCGGCGCTGAGCAGCGCCACCAGCAGGACCGCCAGGCCGTTCGCGGACAGCCAGCCGAAGAACGCCGCCCCCCACTTGATCCCGCCGTAGCGGGACCGCTGCGCGTCGACCGCGTCCCGGGCCGCGCCCTTCGTGGAATGGGCGCCCTCGGTCATCACGACCGCCGGACGTCGGCGTCGGCGTCGAGCTCGATCTGCTCCTTGCGGACGGTGTCGGTCACCGTCTCCTGCGCCGTCACCGTCTCGGTGTCCAGGCGGACCCGCTCGACCGGCACGGCCTCCTTGGCCACGACGGGCCGCTCGGCGTGCAGGACGACCTCGTGCTCCTCCTCGGAGATGGCCGGGCCGTCGAGGGCGGCGCCCACGTTGGCGTCGGTGATCGGCTCGCGCTCGAGGCGGACCTCCTCGTGCGACACCGGCACCGTCTGCGTCACGTTCTCGGTGACGACGTACTTGCGCAGGCGGGCGCGGCCGGCCTCCACCCGCTGGGTGCCGACGTTCAGGTGCTCCTCCGAGCGCGTCATCGCGTCGTCGGTGGTCGGGCCGCTGGTGTCGTGCCCGACGGTGCCGGTCGTCGTGGTCGTCTCCGTGAACTGCTCACCGTTGCCCGAGCCGAGGCCCGAGCCGATGCCGTAGTAGCGGTAGAGCTCGGCCTCCTCGGTGGGGGAGAGGTGGCCGTCGGTGTCGACCTTCGGCGCGTGCGAGACCTTGTCCTTGTCGTAGGGCAGCCGGAGGTCGCTGCCCGACAGGTCGGCGTCGGCCAGCGGCACGAACGACTCCTTGGTGCCGAACAGGCCGGTGCGGACCGTGGCCCACTCGGGACGGCCGGTCTCGTCGTCGAGGTAGACCTCGCCGACCGTGCCGAGCTTGCCGTCCGCGCCGTGGGCGGTGCTGCCGATGACGGTGCTGATCTGCTGTTCGGTGATCACGTGCGCTCCTCGCGGGTTCAGGGCTGGGATTGCGGTCTCACCTCGGGGGTACGTGCTCCGCCGAGGGCCGTCCCAGGCCATGCCCGTCGATTTACGTCGTAAACCGACCGCCCGCGTGTCGTGCCGGATCAGTCCCGCGGATCGCCGCGGCGCGGGGTGCGCCCCTCCCGCAGCACCACCTCGAGGCGCTCGAGCAGGTTCTCCAGCGCCTCCTCGAACTCCGCCGCCGACTCGTCGAGGGAGAGCAACGACTCCAGCCGGACGACGGTCGGGTACTCGCTGAGATCGGTGGCGGCCACCGCCTCCGGCACCCCCTCCGGGGCGTCCTCGGGGCTGATCTTCACGCCCTTCTGCGACACCTCGAGCAGCAGGTGCCCGAGCAGGAAGCTGGAGTACGCCCGGTACGCCGCCACCGCGGACTCCTCGGTGAAGCCGCTCCCGATCAGCGCGTCGAGGAAGGACTCCACCCACCGCAGGCTGCGCAGCGGGGGGCGCACCCAGGGCGCCGCCGGCGGGCGGGTGGCGACCAGCGGGAACACCTCGGGGTGGGCGAGCGCGATCCGGCGGACGCCGTGCGCCAGGCGCTGCAGGTAGTCCTGCCAGCCGTGCGACGCGGCCAGGTGCACGTCCGGGTCGCCGTACAGCTCGTCGATCACCGACTCGACGACGCCGTCGAGGAGGTTCTCCCGGCCGGGCACGTAGCGGTACAGCGCCATCGCCTCGACCCCGAGGTGGGCGCCCAGGCGGCGCATCGTCAGGGCGTTGAGGCCCCGCTGGTCGATGAACTCGATGGCCGCACCCAGCACGCGCCGGCGGTCGAGGCCGCCGCGGCCGGTGCCCGGCGAGGCGGCGGGGATGACGGCGGCGGCGCCGCCGCGGCCCTCGGGGGTGTCGGGATCGGCGCTCTCGTCGGGCAGCGTGTCCGGCGTCGTGTCCGGCCCGTTCATACGTGCTCCCTCGCCTCGCGATCGCCCCCTCGCCCCCCATCCTGCGCCGGTGCGCAGCGCACACCAGCCCCCGCCCCCTTGTGAGGGAGCCGGAACGCAGCGTTGACGCGGGTGTCCACGGGGGGAAACGACGGCCACCCACGCTGGGGTCCATGCCCGCCGCCGCCTCGCCGTCGCCCTCGGCGGCCCGGACGGGCAGCGCGCGGACGACCCTGACGCACTGCCCGTACTGCTCCCTGCAGTGCGGCATGCAGGTGACCGCCGGCGACCGGCCGGCCACCCTCGTGCCCGCCGACTTCCCGACCAACAGGGGCGGGCTCTGCTCGAAGGGCTGGTCGTCCACCGAGCTCCTCGACCACCCGGAGCGGCTGCTCCGGCCGCTGGTCCGCAGCACCCCCGGCGACCGCAGCAGCCCTCTGGTCGAGAGCACCTGGGACGACGCCCTGGGGCGGCTGGTCGACGCGATCGAGCGCACGCAGGCACGGCACGGCCGCGACGCCGTCGGCTGCTTCGGCGGCGGGTCGCTCACCAACGAGCAGGCCTACCAGTTCGGGAAGTTCGCCCGGGTCGCCCTGCGCACGAGCGCGATCGACTACAACGGCCGCTTCTGCATGTCGTCGGCCGCGGGCGCGGCGAACCGGGCGTTCGGGCTCGACCGCGGGATGCCGTTCCCGCTCTCCGACATCGCCGAGGCCGACGTCGTCGTGCTGGTCGGCAGCAACCCGGCCGACACGATGCCGCCGGCGATGCAGTGGTTCGACGCCGGCCGCGAGCGCGGTGCCCAGCACGTGGTCGTCGACCCCCGGCGGACGGCGACGGCGCGCAACGCCGCCCTGCACCTCCAGCCGCTCCCCGGCACCGACCTGGCGCTGGCCAACGGCCTGCTGCACATCGCGCTGGCCGAGGGGCTGGTCGACGAGGAGTACGTCGCCGCGCGCACCACCGGCTTCGACGACGTCCGGGCGGGCGTGGCCGCCTACTGGCCCGACCGGGTCGAGCGGCTGACCGGCGTGCCGGTCGCCAACCAGCGGCGCACGGTGTTCGCGCTGGCGAGGGCGGCGAAGGCGATCGTCCTCACCGCCCGCGGCGCCGAGCAGCACCGCAGCGGCACCGACACCGCGCAGGCGTGGATCAACCTCGCCCTGGCCCTCGGCCTGCCCGGGCGTCCGGGCAGCGGGTGGGGGACGGTCACGGGGCAGGGGAACGGTCAGGGTGGCCGCGAGCACGGCCAGAAGGCCGACCAGCTGCCCGGCTACCGGAAGCTCGACGACCCCGCCGCGCGGGCGCACGTCGCCGCCGTCTGGGGGGTCGACCCCGAGGACTTCCCCATGCCCGGGCGGAGCGCCTTCGAGCTGCTCGACGCGCTCGGCACCGACGGGGGCGTGCGCACCCTGCTGGTCCTCGCCTCCAACGTCGCGGTGTCCGCGCCGGATGCGCGCAGGGTCGTCAGCCGGCTCGGCGACCTCGACTTCCTCGCCGTCAGCGACTTCTTCCTCTCCGAGACCGCCGAGCTGGCCGACGTCGTCCTGCCCAGCGCCATGTGGGCCGAGGAGGACGGCACCATGACCAACGTCGAGGGGCGGGTCATCCGGCGGCGGAAGTCGCTCGACCCGCCCACCGGGGTCCCCGACGACCTGCAGCTGCTGGCCACGCTCGCCGACCGCCTCGGCACCGGGCACCTGTTCAGCGGCGACCCCGAGACGGTGTTCGAGGAGCTGCGCCGCGCCAGCGCCGGTGGCGCCGCGGACTACTCGGGCATCAGCTACCGCCGCATCGACGACGAGCAGGGCGTCTTCTGGCCGTGCCCCTCCGCCGACCACCCCGGGACCCCGCGGCTGTTCACCGAGCGCTTCGCCACGCCCGACGGCCGGGCGCGGTTCGTCCGGGTCGAGCACGTCGACGCCCACGAGCGGCCGGACGCCGACCACCCGTACGTGCTGACCACCGGACGGGTGCTCGCCCAGTACCAGTCGGGCACGCAGACCCGCCGCACGCGCAGCCTCCAGCTGGTCGCGCCGACACCCCGCGCCGAGCTGCACCCCGACCTCGCCCGGCGGCTCGGGATCGCCCAGGACGACGTGGTCCAGCTGACCACCCGGCGCGGACGGGCCCGCTTCCACGCGCTGGTCACCGATGCCGTCCGGCCCGACGTCGTCTTCGCGCCGTTCCACTGGGGCGGCGGCTCGAGCGCCAACGCCCTGACCGACGCCGACGCCCTCGATCCCACCTCGAAGATGCCCGCCTTCAAGGTCTGCGCGGTCGCCGTGGCCCGGGTCGGCGGGCCCGAGGAGCTCATCCCACCGCCGCCCGCCGCGACCCAGCCGCAGCCGCGCGACCACTCCGTCCCGTCCGCCCCCCAGCCGCGCCACCCCACCCGGAAGAGGAGCACCCGCGTGAAGAGCACCCCACGCTTCCTGCAAGGCGTCTTCCCGATCACCGGCGAGGGCCTGGCCAAGCCCGGCCCGGTCGACGCCGCCCTGCGCTACACGGTCCCGCAGGGGAAGTCCGCGCAGGCCCTGTACTTCCGCGGCGGCAACTCCACCGGCGAGCTGGTCTACGTGCTGCTGCTCCGCGACGGCGAGCCGATGCGCTGGTTCCCGATCGGCGCCAAGGGCGACGTGCACGTGCCGCTGCGCGTGGTCGAGGAACTCGTCGGCGGGACCGTCGTCGAGCTGCACGCCGCGGCGCCCGAGGGCGTCACCGGCGAGCTCGTGGTCGACCTCGGGCTGGTGGAGGTGTGACTGCCGTCCTGGGCGGCCGCCCCGAGGGCCTCACCGCCCTCCGCGTGGACGACGAGCTGGACACCCGCGGCCGGCTGGTCGTCGTCGGCAACGGCATGGCCGGCGCCCGCTTCGTCGAGGAGGTGCTCGAGCGCGGCGGCGGCGACCAGTTCCGGATCACCGTCTTCGGCGACGAGCCGCACGGCAACTACAACCGGATCATGCTCTCGCCGGTGCTGGCCGGCGAGGAGCACGAGGACGACATCGTGCTCAACAGCCACGACTGGTACGCCGACAACGGCATCGACCTCCGGGCCGGCGTCCGGGTCGCGCGCATCGACACCGCGGCGAAGCTGGTGCACGCCGACGACGGGTCGGCCACGCCCTACGACCACCTCGTCCTGGCGACCGGCAGCTACTCGTTCATCCCGCCGATGGCCGGGGTGCGCACCGACTCCGGGGACCTGCTGCCGGGCGTGTACGGCTTCCGCACCATCGACGAGACGCGGGCGCTGCTGGCCGAGGCGGGCAGCTGCCGCCGCGCCGTCGTCATGGGCGGCGGCCTGCTGGGGCTGGAGGCGGCCCGCGCGCTGCAGGGGCACGGCCTCCAGGTCGACCTCGTGCACGCCATGCCCTACCTGATGAACGCGCAGCTCGACCCCGAGGCCGGCGCCATCCTGAAGAAGAGCGTCGAGCAACTCGGGATCACCGTGCACCTCGACGTCCTGGCCACCGAGGTCGTCGGCACCGACCGGGTCGAGGCGGTCGTGCTCAAGGACGGACGGCGCATCGACACCGACCTGCTCGTGGTCGCCGCCGGGGTGCGCCCGCACACCGACGTCGCCGTCCGGTCCGGGCTGGAGGTGGAGCGGGCCGTCGTCGTCGACGACCAGCTGCGCACCGACGACCCCGACGTCTACGCGATCGGGGAGTGCGCCCAGCACCGCGGCGAGGTCTACGGGCTCGTCGCGCCGGCCTGGGAGCACGCCACGGTCCTCGCCGACGTGCTCACCGGCACCGACCCGGACGCCGAGTACCACGGCAGCCGGACGGCGACGAAGCTCAAGGTCGCCGGCGTCGACGTCGCCGTGATGGGCATCAACACCCCGGAGCGGGACGACGACGAGTTCCTGGTGATCTCCGAGCCCCGGCGCGGCGTGCACCTCTCGGTGGTCATCCGCGACGACAAGCTGGTCGGGGCCACGCTGCTCGGCGACACCCGCAAGGTCGCCTTCCTCACCCAGGCGTTCGACCGCGGCGCCCCGCTGCCCGAGGAGCGGATCCGCCTGCTGGTCGACCTGTCCGACGGCGCGGAGGAGGTCGGCGTCGCGGAGATGCCCGCCGACTCCCAGGTCTGCAACTGCAACGGGGTGAGCAAGGGCGACATCTGCGGCGCGGTCGCGGGCGGCTGCGGCAGCGTCGGCGAGGTCATGGACCGCACCCGCGCCGGCAAGGGCTGCGGCTCCTGCAAGTCGCTGGTGAAGCAGATCGTCGAGTGGGCCGCCGACGGCGACCTCGCCGAGGACCCGGCCGCCTCCTACTACGTGCCGGGCATCCCCCTGGCCAAGCCCGAGCTCATGGCCGCCATCCGCGAGCGGGACCTCCGCAGCGTCTCCGCCGTCTTCGCCGCCCTGGCGCCCGGCGGCAAGGACGACGCGAAGTCGAAGATGGGGCTCACCTCGCTGCTCAAGATGATGTGGGGCCACGACTACATCCCCGAGAAGGACGCCGAGTTCGTCAACGACCGCGTCCACGGCAACATCCAGCGCGACGGCACCTTCTCCGTCGTCCCGCAGATGAAGGGCGGCGTCACCACGCCCGCGCAGCTGCGCCGGATCGCGGACGTGGCGGAGAAGTACGAGGTGCCGATGGTCAAGGTGACCGGCGGCCAGCGGATCGACCTGCTCGGCGTCCGCAAGGAGGACCTGCCGGCGATGTGGGACGACCTCGGCATGCCGTCCGGCTACGCCTACGGGAAGAGCTTCCGCACCGTGAAGACCTGCGTCGGCAGCGACTTCTGCCGGTTCGGGCTCGGCGACTCGACCCAGCTCGGCATCGACCTCGAGACCCGGTTCCAGGGCATCGAGAGCCCGGCGAAGATGAAGCTCGCCGTCGTCGGCTGCCCGCGCAACTGCGCGGAGGCGTACGTGAAGGACCTCGGGGTCGTCGCGATCGGCAACGGCCGGTGGGAGGTCTACGTCGGCGGCGCCGCCGGGGCGTCGGTGCGCAAGGGCGACCTCCTGGCGACCGTGGACTCCCCGGAGGCGGTGATCACGCTCGCCGGCCGGTTCATGCAGTACTACCGCGAGAACGCCAACTGGCTCGAGCGCACCTACGACTTCGTGCCCCGCGTCGGGCTGGAGAAGCTCAAGCACGTCCTGCTGGAGGACGGCGAGGGCATCTGCGCCGACCTCGACGCCGGGATCCAGCGCTCGATCGACGCCTACCGCGACCCGTGGGGCCAGGACGCGAAGGAGCCGGCCACCCCGGGCCAGTTCCGCCCCGCGCTGCCCCTGATCCCGCTCCCGAAGGTGCCCGTCCGATGAGCATGACCGATGTCCGCACCACCACCGAGCACGTCCTCGGCCCGGTGGCGGAGATCCCGCCCGGGGAGGGGCGGGCCTTCGTCGCCGGTGACGTCCAGGTGGCGGTGTTCCGGTTGCGCGACGGCTCGCTGCACGCGACGCAGGCCGCCTGCCCGCATGCAGGCGGCCCGCTGGCCGACGGGCAGACCGACGTCGACGTGCTGGTCTGCCCGTTGCACCTCTACGCGTACCGGTGGTCCGACGGCGCCTCGACGTCCGGAGCCGCGCCGATCCGGGTCTACCCGGTGCGCGAGGTGGACGGCCAGGTCGTCGTCGAGCTGTAGCCGGTCAGGCGAACTCGTAGGAGACGGCGCCGTCCTCGTCCACCGTCGCCACGACCTCGGCGGTGTCCGAGGCGTCGGCGGCGTTGTCCACGAAGCACGGGATCGGCGTCCCGACCGCGTCGACGAGCACGGAGCGGCCGCCGGTGTCGCAACTGCTGATGACGACCACGCCGGTCAGCTCGCCCAGCTGCTCGTCGAGCGACGCCTCGACCGTCCCCACGTCCACGAAGGTGTTGTCGCTCTCGATCCGCACGTCGCCCTCGTCGTCGGTCTGCGTGACGGTGAAGGAGATCGGCTGCCCCTCCAGGGACCCGGTGCAGGTGAACGCCGCGCCGGACTCCGCCTCGACGTCGGCGGGGCACGACACGTCCTCGGGCGCGACGCCCGTCTGCTCCGCGGTCAGGCGCTGGACCTGGTTCTCGACCTCCGCGGTGTCCAGGGTCTTGGCGCCGAAGAGCAGGAGCGCGCCGACGACCAGCCCGCCGAGCACCACCACCGCCCCGACGACCGCGGCGACGACGGCTCCGGTGCGCTTGCGCCGCGGCGCGGGTGCGGGCGCGTAGCCGCCGGCCGGAGGCCCGTAGTCGGGTGGGCCGTACTGCGGCCGGCCGTACTGCGGGGCCGGCGAGCCGGAGGACGGGGTGGGGTAGGTCTGCGAAGCCATGGGGGTTCTCCTCGTCGGGTGCGGTCGGGGGCGACCATGACGGGAGTCGCTTACGAGCGGCTTGGATGCACTTGCGCCGCACTTGAGGCGACCGCGCCTCAACCCGCGAGGTCGGCGTTCACGAACGGGACGGCCTCCGCGGTCCCGCCGCCCGCCGTCGTCACCGACACCCGGGCGACGTCACCGGGCGAGCGGACGACGGCCACGCCGTCGGCCAGCGGGTGCTCGCCGATCGTGGCCCCGGTCCCGTCCAGCACCCGGACCGACGTCGCGGTACGAGGCGCGACGACGACCAGGAACCGGGAGATCTCCGCGCGCATCGAGAGGTCGCGGAAGTCGCAGCGCAGGACGACGACGCGCTCCTCCAGCGGCGGCCCGGACGGGAGCACCCCCGTGCCGCACCACGAGGTGACGGCCGGCCCGCCCGGATCGGCCTCGTAGCCGTACGGAGCGGTGACGACGTAGGCGCCGGACGCCTGGGCGATCGCCAGCACGCTCAGCCGGGTGGGGCTGTCCTCGGGACCGGGCAGGTCGCCCGACCAGAGGGCCGTGACCGGGGTGTCCTCGGGCGCCAGGCCGAGCTGGCCGAGCACCGAGCGGAGCCGCGACTGCACGGCCACGTCCTGGACCGCGGACGGCGCGCCGGGACGGAGCGAGGTCAGCGGCACCTGGACGCGCGGATCCCCGGGGGCGTCGAGGACCGTCGGCGGGAGCAGCGGGAGGGCCCGCTCGTCCCGGACCACGCGGACACGCAGGGCGCTCATCCCGGTGTACGGCGTGGGCGGCAGGCCGGTGACGGCGACGCCCGCCGAGGACGGGACGCCGTGGTACTCGCGGGTGAGCGAGCCGTCGGCGGCGACCACCGGCCGCTCCGACACCTCGATCCGGTCGCCCGGGAGGCCCACCACCACCAGGGCCCCGGTCGCCGGGTCGGTCAGGGACACGGGGAGGGCCGGCTCGGGGGCCGTCCGGACCGAGCGCAGCACCATGCCGTCCGCGTCGGCACCGGCCGGACCGGTGAACCACGCGACGGCCGCCGGGCTCGACGGCGTCCCGCCGGCGGCGACCAGCGCCCAGCGCCCGCCGGGGACGTCGCCCGCGAAGACGACCCGCCGATCGGACGGCGCCTCCGGCCAGGTGGCCCCACGGATCCCGCGGAGGAATCGGCCGTCCTCGGCCAGCGACCCGCTCGTCGGACCGCCGAAGACCGTCGGCGGGTTCTCGGGCCCGCGCGGCAGCAGGGGGGTCAGCGCGAGCAGCAGCCCGGCCGCCACCGCGGCCGCGGCGACGCGGAGCCGACGGCGACGACGGCTGCGCGCGGCGTCGTCGACCGCGGCGGCGATCGTCTCGAGCGCGGTCGGTGGCAGCGGCCGTCCGTTGGCCAGCCGGGCCAGCCGCTCGGGGAGCTCCGGAGGGGGTCGATCGGGCGCGGGCGCCGACCCGGGTGCCCGGTACGCCGCGGCGGCGCGGTCGCGCTCGTGCCGCTCCTCCTCGTCGAGCCGCGCCAGTTCCGCTCCCAGCAGGCCGACGGCCCGGTCGCCCGCGCCGCCCGGCAGCGGTCCGGCCACGAGGTGCAGCACGGCTGCCGCCCGGTCCCGGTCGGGCAGGGAGCGCAGGGCCGCGGCCAGGGCGCTGTCGTCGTCGTCCGGTGGCCTCGTCGCCGACTCGACGACCTGCACCACCCGGCCGGGCCGTCGCAGCCCCTCGCGGACGAGCGCGCGGCGCGCGCCGGCCAGGTCGTCGAGGGCGCCGGGCGCGCCGAGCGCGGCGGCCAGGAGCGCGACCGCGTCCTCCGGGGAGTCGGTGATGAGGACCGCGGCCGGGACCAGCGGGGGCAGCAGGGCGGACAGCGCGTCCCGCTCGTCCATCCGACGCTCCCTCCGCCGCCGTCACTGTCCTCCTGCGGCCCGGTCGCGGCACCCGGGGTGCGCCGGGGCCGGGGTCAGGGGACCGGGACGACGACGGTGGCGGCGTGCGGGCCGCCGCACTCCTCGGTGCCGCCCACCCGGATCCAGTCGGGATCCGCCTCGTGCACGGCCAGCTCGACCCCGTCGGCCCCGAGCACCGTGACGGTCACCGAGTCGGGGGTGGTCATGCCGAGCTGCGCCACCGTCACCGTCCCGGTCAGCGGCACGGTGAGCCCGTCCGGCTCGTCGCCCTGGCGAACCTGGAGGCCGCAGGGGGACGAGCAGTCGAGGCCGAGCGCGCCGTCCGCGACCTCGGGCCACCCCTCGGCCAGCTCCACGGTCAGCCCGTTCGACCAGCCGACGGCCGAGCAGACGGTCTCGGCTCCCGCCTGGCAGGCGCCCAGCGCCAGGCCGGCCGCCAGCAGGCATGCCGCTCCGGCGACCGGGGGAGGGACGTCGTCCACGCCTCGGCGTGCGCTGCTCAGCCCGCGGTGGAGTCCGGGGCCTGCCGGGCGGCCGGCAGCGGGGGCACGACGAGCGGACGGCGACGACGGCGCTTGAGGTCGGACAGCACGCGCCGCCGGTGAGCGTCCTCGGCCAGCTGACGCGCAGCGATCACCGATGCGGTGTCCGCGGTGGTGCCGTGGTGCTCGAGCAACGCAGGCTCCCCTCAGTGGCCCCCTGGTACGTAAGACGCTCCGAAGGGGCGGAAAGGATGACACCCGGCGGCAACGAATCGGTAACGATTCGTGCAGCAGCCCCTCGTCGTGCCTGACCTCCGCCCTCTGGGACGGGCGACCTACGGCCCTGATCGCCGGTAGCCGACCCTCCTAGCGTCGGCCGGGACGGAGGGGGTGCCATGAGGACGACGGTCGATCGGCGTCAGTCCGCGGCGAGCCGGCGGAGCGGCTACGCGGTCGCGGCCGCGATCAACCTGGTCCTGCTGTGGCTGATCCACGGCTGGCCGGGGTGGGACGCCGTCCCGTTCCTGACCGGCGACTTCGAGTCGGTGCTCGGGTGGATCGATGCCTCGCTGGTCGTCTCCGCCGCGGTGAACCTCGTCCACCTGGTTCGGGACCCGCGGTGGCTGACGGCGGCAGGGGCCCTCGCCACGACCGCCCTGGGCCTCGTCGCGGCGGTGCGGCTGCTGCAGGTCTTCCCGTTCGACCTCGGCGACTCCGACGTCTGGCCGGTCGTGTGCCGGGTGCTGCTGTGGGTCGGCGTCGTCGGCTCGGCCATCGGCGTCGTCGCGAACCTGGTTGCGCTCGCCCGGGCCCGGTGAGGGGGCTCAGCTGCGGGGAAGCCCCAGGTCGGCGAGCGCGGACGCGACGGCGTCGTCGTGCAGGAGGTCGAGCACGAGCAGCCGGTGCACGAGCACGCCGCGGCGCGTCAGCCGCAGGTCGGCGGCCCGGAGGCGGGGGAGCGTGGCGACCGGCCGCGCCGCGACCGGCGGCGGCGGGTCGAGCAGGCCGGCCGACTGCAGGCCGGTGACGTCCTCCCGGGCGCCCCAGGCCGTCCAGGCACGCGGCTCGTCCTCGAGCGGGGGCATGGGCAGCGGCACGCGCTCGCGGCGGCCGACCCCGGCGAGGAGGGCGAGCTGCCGCCAGCTGAGCGAGTCCGCGAGCCGCAGGGCGCGACCGGCCAGCTCGAGGTCGACGTCGGGGGAGACGGCCACCTCCGCGAGGAGGTAGCCCAGGTGGCGGACCCGCCGCTCGTCGGTCGAGCGGCGGGCCGCGGCGACCACCGCCTCGGCGAGCTCCTGGGCCGGGGGCCGGCCGCCGGCGCGCTCGCCGAACCAGTCGTCGCGCGTCGGCCGGCCGTTGCGGCGCAGCGTCGCCGCGTACTCCACCGCGAACGCGAGGGCGGCACCGGCGCGCACCCGCTCCCGCGGTACCGGCACGCCCGCCGCCTCGTCCGCGGCGGTCCGCAGGCACGCGGCGAACCGGTCGTCGACCTGCACCACCGCGGCCGCCGGCTCGAAGACGACGGTCGCCGCGGCGCGGCACATCGACCCCGCCACGGGGCTGCCGGCCTCGATGAGGGCGCGGCCGGTCAGCCCGTCCTCGGCGTGGGTCTGCTCGGATGCGGTCACCCGGTGATCTTCGTCGTTCCCGCGTCCGGGCTGCACACCGGGAACGTCCGCCCTCACCACAGCGGGTCAGCCTCGGTGAGCAGAACGGAACACGAGTTCAGCCTCGGGGCGACGCACGGGTAACGCGCCCTTGCGACGGTCCTCGCATGGCCGCTCCCACCCGCCCCGCCCAGCCGACGCAGCACCCGGTCGCCGAGGCGCCGTCCGGTCGCAGGGGGAGGTGGATCGACGACTGGCGCCCGGAGGACCCGCAGTTCTGGGAGAGCACGGGGAAGAGGGTCGCCCGCCGCAACCTGTTCTTCTCCATCTTCTCCGAGCACGTCGGCTTCTCCATCTGGAGCCTCTGGTCGGTGCTGGTGCTGTTCCTGCCCGAGCCGGTGTTCGGCATCGACCCCGCGGGGAAGTTCCTCCTCACCACCCTGCCGACCGCCCTGGGCGCCTTCGTCCGGCTGCCGTACACCTTCGCCGTCGCCCGGTTCGGCGGCCGCAACTGGACGATCGTCAGCGCCGCGCTGCTGCTCGTCCCGACGATCGCCACCGCGATCGTGCTCGAGCCCGGCGTCTCGTTCACGACCCTGCTCGTCGTCTCCTGCCTCGCCGGCGTCGGCGGCGGCAACTTCGCGAGCTCGATGGCCAACATCAACGCCTTCTACCCCGACCGGCTCAAGGGCTGGGCGCTCGGCCTGAACGCCGGCGGCGGCAACCTCGGCGTCCCCGTCGTCCAGCTGGTCGGTCTGCTCGTGCTGGCCACGGTCGGGGTCGAGCACCCCCGGGTGATCCTGTTCGTCTACATCCCGCTGATCGTCGTCGCCGCCCTCGGCGCCGCGCTGCTGATGGACAACCTGACGACGGCGCGCAACCAGCCGCGCGCCATGCGGGAGGCGACCCGGGAGTCGCACACCTGGATCATGTCCTTCCTCTACATCGGGACCTTCGGCTCCTTCATCGGGTTCGGCTTCGCCTTCGGGCAGGTCCTGCAGAACCAGTTCACCGAGTCCTTCGCCACGCCGCTGGCCGCCGCGTCGCTGACCTGGCTCGGGCCGCTGCTGGGCTCGCTGATCCGGCCGGTGGGCGGCTCGCTGGCCGACCGGTTCGGCGGCGCGCGGATCACCTGCTGGAACTTCGTCGCGATGGCCATCGGCGCGTCGGTGGTCTGGACGGCGAGCCAGGTGGAGTCGCTGCCGCTGTTCGTCGTCGGCTTCGTGCTGCTGTTCGTGCTCAGCGGCATCGGCAACGGCTCGACCTACAAGATGATCCCGGCGATCTTCCGCTCCCAGGCGCTGCAGCAGGTGGCCGAGGGCGGCGACCCGGACGCCGCGGACCGGCGGGCGCTGCGGATGTCCGGAGCGCTCATCGGGATCGCCGGCGCGATCGGCGCCTTCGGCGGGGTCCTGGTGAACCTGGCGTTCCGGCAGTCGTTCATGACCACGGGCACCGGCGACTCCGCGTACCTGGCGTTCATCGCCTTCTACGTCGTCTGCGTCGCGGTGACCTGGACGGTCTACCTGCGGCCCGGCACGGCGCTCGGCCGCGTCTGAAGAAGGACCCCGTCCCCCTCACCGCTCGCAGGCTCGCGGCGAGCCTCTGGACGGGGCCGAACTGCGAAGATCCGCGGCATGGCGATCGAGGTGCGTCCGGCCACCGAGTTCGACGAGGTCGCGACGATGGTCGGTCCCAAGCGGCCGGACGCCGACGTCTGCTGGTGCCTGAGCTACCGCCTGACCTCGAAGGAGAACCTCGCGCTGCACCGGCAGGAGCGCGGGGAGCGGGTGCGGCAGCTGGTCCGGGAGGACCCGCCGCCGGGGGTGCTCGCCTACGACGGCGACGAGGTCGTGGGCTGGGCGGCCGTCCACCCGCGCAGCGACACGGCCTTCGCCACCAACCGCAAGATCCCGCACGTCGACGACCTCGACGTCTGGTCGCTGTGGTGCGTGCGGGTGCGCCCCGGGCACCGTGGCCAGGGCATCGCCCACCACCTCGTCGCGGGCGCCGTGGAGTTCGCCCGCGAGCGGGGTGCCCCGGCGATCGAGGGCTACCCGGTCGACAACGACGGCCGGAAGGTCGACCTGACCATGGCCTACGTCGGCACGCAGCGGCTCTTCGAGCGGGCGGGCTTCGTCAAGGCGGCCGACACCACGTCGGTCATCAACGGCTTCCCCCGCGTCCTGATGCGGCGGGACCTGCGCTGACCGACCCCGGCCCGGGGGAGCCCGCGGGGGCCGGCAGCTGCGCGGCGATCGCGTCGGCCCACGCGTCGATCGCCGGCCAGTCGCGTAGGTCGCCGGTGCGACCGCGTCGCATCCCGAAGGCCACCCGCCGGACCAGCGGGAGGTCGCGGGCGGCCAGCGCGCCGTGGAAGTAGTGGTGCTCGCGTGCGGGGACGAGCCGGTGCACCTCGTCCAGGTGCCGGGCATCCCGTTCCTGCCCGTCGGCGGTCCCCGGCCAGCCCACGCTGAACGTCCACACGGCGTGGCCGGCCAGGGCGGCGGCGTTCCGGCGGCAGAAGTCGACCGCCTCCCGCTCCCACCGCCGGCCGTAGATGGGGCTGCCCAGCACCACCGCCTGGAAGTGGCCGACCTGCTCCCGGCCGAGCAGCGGGTCGAGGTGCACCTCGAACCCGTGGCTGCGCAGCCGGGCGGCGATCCGCTCCGCGATCTCCCGCGTGCTGCCCCTCCGGCTCGCGTACGCGACCAGCACGGTCATGACGGCTCCTCCCGTCGCCCCGGCGGACCCGGTGCCACTGTGGACCGTCCGTGGCAGCCGCTCAAGACGCTCGCGCCCGCCGCCCGGGCACGGGTCAGAGCTTCAGGCGGTAGCCGCGCTTGACGACGGTCTCGACGACGGGCGCACCGAGCGCCGCGCGCAGCCGCGTCACGGCCATCTCGACGGCGTGCCCGTCCCCGCCGCCGGGCAGCGCCGCGACGAGCTCGGGCCGGGGGACGACGTGACCAGGACGGCGGGCCAGCTCCCGCAGCACCGCCATGGGGCCGGGCGCGAGCTCCACGAGGCGCCCGTCGAGGACCGCCGCGTACCCGCGCACCTGGACCTGGTGCGGTCCCACCTGGAGCACCGGGTCGCGCTCGGGGAGTCGGGCGACCACCTCCCGGGCCAGGGCGCCGAGGCGCGCCCGCTCGGGCTGGCGGGACGGGATGCCCGCCGCGTCCAGCGGGGCCGCGGTCACCGGTCCGACGGCGACGGCGAGCACCCGGTCGTTCATCGCGGTGACGAGGTCCGCGCGCAGGCCCAGCTCGTCGGCGACCCGGAGCAGGCTGGCCGCCGCCGGGGCGCTGGTGAACGTCACCGCGTCGACCGCGCCCGCGACCACGGCGCCCACCAGGCGGCGCACCGGCGTCACGTCCTCGGGCAGGACCCAGCGGTACACCGGCACGGTCAGGACGTCGGCGCCGGCGTCGCGCAGCCCCGCCACCAGGTCGGGCAGCGGGTCGCCGTGCAGCTGGACGGCGATCCGGCGACCCTCCAGCGGACCCTCCGCGCCGGAGAGCAGGTGGGAGAGCACCTCGGCCGACGACTCGGACTCGGGCGACCACGCGTCGACCAGGCCTCCGCCGCGGATGGCGCCGCGGGCCTTCGGGCCGCGGGCGAGCACGCGCGCCTTCGCGAGGTGGTCGACCAGCGGCAGGTCCCAGGCCTCGGCGGCCTCCAACCAGCCGCGGAAGCCGACCCCGGTGGTCGCGACGACGAGGTCGACCGGCCGGGCCAGCACCTCGCGGGTGGCGGCCACGAGCTCGGTGTCGTCGGCGAGCGGGACGATCCGGATCGCCGGGGCGTGCACCACCCGGGCGCCCCGGCGGTCCAGCAGCGCCCCGAGCTCCTCCTTGCGGCGGGCGGCGGTGACCGCGACGGTGTAGCCGGCCAGCGGCAGGACCTCCGGCGCCTCGTCGGGCCGGGGCGCGGTGTCGGTCACCTCCCCATGGTGCGTGCTCCGCGTTGCGGGACTGTGTCGGGGGAGTGTCGCGTCACCCTGCGGGCGCCGCACGGGTCCAGCGCGCGAGCAGCACGGTGGCGTCGTCCTGGAGCAGCCCGCCCTGGTGCTCCAGCACGGCCCGCGTGAGCCGCCGGACCGTCTCGGGCGGCGGCTGGCCGGCCGCGATGGCGCGGGTGAGCAGCTCCATCAGCCGGTCCTCGCCGAACCAGGCGCCCGCGGCGTCGCGGGCCTCGGTGATGCCGTCGGTGTGGAGCGCCAGCCAGTCGCCGGGCTCGAGGGTCTCCTCGCCGACGGCCGGGGTCCCGGCACCGATGCCGAAGGGCATGCGGCGTCCCCCGTCCAGTTCGCGGACGACCCGTCCCTGCCGCAGCACCAGGGGCAGGGGGTGGCCCGCGTTGACGTAGCGCAGGCGACCGGACGCCACGTCCAGCTCGGTGAGGACGCCGGTCACGAACACGCTCCGGGGGAACGTCTCCGACAGCAGGTCGTCGATCCGCTCCGCCTGCTCGCAGACGCCCAGGCCCTCGCGGCGCGCGCTCCGGTAGGCGGCGAGCGTGGTGGCGGCCATCAGGGCGGCGGGCATCCCGTGCCCCATCGCGTCGAAGATGGCCAGGGAGACGGTCTGCTCGGACAGCGTGTAGTCGAACGCGTCCCCACCGGCGTCGTAGCTCGGTTCGAGCATGCCCGCCACGACGAAGCTGTCGGTCCCCGCCGTGAGCGGGGGCAGCTGCTGCCAGATGAGCTCCGAGGACGGCGCGGACGGCCGCGTCCGGCGGAACCGCTCCAGCTGGTCCCCGTAGGGCGCCACCGAGACCAGGGCGTGGCCCAGCGTGGAGGCCAGCCACTGGCACTGCTGGCGCAGCGCCGGGTCGTAGAGCTCGGCGGCCGAGGAGAGGCGCACCTCGAGCACCCCCAGCCGGTCGGCGCCGTCCACCACCGGGACCCAGAGCCGCGGCCTGCCCTCGCGGTCCGACGACAGCACCCGCTGCGTGCGGAACGCCCGGCCGGCCATCGTGCTCTCCATGCCCTGGCGGGACCGGCGGGCCGAACCGCCCGTCGGCAGCCGGACGAGGCAGCGCTGCTCGTGGTCGACCAGGTGCACCACCGTCTCGACGCCCATCAGCCGCCCCGCCGCCGCGGCCACGGCGGGGATCCGCTCCGGGGGTGCCGTACCGGCGGCACCGAGCAGGTGCAGCAGCGCGGCCAGCGGCCCCGCCGCCGGGCGGCCGGTCCGGATCTGCCGCCGGTAGGGGACGCGGTGCGCCTGGACCAGCTCGTCGAGCCGCTCGTTGAGCGCGTGGGCGAGGAGGTCGCGCTGGTCGGGTGCCAGCGGCAGGAGCCCGGCGAGGCACGCGTCGACGTCCACGAGGTCGGCGTCGCCACCCAGCGCGAAGTACCGCCGCCACAGCTCCTCGGGGGTCAGGTCGGCGTGGGCGTAGGCCCGGACCAGGCCGGCCAGCTGCGCGTCCTCGGGCGCGGCCGGGCCGCTCATCACCGGCGGCGTCGGACGGCGGAGTCGACGACCGCGCGGGCGGCCTGGGCCACCGACGTCCCCTCGTCCTGCCCGCGGGTGAGCAGCATCCCGAACGCCGTCGCCTCGTCCACGGAGTGCCGGCCCATGAGGACCCCCTTGGCGGTGCACACCAGGTCGCGGGTGCGGAAGGCCTCCCGCATCCCGCCGCTGAGCCGCTGGGCCCGCTCCTGGTGCTGCATGTTGGCCACCAGCACGGCCGCCTGCGCGGCGAAGAGGGTCAGCAGCTGCTCGCTGCGGGCGTCGAACGCGTCCGGCACCTCGGCGTAGACCTTGAGGGCGCCGAGCGATCGGTCGCCGGCGACGAGGGGGCAGCTCATCACCGAGCGCACCCCGAGGTCCAGCGCGGCCGAGTTCCAGCGCGGCCACCGCGGGCTCTGTGCGAGGTCGTCGATGCGGACGAACTCGCGGTCGGAGGCCGCCGCGAGGCACGGCCCCTCGTCGTACTCGTACTGCAGGCCGTCCGCCGCCTCGACCCGGGGGTCGGTCGCCCCCGAGGAGCGTCGTCTGCGCCGGTCGATCAGGGAGACGCCCGCGCCGGACGCCCCCGTCACGGTCTCCTGGGCCAGGGTGCTGAGCACGCCCAGCGCGTTCTCGACCGTCTCCTCGGTGAGGAGCAGGCCGGACATGCGGGCGAAGACCCCGGCGAGTTCGTCGGCGAGCGGGAGGTCTCCGCTCGTCGCCTGACCACCACTCATGGGTTCCCCCACGTGCTGGCGCCGCTCCGCCGTGCCTTCGACGGGCCGCCCCCGCTCCCGGCGGGATCGGCTGCGCCCAACGTAGCTCGCTCCACCACCGGGCGCCCGCCGTCGCGGCGTCAGACCGGCACGGACCCGGTGCCGTCCACGTGCAGGTCGGCGCGCTCGCGCGTCCCCTCCCGGGCGAACTCCGCCGCCTCGGTCACCTGCCAGCGCCGCCACTCCGCCTCGAGATCGGCCCCGTCGCGCGCCAGACCGCGGGCCAGCCGCAGGTCTGCCGGCGCCTCGACCCAGATGCGCAGCGTCGTCCACGCGTCCAGCGCCCGGGGACTGCTCCCGCAGCCCTCCACGACCAGCACCTCCCGGACCGGTACCGGGACGGCCGGCTCCGCGAACCGGCGGGTGGCCCAGTCGTAGCGGTGGTGCGCGCCGGCCCGCCCCTCGGACAGCGGGCGCAGCACGCCCGCCTGCAGCCGGCCCAGGGCTCCGGTGAGGGTCCAGCCGGCGTAGAGGTCGTCGAAGTGGATCAGGGCGACCGCCTCGCCGAGGGCGGCTGCGAGCTCGCCCGCCAGCGTCGTCTTCCCCGACCCGGCGGGCCCGTCGACGGTGACCAGCCGGACCGCGCCGAGCCGGGCCGGGGCGGCGAGGACCCGGGCGGCCAGCGTGAGCGCCGTGCTCAGCGGACCGCCAGGGTCCACGTCGGCACCGCGCCGCCGTCGCTGGTGACCAGGCCCCGGGCGGCCAGCCGGCGCAGGTGGGCGTCGGTCTCGGTGACGGCGAAGATCCGCATCCGGCGCTCGTACTCCTCCCACGGCCGCGACCAGGTGAGGTGGGCCGCGAGCTGCCACGGCGTGGAACGCGGGTGCGCCCGGATGGCGGTGAGCAGCTCGGTCAGCCGGTGCTCGTGGTGGGCGGTCAGCTCGTCCACCCGCGCGTCGAGGCCGCGGAACCGCCACTCGTGCGCGGGCAGCACCTCGGCCGGGTCGAGGTCCCGGACGGCGGCCAGCGCCCGCAGGTAGTCGCCGAGGGGGTCGGCCGAGCCGGCGAACGTGCTGGAGATGTTCGGGCTGATGCGGGGGAGGACGTGGTCGCCGGAGAAGAACAGCCGGGTGCCCTCCTCGGCGAAGCACAGGTGACCGGGGGTGTGGCCCGGCGTGTGGACCGCCCGCATCCGCCAGCCCGGGAAGTCGGCGTGCTCGCCGTCCTCGAGGAACCGGTCGGGGACGGCCATCCGCGTGAACGACTCGAGCCGGTCGGGCGGTCCGACGTCGGAGACGGCGTCGTCCCGGTCGGCGCCGAGCCCGACGAGGAACTCGACCTCGGACGCCACGAAGGCGGCCGCACCTGCGGCGGTGATCCGGGCGACCGAGCCGGCGTCCGCGGGGTGCATCGCGATCCACGCGCCGCTGGCCTCCCGGACCCGCGAGGCCAGCCCGAGGTGGTCGAAGTGCAGGTGGGTGACCAGGGCGCCGCGGACGTCGGCGACGCCGGCCCCGATCTGCGCGAGGCCGTCGGTGAGGGCCGCCCAGCTCTCGTCGCTGCCCCAGCCGGTGTCGAGCAGGCCCAGCCCGCCGCCGTCGAGGGCGAAGGCGTGCACGCTGACGTAGCGCAGGGGGTTGTGGGGGATCGGCACGGGGATCGACCAGAGCCCGTCCCGCACCTGCTCGACCGGGGGGAGCGAGCGGGTGGCCCAGGCCTCGTGCTGGGCGGTTCCGGTGATCTGCACGTCCTCGCACTCTGCCAGCTGCCCTCGGCGTCCCTCGCTCGGCGGGGGAGCTGCCACCATGGACCCGTGACCTCGACCCCTCCCGCCCGGATCTCGGCCGTGCCCCGGCGGATGCGCCAGCTGCTGGCCGCCGCCGGCGTGGTCGTGGTGGCCGTGATGGTGTTCGTCGCGCTGGGGCTGAAGGAGACGACCAACACCGTCGTCGAGTACCGGACCTCCGACCAGGTCGCCGTCGTCGGCCTGGGCGTCGTGCTCGCCGCGGGCCTGGTGTTCCTGGGCCGCTCGCGGGTGGATGCCGACGCCGCCGGGGTGCGCGTCCGCAACGTCGTCGTCCAGCACGAGCTGCCCTGGCAGGCGGTGAAGGCGGTGCGCTTCGAGCGGAAGTCGGCGTGGGCGTCGCTGCTGCTGGAGAACGGCGACGAGATCTCGCTGCTCGCCGTCCAGGCGGTCGACGCGGAGCGGGCCGTGCAGGCCGTCGAGGGGCTGCGGGCGCTGCGGACGGCTGCCCGGGCGAGCGATCCCGTGCCGCCCCCGCTGCTGTACGACAACTGACACCGGGGTGGGAATGACCTGGGCGGTCGTGACGCTGTAGAGTGGGCGTGCCTCCCCCCGCTACATGAGGCGCGCGAACCACCAGCGGCCCCGCCCCGGGCCGCTGATCCAAGAGGAGCCCGCTCCCACCTGACGCCGTCCAGGCGACCAGGTCCCGGATCGCGAGAGCCGGCTTCGGCCGGTTGTCGCGTCGCGCACGCGTCCACCGGACGGGTGCGCCGCCGGAGAACGGGCCCCGAGAGCTGATGCTCCCGGGGTTTTCGTCTTCCCGGCCCCGGACGGGCCAGCGACTCCTCACAGGCAAGAGCAGAGGAGAGGCCATCACCGAGCCCCGCATCAACGACCGCATCCGCGTCCCCGAGGTCCGCCTGGTCGGACCCGAGGGTGAGCAGGTCGGCGTCGTGTCCATCGGCGAAGCACTGCGCCTGGCGCAGGACGCCGAGCTCGACCTCGTCGAGGTCGCGCCCATGGCGCGCCCGCCGGTCGCCAAGCTCATGGACTACGGGAAGTTCAAGTACGAGTCCGCCCAGAAGGCCCGTGAGGCCCGGCGGAACCAGGCGCTCACCGTCATCAAGGAGATGCGGCTGCGCCTGAAGATCGACCCGCACGACTACGAGACCAAGAAGGGCCACGTCGAGCGCTTCCTCAAGGGCGGCGACAAGGTCAAGATCACCGTGATGTTCCGCGGCCGCGAGCAGTCGCGCCCGGAGATGGGCTACCGCCTGCTGCAGCGGCTGGCCGCCGACGTCAGCGAGCTGGGCGTCGTCGAGTCCAACCCGAAGCAGGACGGCCGCAACATGGTCATGGTGATCGCCCCGCACCGGAACCAGGCAGCGCAGGACGCCGCCCGCCGGACCGCGAAGGCGGAGAAGGCATCCGCGGCCGAGGAGCAGGCGCCCAGCGCCTGACCGGTCGCACACGCACCACCGAGACGGCCGGTGCCGTCCGGCAGCCCCGCGCTGCCGGACGGACACCGACAGAGACGAACAGGACGAGGGACATGCCGAAGCAGAAGACCCACAAGGGCACGGCCAAGCGCGTGCGCGTGACGGGGTCCGGGAAGCTCGTGCGCGAGCACACCAACAACCAGCACAAGTTCGAGCACAAGTCGTCCTCGCGCAAGCGGCGGATCAAGGGCATCGGCGTGCTGTCGCCGTCCGACACCAGCCGGATGAAGAAGCTGCTCGGTCTCTGACCGCCCCTTCCCGTTAACGAACAGACAGGAGCTCTCACGTGGCACGCGTGAAGCGGGCGGTCAACGCCCAGAAGAAGCGCCGGACGACCCTCGAGGCCGCCAGCGGCTACCGCGGTCAGCGGTCGCGGCTCTACCGCAAGGCCAAGGAGCAGATCCTCCACTCGGCCACCTACAACTACCGCGACCGGAAGGTCCGCAAGGGCGACTTCCGCAAGCTGTGGATCACCCGCATCAACGCCGCGGCCCGCCTCAACGACATGACCTACAACCGGTTCATGCAGGGGCTCAAGCTCGCCGGCATCGAGCTGGACCGCCGCGTCCTCGCCGAGCTCGCCGTGAACGAGCCGGCCGCCTTCGCCGCGCTCGTCGAGTCCTCCCGGGCCGCGCTCGCCGCCAACCCGCAGGCGACCGGCCAGGCCGCCTGATCCAGGCAGCACCCCCTCCGACGCCGTCGGTGACCGGCCCTCGCGGGCCGGCACCGGCGGCGTCGGCGTCTGTCCACCCCGGCCGAGATCCCGCGATCTCGGCGCTTCCCGGGGGCTGAACCGCCGAGGTTGCGTGATCTCGGCAGGCGTTGGAGGACCAGTGACGCAGCCGCTCACCGAGCGCTCCGCCCGCATCGTCGCCGCCCGCAAGCTCACCCGGCGCGCCGGGCGGGACGCCGCCGGCCTGTTCCTCGCCGAGGGGCGGCAGGCGGTCGTCGAGGCCCTCGCCGACCCGGCAGGGGTGCGCGAGGTGCTGGTCACGGAGGCGGCCGCCGCCGCTCACCGCGACCTGCTGGCCGCCACCGGCGTGCCGGTCCGCGTCATCACCGACAAGGCGGCCGCGGGGCTGTCGGAGACCGTCACCCCCCAGGGGCTGCTCGCGGTCTGCGAGCTCCGGGACGTCGACGTCGCCACGCTGACGGCGCGCCCGCCCCGGCTCGCCGTCGCCCTCGCCGAGCTCGCCGACCCCGGCAACGCCGGCACGGTGCTGCGGACCGCGGACGCGTGCGGGGCGGGCGCCGTCGTCTTCGGTGCCGGCTCGGCCGACCCCTACGGGGGCAAGGCGGTACGGGCGAGCGCGGGCAGCGTCTTCCACGTCGACGTCGTCCGGGGGGCGCCGCTCGAGCAGCTCCTCCCGGAACTGCGTGCGGCCGGGGTGACGGTGCTCGCGGCCGACGGCGGGGGAGAGGTGGCGCTCCACGAGCTGGATGACGCGCTCTCCGGCCCGGTGCTGTGGCTCTTCGGCAACGAGGCGCGGGGCGTACCCGACCGGCTGGCCGCCCTGGCCGACCACCGCGTCCGGATCCCGATGCGCGGGCGGGCCGAGAGCCTCAACCTCGCCGCGGCCGCCGCGATCTGCCTCTACGCCACCCAGCTCGCCCAGGGCTGAGCCGGTCGGGTCACTCAGACGAGCTTGGCGCGCTTCCAGAGCAGCTCGGAGGGGCCGCCCACCAGGCCGACGTCCCGGAGGAACGCGACCAGGTTCGCCGACGCGCCCCGCAGCTTGGCGGCGTGGTGCTCGTTGGCCCGCGCGGCCGCCTTGGCCTCCTTCGGGTCGAGGCCGACCGAGGCGTACACCTCTGGCTGGACGAGGTTGTCGGCCACGATCGCGGCCACCGCGGCGACCGCCGTCCGGTGCTTGCGCAGCTGCCAGTTCGACAGCTCCGGGGTCCGCCGGGCGATCTCCTCGCGGGCGAACCGCATGTGCCGGGCCTCCTCCACCACGTGGATCTGGCTGGTCGCCCGCGTCAGCGGCTGGACCCGCTCGTCCTTCATCAGGTCGCGCTGGAAGATGTCGAGGATCTCCTCGGCCACCAGGATCGCGGCGTAGGCGGCCGGGCCGTCGGCCTTCGCGGCGAACGCCTTGCCCAACCTCAGGATCGACGCCGGCGGCTGGTAGGACGGGGCGCCGAACTTCTCCGCCGTCCGGGCGAACATCACCGAGTGGCGGCACTCGTCGGCGATCTCGGTGAGCGCCCACTGCACGTGCGGCTGCGCGGGGTCCTCGCCGTAGATGTCGCGGAGGACGAGCTGCATCAGCAGGCACTCGAACCAGATGCCGACGCCCGAGATCGAGCAGTACTCGTGGATCGTGAGCGTGACCCGCTGCTCCTCGCTCAGTCCGTCCCACAGCGGCGTGGCGTACAGCGTCGACCACTCGGGTGACAGACCGTAGAGACGCTCAGGTATCGGCGCGGACCAGTCGATGTCGACGACGGGGTCGTAGGACTTCTTCGCCGCCGACCCGAGCAGGCGTGCCGAGAGCGCCTGGCGATCGACCGGTCGCCGACCGGAGTGACCGGCGCCCGGAGTGGGCACAGTGGAAGGGATGGTGGCGGTCATCGGCGAACTCCCCCGGGACGTCGAGCACGACTGTGAAGAAAGGTAGCTGTTACCGTGAAACACATGCAACAGGTGGCGGACGACCGGGGCGCGCCGCCAGCCACCGAGACACCCGCAGTGCCCCCACCCGCCCAGCAGGACGGACGACGGTCGCGCTGGACGGAGCACCGCCGGGCCCGGCGCGAGGACCTGGTCGGAGCGGCGGTCGAGGCGGTCCGGCGCACGGGCCCGGACTTCGCCGTGGACGACGTGGCGCGCAGCGCCGGCGTCTCCAAGACGGTCATCTACCGGTACTTCACCGACAAGGACGAGCTCGTCGACGCCGTCCTGGAGCGGATCTCCGGCACCGTCCTGCTCCCGCGGTTGCTCGGGGAGATCGCGGCCGAGCACCGCGACGACCGCGCCGGCCTCCGCGCGGTCATCACCGCGTTCGTGTCGCTGATCGAGGACGAGCCGGAGCTCTACCGCTTCGCCTACGCCCAGACCGGGCGCTCGGGCCGGGCAGACCTGGTGGCGGCCACCGAGCACCGGATCGCCGACGCGCTGGCCGCGCTGTTCGCCGAGCGGCTCGAGGGCGCCGGCCGGCCGTCGACCGCTGCGACGACGTGGGCCTACGGGGTCGTCGGCATGGTGCAGCTGACCACCCACTGGTGGTCGATGTCGCGGCCGGTACCGGCCGCCGAGCTGGTCGAGCAGCTGGTGGACCTGGCCGACGGCGGGCTCAGCGCCCTGCTGCCCTGACGACGCTGCACCGACCACGCGGAGGAGCCCGTGAGCGAGCACGACGAACCGGAGGGCTTCGAGGGCGAGGTGACCGTCGCCGTGCCCGGGGAGCCGCCGCGCAGCGCCTCCGCGGCCCTGGCCGCCCGCTTCGACCCGCTCGCCGGGCACGTCGTGTGGTCCGGCCGGCTGGCCACCGATCTCCCGGTCCGGTCGGTGCTGGTCGTCACCACCCCGCACGGCAGCGCGGAGGCCGAGGCGACCGAACGCGACGCCTGGGGCAACACGCGCGTCACCGGCCGGGGCCGCCCGCCGTTCCCGGTCGAGCTCCTGGACGGCGACGGCGAGGGCGTGCCGCGCTGAGCCGTCAGCGGCGACCGGCGACCACCCCGCGCGCGGCGGTCTTCCGCGCGTACATGTCGACGTCGGCGCTGTGCAGGAGCGCGGCGAACTCCTCGCCGTCCCGGGGGTAGACGCCGACGCCGACGCTCGCCCCCACGCGGACGTCGCGGCCGGACAGCTCCACGGACGCGCCGACGGCCGACTCCAGCTCGTCGGCGACCCGCCGCGCCTCGGCCGCCGCCGTCTCGGGGTCCAGGCCGCTCAGGGCGACCAGGAACTCGTCGCCGCCGAGCCGGGCGAGCAGGTCGCCCCGGCGCAGTCGGCCGCGCAGCGTGCGGGCCACCGCCTGGAGCAGCTCGTCGCCGGCAGCGTGACCGAGGCCGTCGTTGACCGCCTTGAAGCCGTCGAGGTCGACGAACAGGAGCGCGAGGGTGTCGGCGCCGCTGCGCGCGTCCCAGATCGCGGTCTCCACCTGCTCCTCGAGCCGGCGCCGGTTGGGCAGCCCGGTCAGGGGGTCGGTGTAGGCCAGCTCCTCGATCCGGGTCAGGCAGGCGCGGTTGCGGTCGCGCTCCTGGACGAGCGCGCGCTCGGCCTCCACCCGTGCGGTCACGTCGTGCTGGACGCCGATGTACTGGGCCACCGCGCCGTCGGCGTCGAGCACCGGGGCCAGGTGGATCTCGTTCCACCACGGCTGGCGGTCCGCACCGCGCAGGTTCAGCACGGTCACCCGGCATTCCTCGCCGCGGTCGATGGCGGCGCGCATGCGGGCGACCGCCGCGGGGTCGGCGTCCGGTGACTGGAGGAAGCGGCAGTTGCGGCCGAGCACGAGCTCGCGGGGGAGCCCGGCCAGCTGCTCGAAGGCCTCGTTGACGTAGATGAGGGGCTGGTCGGGCAGCCGCATGTCGACGATCGTCACGCCGCTGGTGGTCGCCGCCAGCGCGCTGCGCAGGAGCGCGTCCCCGTCCACCCCCAGCGGGGCGGGGGCCGCGGCGGTGGTCCCGGCCGGAGCCGGCCGCGCGGCCACCGGTGCCGGGACGGCGGTCCGCGGGACCACCCGGGTGAGCAGCGCGTGCGCCGCCCGCACGACGGTGTCCCGGTCGTAGGTCAGCGCGTACTCGAACGAGCGCTCCAGGTCCGGGCCGTCGTCGCCCAGGTCGCGGGCGAGCAGCGCGGCGCTGAAGTGCGGGCTGAGGACGACGACGTCCCACTCGCCGCGCACGGGGTCGGCGGGGTCGAGGTCCGCGCCGCGCACGCCCGGCAGCGGCTCGACGGGCAGGTCCTCGCCGAGCGCGCAGACGAAGCCGGTCCGCTCGACCAGGTCGCGGTAGCGCTGGATGGTCGACGGCGTGAAGTGGCGCGCCTCCTGGAACGTCGCCGCCACCACGCAGGTGTCGCCGAGGCGCATGGCCTCGCGCTCCAGCTGCTTGCTCAGCTCGATCAGCAGCGACTTCCTCGACCGGCGCAGCGGGACGCTCGCCGGCAGGCAGGCGAAGGGGGACGCGTCGACCGGAGCGGCCGTGACGCCGCCCGGCAGGGAGAGCTCCGCGGTGGGGAGACCCGGGGCCGCACCGGGGCCCGGCCGCCCGAAGAGCCATCCCTGGCCGAGGGTCGCGCCGAGGGCACGGGCGGTGGCGAGGTGCTCCGCGGTCTCGATGCCCTCGGCCAGCACCACGGCCCCGGTCCGCTCGGCGTGCGCGTTGACCGCGTTCATGATCTCGGCGACGGCCGGACCCGGGCGCTCCTGCACCAGCCGGAGGTCGAGCTTGACGACGTCGGGGGACAGCAGCGGCAGGAACGCCAGCGACATGGAGTCGGCGCCGACGTCGTCGACGGCGACCGCCCAGCCGAGGGCACGGACCCGCTCGACGGTGCGCAGCAGCTCCGCCGGACGGGCGGCCAGCGCCCGCTCGGTGATCTCCAGGACCACCCGCAGGTCGCGCGGGGCGCCCTCGGCGATGGCCAGCAGGTCGTCGAGCGGCGCGCTGTCGAGCACCTCCGGCTCGACGTTGACGAACACGGTCAGCGGGGCGAGCAGGCCCTGGTCCACCGCGCCGCGGAACGCCGCGGCCCGGCAGATCTCGTCGAGCTCGGCCAGCCGGCCGGCGCTCCGGGCCGCGGCGAAGAGCAGGTCGGGGCGCTCCAGCGGCCCCTCCGGTCCCCGGGCCAGGGCCTCGTAGGCCACGACCCGTCCGGTGTCGAGCTCGACGATCGGCTGGAACACGCTGCGCACGCCGCCGGGAGCCAGCGCCGCGTCGAGCGCGCTCTCCGGGAGCACGGGGGAGGAGTCCACGTCCTCCCATCGGCGGCGCGCCGCGATCGGCTGAGCCGAGCGGGGCCGCCACCCCCCGAAGGGGGAGGTCAGGCGGGCAGGGTGATGAGGACGACGGCGGTGGCGGCGGCGAGCAGACCGGCCACCTGGGCCCCGACCAGCCGCTCCCGCAGCACGACCTGCGCGAGGACGACGGTGCTGACCGGGTACAGCGACGCGAGGACGCCGGTGATCGCGAGCTGGCCGTCGGCCTGGGTGGCGAGCAGGAAGAGCGCGTTCGCGCTCATGTCGCCCACCCCGGAGACCGCGACCAGGGGCAGCGCCGCACGCGTGACCCGCAGCTGCTGGCGGCCGGCCAGCGCGATGACCACGACCAGGCCCACCGACGCGAGCCGGGCGGTCACCAGCGGGGTCAGCCCCGACTCCGACGACGTCCGGTCGAGGAGGACGAAGAACAGGCCGAACATCGTGCCCGCCAGCAGGGCGGGCGCGAGCGCGGCCGGCCGGGCGGCGCGCAGCGCCGACAGCCCGCTCTCCGCCGACACGAGGACGACGGCGACGAGGGCCAGCGCGATCCCGACCGCGGCCGTCGTGCCGATCGTGTCGCCGCCCAGCAGCCCGACGAGGACGGGGATCGCGGCGGCGGTGACCGCGGTGACCGGCGCGACGACGCTCATCACCCCGCGGGCGAGCGTGCGGAAGAAGACCATCAGCCCCGCCGCGCCCGCCAGCCCGGACGCGGCGCCCCACGCCAGGTCGGCGGCGGTGACCGGTCCGCCCAGCCAGGGCAGCAGCGCGAGCAGCGCCACCAGGCCGATCAGCTGCGACGTCGCGACGACGCCGAACACCGACGCCCGCCGGCTGGCCAGCCCGCCCAGGAAGTCCGACGCGCCGTAGACGACGGCCGAGGCCAGGGCCAGGACCACTGCCACGTCGACCTCCGATGCCGGTGCGCACCGTGCGCGACCCGGCCCGTTCTAGCACCCGCCCCCGACGCGCCCGACCGACGGGCCGGAACCCAGGCGCGGGCTCGATGGCCCGGCGGGCAGAATGGACTCCCGTGTCTGGCGCCAACGATCCCTACGACCCCAAGCAGGTCGCCGCGCTGTCCCCGGAGGCCCTCGACGACGCGGTGACCGCCGCGCGGAAGGCCTTCGCCGACGCCGGTGACCTGGAGGCGCTCGCCGCCGTCCGGCCGGCCCACCTCGGCGACCGCGCACCGGTGCTGCTGGCCCGGCGCGAGCTGGGTGCCCTGCCACCGGCGGCCCGGAGCGACGCCGGCAAGCGGGTCAACGCCGCGCGCGTGGCGGTCCAGACGGCGTACGAGGAGCGGCTGGCCGAGCTGGAGGCCGAGCGCGACGCCCGCGTCCTCGCCGAGGAGCGGGTCGACGTCACGCTGCCCTGGGACCGCACCCCGCGGGGGGCCCGCCACCCGCTGACGACGCTCACCGACCGGATCGCCGACATCTTCGTCGGGATGGGCTACGAGGTCGCCGACGGGCCCGAGCTCGAGGCGGAGTGGCTGAACTTCGACGCGCTCAACATCGGCCGCGACCACCCGGCCCGCACGATGATGGACACCTTCTTCGTGGCGCCGGAGGACTCCGGTCTGGTGCTGCGCACGCACACCAGCCCGGTGCAGGCCCGCACGATGCTGTCGAGGACGCCGCCGATCTACGTCGTGGCGCCCGGCCGCGTCTACCGGACCGACGAGCTGGACGCCACGCACACCCCGGTCTTCCACCAGGTCGAGGGCCTGGCCGTCGACCGCGGCCTGACCATGGCGCACCTGCGCGGCACGCTGGACCACCTCGCCCGGTCGCTGTTCGGTGCCGACGCGATCACGCGGTGGCGCCCGAGCTACTTCCCGTTCACCGAGCCGTCGGCTGAGTTCGACGTCTGGTTCCCCGAGCACCGCGACGGCCCGCGCTGGGTCGAGTGGGGCGGCTGCGGGATGGTCAACCCGCGGGTGCTGGTCGCCTGCGGCATCGACCCCGACGAGTACTCCGGCTTCGCGTTCGGCGTCGGCATCGAGCGGGCCCTGCAGTTCCGCTCGGGCGTGGGCGACATGCGCGACATCGTCGAGGGCGACATCAGGTTCACGAAGGCATTCGGAGTGGAGCAGTAATGCGGGTCCCCATCGGCTGGCTGGCCGAGTACGTCGACGTCCCCGCCGGGACGACGGTCGAGGACCTCGACACCGCCTTCGTGCGCCTGGGCCTCGAGGTCGAGGAGATCCACCGCCCCGAGGAGGTCGCCGGCCCGCTCGTCGTCGGCAGGGTGCTGGAGATCGAGGAGCTGACCGGCTTCAAGAAGCCGATCCGCTACTGCCAGGTCGACGTCGGGGAGGACTCCCCGCGGGGGATCGTCTGCGGCGCCCGGAACTTCGCCGTCGGCGACACGGTCGTCGTCGCGCTGCCCGGCGCGGTCCTGCCCGGTGGCTTCGAGATCGCCGCCCGGAAGACCTACGACCACGTCTCCGACGGGATGATCTGCTCGGTCCGCGAGCTCGGGGTCGGCGAGGACCACGCCGGCATCCTGGTGCTCGGCTCCGGCACGGACGACGTACCGCCGCCGGGCACGCCCGCCGGCCCGGTGGTCGGGCTCGAGGACGTCGTGATCGAGCTCGCGATCACGCCTGACCGCGGCTACTGCCTGTCCATGCGCGGCATCGCGCGCGAGATGGGGACCGGGCTCGCGGCGCCGTGGCGCGACCCGGGCGCGGTCACGCCGCCGGCGTGGTCGGGGGAGCCCGCCTGGGAGGTGTCCGTCGCCGACCCGGAGCGCTGCGACCGCTTCTCCATGCTGGCCATGGAGGGGCTCGACCCCACCGCGCCGAGCCCCTGGTGGATGCGCCGGCGCCTGCAGCAGGCGGGCGTGCGGAGCATCTCGCTGGCCGTCGACGTCACCAACTACGTGATGCTCGAGCTCGGCCAGCCGATGCACGCCTTCGACCGGGACGCGGTCGCCGGGCCGATCACCGTCCGGCTGGCGCGCGAGGGCGAGAAGCTCACCACCCTCGACGGCACGGTCCGCAGCCTGTCGACCGACGACCTGCTCATCACCGACGACAGCGGCCCGATCGGCCTGGCCGCGGTCATGGGCGGGGCGTCGACCGAGATCGGCGACGGCACGACCGCCGTCCTGCTGGAGGCTGCGCACTGGGAGCCGACCGGCGTGGCCCGCACGGCCCGCCGGCACCGCCTGCCGAGCGAGGCGGCGAAGCGCTTCGAGCGCGGCGTCGACCCGGAGATGACCGTCGTCGCCCTGGCCCGCGCGGCGGAGCTGCTCGCCGAGTACGGCGGCGCGCGGGTGGTCGGGGGCGTCGTCGACATCGACACCCGGAGCGCGCGGTCGCCCATCCCGCTCGACGCGGCCAAGCCGGCCCAGGTGGCGGGGGTGCCCTACACCGCCGCCCAGGTCGTCGAGCTGCTCGAGGCGGTCGGCTGCGACGTCGACGCCACGTCCAGCCCCCTGGCCGTCACGCCGCCCAGCTGGCGGCCCGACCTCACCGACCCGGCCGACCTGGTCGAGGAGGTCGTCCGGCTCGCCGGCTACGACGACATCCCGTCCGTGCTGCCCACCGCACCGCCCGGGCGCGGCCTCACCGACGTCCAGCGGCGGCGCCGCAGCGTCGGCCGCACCCTGGCCGAGGCCGGCTACGTCGAGGCGCCGTCCTACCCGTTCGTCGGGACGCCGGCGCTGGACGCGCTCGGCCTGGCCGAGGACGACGAGCGCCGCCACGTGGTGCTGGTGCGCAACCCGCTGTCGGAGGAGGAGCCGGCGCTGCGGACGACGCTGCTGCCCGGCCTGCTCGCCACGCTGGCCCGCAACCTGTCCCGCGGGCAGCGCGACGTCGCGCTCTTCGAGCACGGCGCTGTCTTCCCCGGCCGCCGGCGCTCGCCGGCCCCCCTGCCGGGCGTCGACCGGCGGCCGGACGACGAGACGCTCGCCGCGCTGCTGGGTGCGGTGCCGGCCCAGCCCTGGCACGTGGCCGTCGCGCTCGCCGGCAACCGCGAGCCCCGCGGCTGGTGGGGTGCCGGCCGCCCGGCGGTCTGGGCCGACGCGGTGCAGGCCGCGCGGCTGGTCGCCGCGGCGTCCGGTGTCGAGCTGACGGTGCGGGCGGGCGACCGGGCGCCGTGGCACCCGGGCCGGTGCGCCGAGCTGCTGGTCGACGGTCAGGTGGTGGGGTACGCCGGGGAGCTGCACCCGCGGGTGTGCGCGGCGCTCGAGCTGCCGCCGCGCACGTCCGTCATGGAGCTCGACCTCGACGCGCTGCCCGCGGCCGCCGTCCCGGTCGGCCCGCCGATCTCCGCCTTCCCGCCGGTCCTGCTGGACCTGGCGCTGGTCGTGCGGGACGAGGTGCCCTCGGCCGAGGTCGCCGAGGCGCTGCGCGAGGGCGCGGGGGAGCTGCTGGAGAGCCTCCGGCTCTTCGACGTCTACACCGGCGCGCCCGTCCCGGCCGGCTCCCGGTCGCTGGCGTTCGCGCTGACGCTGCGGGCGCCCGACCGGACGCTCACCAGCGAGGAGGCGACGGCGGTGCGCGACGCGGCCGTGGCCGCCGCGGCCGCCCGGACGGGTGCCGAGCTCCGTGCCTGACCTGGGCGGGGTCGCCCTCGTCACGGGCGCGTCCACCGGCATCGGGCGGGCGCTGGCCGAGGGGCTGGCCGCGCGCGGCATGGCTGTGGCCGGCGTGGCCCGCACCGAGGACCGGCTGCGGGCGGCGATGGCCGAGGTCGCGGGGGCGACCGGGGCGCGCACGTTCGCCGTGGCCGCCGACGTCACCGACCGCGCGTCCGTCGAGTCGGCGGTCGAGGCCGCCGTGGGCGAGCTCGGCCAGATCGACCTGCTGGTCAACAACGCCGGCGTGATCGACGAGCTCGAGGTCCCGCTCTGGGAGGCCGACCCGGACCAGTGGTGGGACGTCGTCACCAGCCACGTGAAGGGCGGCTTCCTGCTCGCCCGGGCCGTCGTGCCGTGGATGGTGCTGCGCAACCGCGGCCGTGTGGTCAACATCGCCAGCGGCATGAGCGTGCGCGCCCGCCCCGAGTACTCGGCGTACTCCGTCGCCAAGACCGGGCTGATGCGCATGACCGAGGCGCTGGCGGGCGCCCTCGAGGGCACCGACGTGCGGGTCTTCGACGTGTCGCCCGGCGTCGTCGACACCCCGATGACCCGCTCGATGCACATGTGGCGGGGCTTCGAGGACTGGACGCCGGCCGAGCGGGTGGTCGAGCTGATCGCGGCGATCGCGGCGGGCGAGCTCGACCAGTGGTCGGGGCGCTTCGTGCGCGCCGGCGCCGACGGCCTGGACACCCTGCGCGCGACCGCGCCGGAGGACGCCGCCCGGCAGCTGCGGCTGCGCCCGTTCGGGGACGGCGACCCGCTGGGCTGACCTGCGGTTGTCGGTGGGCTCGGGCACAGTGCCTGGCTGTGAGCCCGCCGCCCGGCCCGTCCGTCGCCACGCGGGTGGGCGGCGTCGTCGCGGCGCTGTGCCTGGTCCAGTTCGTGGACGTCCTCGGCGTGACGGTCGTCGTCACGGCGCTGCCCGACATGCTGGCCGACGTCGGCGGCACCTCGGCCGACGGGAGCCTGGTCGCCACCGGGTACGCGATGTTCTTCGGCGGCCTGCTGATGTTCGGCGCCCGCCTCGGGGACCGCCTGGGTCACCGGCGCACGATCCTGGCGAGCCTCGCCGTCTTCGCGGCCGGGTCCCTGCTGTGCGCCGTCGCCGGCTCGGTGGTGGTCCTCACGGCGGGTCGGTGCGTCCAGGGCGCCGCGGCCGCCGCCGCGGTGCCGTCGGCGCTCAAGCTCCTGACGACCCTCACCGAGGAGGGCCCGGCCCGCGCCCGCGCGGTGGCCGCGTGGAGCGCCGCCGGAGCGGCGGCCGGTGCGTCCGGCTTCGTCGTGGGTGGACTGGTCTCGGCGGTGACCACCTGGCGGGTCATCTTCTGGGGGCTGCTCGTCATGGCCGGGGCCCAGGCGGTCGCGGTGGCCGCCCTCGTGCCGAGCGATCGCCGGCCGGCGGAGCGGACCCCGCTCAACGCGGCCGGCTCCGCGCTCCTGACGGCGGCGGTGATGCTGCTGGTGGTCGGGGCGACGCTGCTGGGCGAGGACGGCCGGCGGCTCCCCGGGGCGCTGCTGGTGGTGGCCGCCGTCGTCGTGGGCGGGGCGTTCGCCGCGGCCGACCGGCGGTCGCCGGCACCGGTGCTGCCGGCGTCGCTGCTGCGCGCACCGAACGTCCTCCGCGGCACGACCGGTTCCTTCGTCAACACCGCGACGACGAGCGTGGCGACGCTGATCACGCTGTACCTGCAGAGCACCCTCGGGCGCAGCCCGCTGGAGGCCGCGGCGACCCTGCTCCCGCTCAGCGTCTCGGTGATCGCGGGCGCGGCGGTCGCCGGCCGGCTCGTCGTCCGCCGGCCGCGGGAGCGCGTGACCGCCGTGGGCCTCGGCCTCATCGGGGTGGGCATCGCCGCCCCGCTGCTCGCGCCGACCGGTCCGGTGCTCGTGGGTGCCGGCATGGCGGTCGCCGGTGTGGGCCTCGGCCTGGCGGCGGTGGCGACGACGTCTCTGGGCACGGACGTGGACGAGTCGCTGCGGGCCACGTCATCCGGGGTGATCAACACCAGCGCCCAGCTCGGGACGGCGATCGGCACCGCCGTGGTGCTGTTGATCGCGGCGGCCACCACCGGGGTCCCCGCGGCAGGTACCGGGACACCGGTCGTGGCGTGGTCGGCGCCGGCCGTGCTGGCGGCGTTCGCCGCGCTCGCGTTCGCGCGCCTCCGACCGGGTCGGGGGTCTGCCTGAGGATCAGCCGGGCGGGGACTCCCGGTGCAGCGCCACCCCGGTCACGACGAGGGCCACACCGACGACCTCCAGGACGCCCGGCACCTGGGTGAGCACCACGATGCCGATGACCGTCGCGGTCGCCGGCAGCAGCGAGACCAGGAGCGCGTAGGCGCCCCGGCTCAGCTGCGCCATGGCGAGCTGGTCGCACACGTAGGGGATCACCGAGGAGCTGATCCCCACCCCGATCCCCGCGGCGAGTGCGACCGGGTCGACGAAGGCCGGCGCCGCGGGCGCCATCCCGAGCGGGAGGGCGACGACCGCGGCGACGAGCATGGCGAGCGCCAGCGCGTCGATGCCCGGCAGGTCACCACGGGCGACGCGGTGCCCGAGCACGACGTACCCGGCGAAGAGGACGGCGTTGGCGGCGGCGAACGCCAGTCCGACGGGCTCGGCCACCAGGTGCACGTCGGTGACCAGGTACACCCCTGCCACCGCCGCGACCAGGGCTGCGGCGTTGCGGCGGGTGCGGACGCCGATGGCCGCCAGCGCCACGACGGGGAGGAACTCGATCGCGGCGACGGTGCCCAGCGGGAGGCGGTCGATGGCCAGGTAGAAGCAGGTGTTCATGGCGGCCAGCACCGCGCCCCAGCCCAGCAGGAGGCCCCGGGCGGAGCGGTCCAGCCGGTGCAGCAGCCGCCACGGCCGCCGCCAGAGCGCGAAGGCCAGCCCGGCCGAGGCGATCCGCAGCCAGGCGACGCCCAGCACGTCGATCCGGGCGAACAGCAGCACGGCGAACGCCGGGCCCAGGTAGTGGAACACCGCGCTGACGGCGAACCAGGCGTGCGGGGGGACCGCCCGCACCGCGGTCCGCGTGCTCTCGTCCGCCACCCGACCAGCCTGGGAGGTGTAGACAGCCGGGACCAGGAGCGATCGAAGGTCGAGGAGCCGGTGACATGGCGACGAGGAGCCCGGATGCGGAGGTCCGCCTTCCGAACGGAAAGCCGGTCCTGGACGACGTCAACCGCGCGCTGCTGCGGCTGCTCGAGGAGGATCCGCGGCGCAGCGCTGCGCAGCTGGCCCGCCGGGTGGGGATGTCGGCGCCCGCCGTGCGCGAGCGGCTCACCCGCCTGACCGAGGCGGGCGTGATCCGCGGGTACCGGCTGGACGTCGATCCGGCGGCGCTGGGACTGCCCGTCGCCGTGTGGGTCCGCGTCCGGCCGGGGCCCGGGCAGCTGAACCGGATCGCCGATCTGGCCGCCCGGGTACCGGAGGTCGCCGAGTGCCACCGGATCTCCGGCGACGACTGCTTCCTCATCCGGGTCCACGTGCCGGCGATCGAGGACCTGGAGGCGGTGCTCGACGCCTTCCTCCTCCACGGGCAGACGACCTCGTCCGTCGTGGTCGCCACTCCGGTGCCCCCGCGCATCCCGGCCCGGAGGGCGCGCCCGATACCGGGATGAACGGTCATGCATGGCCGTGTATGGTCATGCATCGTGAGCACATCGCAGACGTGGACGGTCGGGGTCACCGGCGCCACCGGGTACGCGGGCGGGGAGGTGTGCCGGCTGCTGGCCGGGCACCCGAACCTCCGCCTCGCCGGGGTGCATGCCAACTCGAGCGCCGGCCGACGCCTGGGTGAGCTCCAGCCCCACCTGCTGCCCTTCGCCGACCTGGAGGTCCTGCCCAGCGGCGCCGACGACCTCGCCGGCTACGACGTCGTCGTCCTGGCCCTGCCGCACGGCGAGTCGGCCGCGATCGCCGCGCAGCTGCCGGCCGACACCCTCGTCGTGGACTGCGGGGCCGACCACCGGCTCGGCGACCCGGCCGCCTGGGCCCGCTGGTACGGCGGCGAGCACGCCGGCTCCTGGCCGTACGGGCTGCCGGAGCTGCCCGGGCAGCGGGAGCAGCTGTCCGGGGCGCGGCGGATCGCCGTCCCCGGCTGCTACCCGACGTCGGTGACCCTGGCGATGGCCCCTGCCCTCGCGGCCGGCCTGGTCGAGCCCGAGGTGGTCGTCGTCGCGGCGAGCGGCACCAGCGGCGCGGGCAAGTCGGCCAAGCCGCACCTGCTCGGCAGCGAGGTCATGGGCTCGGTCAGCGCCTACGGCGTGGGCGGGGTGCACCGGCATACGCCGGAGATGGTCCAGAACCTGTCGCAGGCCGCGGGCGCGCCGGTGGGCGTGAGCTTCACGCCCACCCTGGTCCCGATGAGCCGGGGCATCCTGGCCACCTGCTCCGCGAAGCTGCGGCCGGGGGTCGACGCCGACGCCGCCCGGGCCGCCTACGCGAAGGCCTACGCCGACGAACCGTTCGTGCACCTGCTGCCGGAGGGGCAGTGGCCCACGACCGCGCAGGTGCTGGGCGCCAACACCGTCGCGCTGCAGGTCGCCGTCGACCCCGACGCCGGCCGGCTGGTCGTCGTGGCCGCCGTCGACAACCTGACCAAGGGCACCGGGGGAGCGGCGATCCAGTGCGCCAACCTGGCCCTCGGCCTGCCCGAGGCCACCGGCCTGCCGGTCGTGGGGGTGGCCCCGTGAGCGTCACGGCGCCGGCGGGCTTCTCCGCGGCGGGCGTCGCCGCCGGGCTGAAGTCCAGCGGCGACCCCGACGTCGCAATCGTCCTCAACCACGGTCCGGACGACGCCGCCGCGGCCGTCTTCACCACCAACCGCTTCCCGGCCGCCCCGGTGCTGTGGAGCCGCCAGGTGCTCGCCGGCGAGCGGGCGCGGGCCGTCGTCCTCAACTCGGGCGGCGCGAACGCCTGCACCGGGCCCGAGGGCTTCCAGGACACCCACGCCACCGCCGAGCACGCCGCCGCCGAGCTCGGCATCGGCGCCATCGACGTGGCGGTCGCCAGCACCGGGCTGATCGGCGTCCGGCTGCCCATGGACAAGCTGACCGCCGGCGTCAGGGCGGCGGTGAAGGCGCTGTCGGAGGACGGGGGACCCGACGCCGCCCGGGCGATCATGACCACCGACAGCGTCCCGAAGACGACGGTGCAGGCACGCGACGGCTGGACGGTCGGCGGCATGGCCAAGGGCGCGGGCATGCTCGCGCCGTCACTGGCCACGATGCTCGTCGTCCTCACCACCGACGCGGTCGTCGACCCGTCCGTCCTCGCCCCGGCGCTGAAGGCGGCGACGGGCGCCTCGTTCGAGCGGGTCGACTCCGACGGGTGCCTGTCGACCAACGACACCGTGATCGTCATGTCGAGCGGAGCCAGCGGCGTCACCCCGACGGCCGAGGAGTTCACCGAGGCGCTCAGCGCCGCGGCGACCGACCTGGCGATGCAGCTGCTGGCCGACGCCGAGGGCTCGACCAAGGACATCGCGATCACCGTCCGGAACGCCGCCAGCGTCGAGGACGCCCTGACCGCCGGCCGCGCCTGCGCGCGCAACAACCTGCTGAAAACGGCGCTGTTCGGCAACGACCCGAACTGGGGCCGGGTGCTGGCGGCGATCGGAACCACGGACGCCGCGTTCGAGGCCGACCAGGTCGACGTGACGATCAACGGCGTCACCGTGTGCCGGGGCGGGTCCATCGGCGATCCGCGCGAGGGCGTCGACCTCACCGGACGGGCCATCACCATCGACGTCGACCTCCGGGCCGGCGGCGAGCAGGCGACGATCTGGACCAACGACCTGTCCATCGCCTACGTGCACGAGAACTCGGCGTACTCGACGTGACCCATCCCGAGGCCCAGGACCCCACGCCCCCCGACGTCCGGATCGACGAGCCGGCCCCGCAGCCGCGGCTGCCGCGCACGGTCGGCACCCGCCGGGTCATGCGCAAGAACGACCCCGAGGGCGACCGGCTCAAGGTCGCCGTCCTCACCGGCGCGCTGCCGTGGCTCAAGGAGTTCCACGGCAACGTCGTGGTCATCAAGTACGGCGGGCACGCCATGGTCGACGACGAGTGCCGCCGCGCGTTCGCCGAGGACATGGTGTTCCTCCGGACCTGCGGGATCCTGCCCGTCGTCGTCCACGGCGGTGGCCCGCAGATCACCGAGATGCTCGGCCGGCTCGGCATCGAGAGCGAGTTCCGCGGCGGCCTGCGGGTGACCACGCCGGAGACGATCGACGTCGTCCGCATGGTGCTGACCGGTCAGGTCGGCCCGGACATCGTCGGCCTGATCAACCAGCACGGCCCGATGGCCGTGCACCTCTCCGGTGAGGACGGCGGCCTGTTCACCGCTGCCCGCACCCAGGCCGTCGTCGACGGCGAGCCGGTCGACATCGGCCTGGTCGGGGACGTCGCCGCGGTCGACGTCACGCCGGTCACCGCGCTGCTCGAGGCGGGGCACATCCCGGTCGTCGCGAGCGTGGCGCCGGACGCGGACGGCGTGGTGCACAACGTCAACGCCGACACCGCGGCCGCCGCCCTGGCGGCGGCGCTCGGCGCGGTGAAGCTCGTCGTCCTCACCGACGTCGAGGGCCTCTACGCCGACTGGCCCAACCGCGACTCGCTCGTCCAGCAGATCGACGCCCGCGAGCTGGCCGAGATCCTGCCGCACCTGGACGCCGGGATGATCCCGAAGATGGCCGCCTGCCTGCGCGCCGTCGAGGGGGGTGTGCGCCGGGCGACCGTGGTCGACGGGCGCACGCCGCACGCACTGCTGCTCGAGACGTTCACCACCGAGGGCACCGGGACGATGGTCGTCCCGGCCCCGCCGATCACGAAGGAGGGCACGGCACCATGACGCACACGGAGGAGCTGGCCCGCCGCTGGTCGGCGGTGATGATGAGCAACTACCGGACCCCGCCGGTCGCGCTGGAGTCCGGCTCCGGCGCGACGGTCCGGGACGTCGACGGCAACGAGTACACGGACCTGCTCGGCGGCATCGCGACGACGATCCTCGGCCACGCCCACCCGAAGGTGGTCGAGGCGATCACCACCCAGGCCCAGAAGCTCGGGCACGTCTCCAACCTGGCCATGCACGAGCCGGGGCTGGCGCTCGCCGAGCGGCTGCTGGACCTGGCGGGCCGCCCGGGACGGGTGTTCTTCTGCAACTCCGGGACCGAGGCGAACGAGGCGGCCTTCAAGATCAGCCGGCTCACCGGGCGCCCCGAGGTGATCACGGCCGAGGGCGCGTTCCACGGCCGGACGATGGGCGCGCTGGCGCTCACCGGTCAGCCGTCCAAGGCGGCGGCCTTCGCGCCCCTGCCCGGGGGCGTGCGCTACGTGCCCTACGGCGACGCAGAAGCGCTGTCAGCCTCTGTGTCGGCGGAGACCGCCATGGTGCTGCTCGAGCCGATGCTCGGTGAGGGCGGCGTGGTGCCCGCGCCCGCCGGTTACCTCGCATCCGCCGCGTCCGCGGCGAAGGACGCGGGGGCGCTGTTCGCGCTCGACGAGGTGCAGACCGGTATGGGCCGGACCGGCCACTGGTTCGCCTCCCAGGCCGACGGGCTCCAGCCCGACGTCATCACGCTGGCCAAGGCGCTGGGCGGCGGGCTCCCGATGGGGGCGCTGCTCGCCTTCGGGGACGCCGCAGAGCTGCTCACCGCCGGCGCCCACGGCTCGACGTTCGGCGGCAACCCGATCGCCGCGGCGGCCGCGCTCGCCGTGATCGACACGATCCGCGACGAGGGCCTGCTCGAGCGGGCCAAGGAGCTCGAGCACCGGTTCACCGCCGGCATCGAGGGCCTCGGCCATCCCGGAGTGAGCGCCGTCCGGGGGAGGGGCGCGCTGCTCGGCGTCGTCCTGACCGCTGACGTCGCCCCCGCGCTGGAGGCGCAGCTGCGCACCGCCGGTTTCCTCACCAACGCGGTGGCCCCCGGCGTGCTGCGGCTCGCCCCGCCCCTCGTCCTCACCGACGCCCAGGTCGACGCCTTCGTGACGGCGCTCCCTGCGGCCCTCGACGCTGCACTGGAGACCCAGCCATGACCCGGCACTTCCTCAAGGACGACGACCTCACCCCGGCCGAGCAGGCCGAGGTGCTGGCCCTGGCCGCCGAGCTCAAGCGCACCCGGCACACCGCCGACGCGCCGACGCCCCTGGCCGGTCCCCGGGCGGTCGCCGTGCTCTTCGACAAGCCCTCCACCCGGACCCGGGTGTCGTTCTCCGTCGGTGTCGCCGAGCTGGGCGGCTACCCGCTGGTCATCGACGCCGGCAGCAGCCAGCTCGGCCGCGGTGAGCCGATCGAGGACACCACCCGCGTGCTCGACCGGCAGGCCGCCGCCATCGTCTGGCGGACCTTCGGCCAGGACCGGATCGAGGCCATGGCCGCGGTCAGCCGGGTCCCGGTGGTCAACGCGCTCACCGACGAGTACCACCCCTGCCAGATCCTGGCCGACCTGCAGACGGTGATCGAGCACAAGGGCTCGCTGGCCGGACGCTCCCTGACCTACCTGGGCGACGGCGCCAACAACATGGCGCACTCCTACCTGCTCGGGGGCGCCACGGCGGGCATGCACGTGCGGATCGGCTCGCCGGAGGAGTTCCAGCCCGATCCCGGCGTGCTCAAGCGGGCGGCGGAGATCGCCGCCGAGACCGGCGGCTCCGTGGCCTGGACCGCCGACGCGGCCGAGGCCGTGGACGGGGTCGACGTCCTCGCCACCGACACGTGGGTGTCGATGGGGCAGGAGGAGGAGTACGACGCGCGGGTCGCGCCGTTCCTGCCCTACGCCGTCGACGAGGCGGCGCTGGCGCGGGCCGCGGACGACGCCGTCGTCCTGCACTGCCTGCCGGCCTACCGGGGCAAGGAGATCGCCGCCGCGGTCATCGACGGCCCGCAGAGCGTCGTCTGGGACGAGGCGGAGAACCGCCTGCACGCCCAGAAGGCGTTGCTGGTCTGGCTCCTGGAGAGGTCGTCCTCATGAGCGCCCTTCACCCGTCACGTGTCTCCGACGGCTCCCGACGGCTCCCGACGGCTCCTGGAGAAATCGTCCTCATGAGCGCCGTACACCCGTCATGTCTCTCCGACGGCTCCCGACGAGTCCTGGAGCGATCCCGATGACCGCCGGGGTCACCCGCTCGGCCCGTCAGGCGCGGATCGTCGCGCTCATCGAGGCCCAGCCGGTGACCTCGCAGACCCAACTCGCGGCGCTGCTGGCCGAGTCGGGTGTCGAGGTCACCCAGGCGACCCTCTCGAGGGACCTGGAGGAACTGGGCGCGGTGAAGCTGCGCGGGTCCGACGGCGCACCGGCCAGCTACGTGCTGCCGCCGGAGAACGCGCCGCTGCGCCCGGCCCAGGCGGCCCCGGCCCGGCTGACCCGGCTGCTGGCCGACCTGCTGGTCAACGCCGAGGGCAGCGCGAACCTCGCCGTCCTCCGGACCCCGCCCGGCGCCGCCCAGTTCCTCGCCTCGGCGATGGACAAGGTCGGACTCCCCGACGTGCTGGGCACGATCGCGGGAGACGACACTGTGCTGGTCATCTCCCGCGAGCCCGACGGCGGGCCGGCGGTCGCGGAGCGCCTGCGGGCGCTGGCCGAGCGCACCCCGGCCGTGTACCCCGAGCTGAAGAACGACCTGGAAGAGAGCTGAACGACATGAGCGGCGCCCCCTCGCAGACCCGGCTCTGGGGCGGCCGGTTCGGCGGCGGCCCCTCGCCGGCGATGGCGGCGCTGTCCAAGTCGACCGACGTCGACTGGCGGCTGGCCCCCTACGACCTCGCCTCCTCCCGCGCGCATGCGCGGGTGCTGCACCGCGCCGGACTGCTCACCGACGACGAGCTCGCCGCGATGGTCGGCGCGCTGACCGAGCTGTCGGCCGAGGTGGCCGCCGGCACCTTCGCGCCGGTGGAGTCCGACGAAGACGTGCACGAGGCCCTCGAGCGCGGGCTCACCGAGAAGCTCGGCACGCTCGGCGGCAAGCTCCGGGCCGGCCGCAGCCGCAACGACCAGGTCGCCACCGACCTGCGCCTCTACCTCCGGCACAACGTGCGCGCGCTGGTCGCCGAGCTGTCGTCCCTGGAGTTCGCGCTGCTCGGTCTGGCCGAGCGCTACCAGGACGTCGCGGCGCCGGGCATGACGCACCTCCAGCACGCCCAGCCGGTGCTCATCGCCCACCAGCTGCTGGCCCACGCGCACTCCATCGCCCGCGACGTCGACCGGCTGCAGGACTGGGACCGCCGGACGGCGGTCAGCCCGTTGGGTGCCGGAGCCCTGGCCGGCTCCTCGCTGCGGCTCGACCCCGACGCCGTCGCCGCCGAGCTCGGCTTCGACCGCGCGTCCGACAACTCGATCGACGCCGTGAGCGACCGCGACTTCGCCGCGGAGTTCTGCTTCGCCGCCGCGCTGCTCGGCGTGCACCTCTCCCGGCTGGGGGAGGAGGTCGTCCTCTGGACGTCGACCGAGTTCGGCTGGGCCCGGCTCGACGACGCCTGGGCCACCGGGTCGTCGATCATGCCGCAGAAGAAGAACCCCGACATCGCCGAGCTCGCACGCGGCAAGTCGGGCCGGTTCGTGGGCAACCTGACCGGCCTGCTGACGATGCTCAAGGGCCTGCCGCTCGCCTACGACCGCGACCTGCAGGAGGACAAGGAGCCGGTCTTCGACTCCCTGGAGCAGCTGATGCTCCTGCTGCCCGCGGTCACCGGCATGATCGCCACCCTCACCCTGCGGCCGGAGGTCCTCGAGGCCGCGGCGCCGCAGGGCTTCGCGCTGGCCACCGACGTGGCGGAGTGGCTGGTGTCGGCCGGCGTGCCCTTCCGCTCGGCGCACGAGATCTCCGGCGCGATGGTGGCCTTCTGCGAGGAGGCCGGTCTCGAGCTCGACCAGCTCGACGACGACCAGCTGGCCGGGATCGACGAGCGGCTCACTCCCGAGGTGCGCTCCGTCCTCTCGGTCCCCGGGGCCCTGGCCGCCCGCAAGGCCCGGGGCGGGACGGCGCCCGAGCGGGTGGCCGAGCAGCTGGCCGCGCTCAAGGACCTCGCGGTCGTGCACGCCGACTGGGCCGCGGCCTCCCCGGTGGCGGGCGTCCTCTGAGCCCGGTGGACCCGGGACCGCTCGTCCCCGCCGAGGAGCTGGTCGGGCCGGTCGACGTCGTGGCCCGGTCCCTGCTCGGCTGCTGGGTGGTGACCGACCGGCCCGAGGGGACCGTCGCGCTTCGGCTCACCGAGGTCGAGGCCTACTCGGGCTCCGGCGTGGACCCGGCGGCGCACTCCCACCGCGGACCGACCCCGCGGGCAGCGATCATGTTCGGCCCGCCCGGCCGGTTGTACGTCTACTTCTCCTACGGCGTGCACTGGTGCGCCAACGTCGTCGTCGGCGCCGAGGGGGACGGCGAGGCGGTGCTCCTGCGGGCGGGGGAGCTGGTGATGGGGGAGGAGATCGCCCGCTCCCGGCGTCCCACCGCGAGGAACGCGCGGGACCTGGCAGGCGGGCCGGCCCGGCTGACCCAGGCCCTCGCCATCGGGCGGGACGACCTCGGGACCGATCTCCTCGACCGGGGCTCGCCGGTGCGCCTGCACCGCGGCTCCCCGCCCGCGTCCGTGTCGACCGGCCCCCGCGTGGGGATCAGCGTCGCGACGGAGCTGCCGTGGCGCTTCTGGGAGACCGGTGCGCCGTCGGTGAGCGTGTTCCGGGCGGGTGGGAAGCCCCGCACGCGGGGCGCCGGGCAGGATGGACCCCTGTGAACGACGTGATCGACGACCTGCACCGGCGTGGGCTGATCGCCCAGAGCACCGACGAGGCCGCGCTGCGGGCCCACCTCGCCGAGGGGCCGGTCGCCTACTACGCCGGCTTCGACCCGACGGCGCAGAGCCTGCACGTCGGGCACCTGCTGCAGTTCATGGTGCTGCGCGCCCTGCAGCGGGCTGGTCACCAGCCGGTGGTGCTGGTCGGCGGCGCGACGGGGCTGATCGGTGACCCGCGGCCGTCGTCGGAGCGCCAGCTCAACGACCGGGAGACCGTGGCCTCGTGGGTGGAGCGCATCCGCGAGCAGGTCGCGCCGTTCCTGGACGTGCCCGCGGAGACGGAGGGCCTCAAGGGCCCGATCTACGTGAACAACCTCGACTGGACTGCGCCGATCTCGGCGATCGACTTCCTCCGGGACATCGGCAAGCACTTCCGGGTCAGCCAGATGCTGGCCAAGGAGGCGGTGTCGGCCCGGCTGAACTCCGAGGCCGGCATCAGCTACACCGAGTTCAGCTACCAGATCCTGCAGGCCAACGACTTCCGGGAGCTGCACCGCCGGCACGGGGTCACGCTCCAGACCGGCGGATCGGATCAGTGGGGCAACCTCACGGCCGGCATCGACCTGGTGCGGCGGACAGAGGGCGCGCGGGTGCACGCCTTGTCCACCCCGCTGGTCACCAAGTCCGACGGCACCAAGTTCGGCAAGTCCGAGGGCGGGGCGGTGTGGCTCGACCCGTCGCTCACCTCGCCCTACGCCTTCTTCCAGTTCTGGCTCAACGCCGACGACTCCGACGCACGAGCGTGGCTGCCGCTCTACTCCGAGCGCCCCGCGGAGGAGGTGGAGGCGCTCATCGCCGAGAGCATCGAGCGCCCGGCGGCCCGTACGGCGCAGCGCGCGCTCGCCGAGGAGCTCACCGTGCTGGTGCACGGGCGGGAGCAGCTGGAGCAGGCGGAAGCCGCCGGCCGCGCGCTGTTCGGTCGGGACGAGCTCTCCGCTCTGGGGGAGGAGACCCTCGCCGCGGCACTGCGGGAGGCCGGCAGCGTGACCGTCGACGGCGAGGTGCCCTCGTACGCCCAGCTGTTCCAGCTGACCGGCCTGGTGGGCAGCCTGTCGGAGGCCCGCCGCACGGTGAAGGAGGGCGGGGCGTACGTGAACAACGAGCGCGTCACCGACGCAGACGCCGTGCCCGGAGAGGCGGCCTGGCTGCCCGGTGGCTGGCTGGTCCTGCGCCGCGGCAAGCGGTCGATCGCCGGCGTGCAGCGGCGCCTCTGACCGGTCGGCGGAGGCGTGTGTCGTCCAGGTGACGACGCCGTGCCGGGCCCGTGTCCGGCGTCACCTGCCACCGGGTTTGACACCGCACGCGGACGCACGTAACTTTCTCTCTGCGCCGCGCGGACCCCGTCTGGGGCCAGCGGGACGCTCCTGCGGGGGCAGACCGTTGTGCGGCGCCACAACGAGAAGCCGTCTCGAGCGAAGCCCGCGAGGGTGGAGCTCCTGCACGTCCGCTCTTTGAGAACTCAACAGCGTGCCGAAAGTCAGTGCCAAGTAATACCCCGTGCCCGGGTTTGTCTCGGGCTGGGATTCCTTTGGTTGATTGATATCGCGAGTGTCAGCTCGCGGTTCTCAGCCGGTATCGAATTCATCTACGGAGAGTTTGATCCTGGCTCAGGACGAACGCTGGCGGCGTGCTTAACACATG
>NZ_JBJGZL010000008.1:0-189129 GCF_054050495.1 Blastococcus sp. SYSU D00922
GGCGGCACACCGGCGGGGGGGGCGGCCCGGGCGGGGCGGCGCGCGGCGCGGCCCCCCCCCGCCCCCCCCGCCGGCCCCCCCCCCCCCCCCCCACGGTCAGGTGCCCAGGGCGCCGGCGACAGCGAGGCGGGCAACGGCGTCGAGGTGCTCGGCCTCGTCACCGAGCAGCAGCCGGTCGACCTTCGCCCGCCGCCAGTACAGGTGCGCGTCGTGCTCCCAGGTGAAGCCGATGCCGCCGTGCACCTGGATCAGCGTCCCCGCCGCCTGGTCGAACACCGCGGCGGCGCACGCCTTGGCGGCGGACGCGGCCAGCGGCAGCTCGGCGGGGTTGGCGTCGGCGGCCCAGGCGGCCCACCAGACGAGCGACCGCAGCTGCTCCACCCCGACCCAGGCGTCGACGAGCATGTGCTTGACGGCCTGGTACGAGCCGATCCGCCGGCCGAACGCCTCGCGTTCCTGGGCGTAGGCCACGCCGAGCTGCACGCACCGGTCGGCGCCCCCGAGGTCCTCGGCCGCCATCGCGACCGCGGCCACCTGCCGCGCGCGGGTCCACAGCTCCGCGGCGTCCGGGACCAGCACCCGCCGCGACGTCAGCCGGACCGAGGCCAGCCCGCGGGTGGCGTCCATCGGCCGGCCGGGCACCGCCTCGCCCCCGCCCAGCACGAGGTCGCCGTCCACCAGGGCGAGGAAGGCGGTCGCGTCGGCGGCGTCGATCGAGGGCCCCGAGCCGTCGAGGACCGCGAACGCGGTCGAGCCGTCGGCGAGCTGCGCGGCCAGCTCGGGCTCCCCCTGCAGCAGGACCGCCGCCCGGGCCGCCGTGACGAGGGAGGGCCCGGCGAGGACCGCCCCGGCCTGCTCGGCGACGACCGCGAGGTCGAGCAGCGTCCGGCCGGCGCCCCCGGCCGGCTCGGGCACGGTGATGCCGAGGAAGCCGATGTCGGCCAGCGCCTTGCGCCCGGGCTCGAGCCCGCCGCCCTCCAGCGCGGTGCGGGCCGCCGCGGGAGAGGCGGAGCCCCGGAAGAAGTTCTTGGCGCCAGTGGCGATGTCGCGCTGGTCGTCGTCGAGGTCGAAGTTCACCGTGCTCCTCCCGAGAACGGAGCCGTCTTGTCGTTGCGCGGCTCGGGCGGCAGCCCCAGCACCCGCTCGCCGAGGATGTTGCGCAGCACCTGGTCGGTGCCGCCGGCGATCGCGATGCCGGGGATCCACGACTGCGTGCGCTGCCAGCGGTCGTCGCCGTCCGCCGTCGCGGCGTAGACCGCGTCGTCGCCCAGCAGCCGGACCCCGGCGTCGGCGATCAGCCGGGCGGCCTCGGTACCGGCGAGCTTGCCGGCGCTGGCCTCGGGCCCGGGGATGCCGCCCTGGCTGAGCACGGTCAGCCGGCGGTAGCCGGTGTAGCGGGCGCCCAGCGCGGCCACCACGGCCCGGCCGACGGCCTTGCGGGCCAGCACCTGGCGCTCGGGGGGGAGGGCGGGCAGCCGGTCGCGCGCGTGCTGCACGAAGGTCTCCACGGACTGGCCGATGCTGCCGCCGGCCCCGCCGATGGCCACCCGCTCGTTCATCAGGGTGGTGAGGGCGACCCGCCAGCCCTCCCCGGGCTCTCCCAGCCGCTCGCTGTCGGGGATCCGGACGTCGTCGAAGAACACCTCGTTGAAGTCCGACTGGCCACCCATCTGGCGCAGCGGCCGCACCGTGACGCCGGGGGCGTGCATGTCGACGACGAACATCGTCAGCCCGGCGTGCTTGGGCCGGTCGGGGTCGGTGCGGGTGAGCAGGATGCCGTAGTCGGAGACGTGGGCGAGCGTCGTCCAGACCTTCTGGCCGTTGACGACCCAGTCGTCGCCGTCGCGCACCGCGGTGGTGCGCAGGGCGGCGAGGTCGGAGCCGGACGCCGGCTCGCTGAACAGCTGGCACCAGACGTCGTCGGCGCGCAGGAGGCGGGCGAGGTAGCGGTCGCGCTGGTCCTGGTTGCCGTGGGTGATGACCGTCGGCCCGCACATCCCGATGCCGATGTGGTTGATGAGGGCAGGCACCCGCGCCCGGGCCAGCTCCTGGGCGACGATCGACTGCTGGACGAGGGTGCCGCCCTGCCCGCCGTACTCGCGAGGCCAGGTGACGCCGACCAGGCCCGCGTCGGCGAGGACCCGCTGGGTCCGCCGCATCTCGGCCTCGTGGGTCCGCGCGTCGATGCCCTCCTGACCCGGGGCCAGCGTGAGCAGCTCGCCGGCGTGCTCCACCAGGAGCTCACGCACCCGCGCCCGGTAGGCCGCCTCGTCGGGGCTGTCGTCGAAGTCCACGGGCGGGCGCCTCTCGGTCGATGAGCGGGGTCGGCCGCAGCGTGACAGCCGTCACCCGTAACGGTCAACGGTGACTGTTGTGCGCGCCGGTTCGGGCCTACGCTTCGCCCGATGACCGCCGAGCCGCTGCACTCCGACGCCGCGCCGGTGACGCGCTCACGGTCCGAGCGGACCGCCGACAGCCGGCTGCTGATCCTCGACGCCGCGGTCGCCTGCCTGGTCGAGGAGGGTTACGCCGGGGCCTCGACCCTGGCGGTCCAGGCGCGGGCGGGGGTGTCCCGCGGCCGCCTCCTGCACCACTTCCCCTCGCGGGCCGAGCTCCTCGTCGCCGCCGCCGAGCACGTGGCCACCACCCGGCTGGAGGAGGTCCGGCAGCGCGCCGCCGCGCTCATGGACGACGGGCCGACCGGTCAGGAGCGGGTCGACCGGGCCATCGACCTGATGTGGGCGACCTTCCAGGAGCCGCCGTTCTGGGCGGCGATGGAGCTGTGGACGGCGGCCCGCACCGATCCCGCCCTGCGCGGGGCGCTGCGCGGGGAGGAGCGCCGGCTGCGCGCGGCGATCGCCGCCGTCGCCGACGGCATCTGGGGCCCGGAGATCGCGCGGGCCCCGCTGTACGGCGACCTCACCGAGCTGCTGTTCACCAGCATGCGCGGCGTCGCGCTCGTGTACGCCTTCGAGGACCGCCCCGCCGCGACCGACCCGCACCTCGGGCTCTGGAAGCGGCTCGCCGCCCGGATGCTGGACCTCGACGGTCACGGCTGACCGCCCGCTCCTCACCCGCGCGTCGACGTCGAGGAGCACCCGTGACGACCATTCGTGTCGGCGTCAGTGTGCGCGGATGCGCCGAGATGGCCGGTGGAACGGCGCATCTGCGCACACCGTCGGACGGTCAGCCGGTCCAGACGTCGGCGATCTTCGCCGCGACCGACGCCGCCTGGGCGCGCCCGGCCTTCGCCGAAGGTGCCCGGGCCGCCGGGTCGAGCACGTTGCGGCCGATCGCCGTCCGGCTGTCCTTGTCCGGCGCGACGACGGCGACGCGCGACACCATGCCGGTCACCTGCGCGTCGACGCTGGCCATCGGCCCGACGCCCCGCGGGATGGGGGCGAGGACGACCAGCCGGTCGTAGCCCTGGGCGAGGTCGGCGTTGGCCGCCGACCGCATCCCGCCGTCTACGTACCGGCGACCGTCGATCGTCACCGGCGGGTAGACGCCCGGGACGGCGCAGCTGGCGGCCACCGCGTGCAGCAGCGGCACTCCGGACGACTTGTCGAACGGCGTGAACTCGCCGGTCTCCGCGTCGACGGCGGTGATGGTGAGGGCGCGCTCGGGCCACTCCTTGCCACCCAGCCGGGCGCCGATCACGTCCAGGCGCTCCTGCTCGGACGGCGTCAGACCCGCCTTCTCCGCCGCCAGGGCGAGCGCGCCGATGCGGCGGCGGAACTCCACGTCCCGCCCGCGGCTGCGGAGCATGGCCCAGCCGAACTGCGCCAGGGTGGCGCGGTTGAGCCGGGCCACCTTCTCGCCCGTCGCGGGCGCCAGCTGGCGGCCGTACATCTCCTCGACGTCGACCCCGCAGGCGACCTGCGCGCCCACCACGGAGCCCGCCGACGTGCCCACGACAAGGTCGGCGCCGGTGAGGTCGACGCCGGCCTCGGCCAGACCGGCCAGCATGCCGATCTCCCAGGCGATGCCGGTGATGCCGCCGCCACCGAGGACGAGGGCGGTGCGCTGGTCGCTCATGGGCGCCATCCTCACAGACCGCGAACGGGACCTCGACAGGGCGTGTGAGCTGAGCCACGCTGTGTGCCGACGCTCACGACGAGAGGAAGCGCATGACCGCCACGCAGTCCGGGGAAGCCACCACCGCCAGCTGGCCCCCGGGACTCCCGCGCTCGCTCGACTACCCGGAGGTTCCGGTCGGGTCGATCCTGCGCGCGGCAGTCCGCCGGTGGGGCGACCGCCCCGCCTTCATCGACCACGACGTCGAGCTGACGTTCGAGGAGATGGGGGCCCGGGCGCACGCGGTCGCTGGGTGGCTGGCCGACCACGGCATCGGGCGGGGCGACGTGGTCGCCGTGCACATCCCGAACTGCCGCCAGTACCCGCCGGTCTACTACGGGATCATGCTGGCCGGGGCCACCTTCTCCCCCACGAACCCGCTGCTGCCGGCCGCCGACCTCGCCGCCCAGCTCACCGACGCGGGCGCGAAGATGCTGATCACCTGGGACCAGGTGCTGCCCTTCGTCCGCGGCGCTCTCGCCCAGACCCCGGTGCAGACGGTCGTCGTCACGGGCGAGGCCCACATCACCGACTTCGCGGCCCGGCTGCCGCTCGAGGACGGCGACGTCGACCTGGCCGACCTGCTCGCCGGCGACACCTCCGACCGGCACCTCGACGGGGACGTCGACGTGGCCGCCGACCTCGCCCACCTGGCCTACACCGGCGGCACGACCGGCGTGAGCAAGGGCGTCGAGCTGCCGCACCGCAACGTCGTCACCAACGTGCTGCAGTCGGCGTGCTGGACGTCGGGGTCGCTGCCCGAGCTGGACGAGGCCGGCGACGTCACCGTCCGCCAGGTGGTCGGCGAGGACGAGTACCCCACCCGCCTGGGCACCGCCCGGATCATCAACCTCACCCCGTGGTTCCACGCCATGGGCGCCATCGGCTACCTCAACGGCATGGTCATGGGCGGCACGACGACCGTGATCCACATGCGCTTCGACCCGGTGAAGTACGTCGAGGACATGGAGAAGTACGACGTCACCGCGATCGGCGGGGCACCGCCGGTCTTCGTCGCCCTCCTCCAGGTCCCCGGCTTCGCCGACCACGACTGGTCGCGGATCCGCGGCGTCTCCAGCGGCGCGGCACCGCTGCCGGTCACGCTGATCGAGAAGCTGCAGGCCCTGCTGCCCAACGCCGTCATCGGGGAGGGCTACGGGCTCACCGAGGTGACCATGCAGGCGACCGGCAACCCCTCGTTCCGGTCCGGCGTCCGCAAGGCCGGCACCGTCGGCGTCCCGGTCTTCGACACCGAGATCAGCATCCGGCCGCTCGGCGGGGGCGACCCGCTCCCGGTCGGCGAGCGCGGCGAGGTGTGCATCCGCGGCCCGCAGGTGATGCGGGGCTACGCGCACCGCCCCGAGGCGACGGCGGAGTCGATCGACCCGGACGGCTGGTTCCACACCGGCGACGTCGGCATCCTCGACGAGGACGGCTACCTCGCGATCGTCGACCGCACCAAGGACATGCTGCTCTACAACGGCTACAACGTCTTCCCGCGCGAACTGGAGGAGATCTTGTTCGCCGTGCCGGGCGTGGCCGGCGCCGCCGTCGTCGGCCGCCCTGACGAGCAGGTCGGCGAGCTCCCGGTCGCCTACGTCGTCCGCAAGGCGGACGACGACGGCGCGGCGCTGACCGCGGAGTCGGTCATGGCGGCGGTCAACGACAAGGTCACGCCGTACAAGCGGCTCCGGGACGTCGTGTTCATCGACGCCATCCCGGTGTCCGCGGCGGGCAAGGTGCTCAAGCGCGAGCTGGCCGCCAAGGAGCGCGAGAAGGTCGCCGGCGGCTGACCCGTTCGGGTGCGGCGCCGTGCCCTTTCGGGTGCGGCGCCGCGCGGCGGGGCGCGGGCGTCACTATCGTGCCCCGAGTGACGCAGCCAGAGGGAGCCGGCACCGAGCACACCGGCGTCCGCATCGCGCACGTCGAGCCGTCGCCGATCCGGCAGGTGGCCGCGCGGCTCATCTTCGCGCTGTTCGTCTTCGTCCTCACCGTCGTCCTGGTCTACGTCGACCGCGAGGGGTACCGGGACCTCGACAACGAGCCGGGCGGCGTCACGCTGCTCGACGCGGCGTACTACGCGACGGTCACCCTCTCGACCACCGGCTACGGCGACATCACGCCGGTCACCGACCAGGCCCGCCTGATCAACTTCATCGTCATCACGCCACTGCGCGTGCTGTTCCTCATCGTCCTCATCGGAACGACCCTCGAGGCGCTCACCACGCGCTCGCGCGAGGAGTTCCGCATCCGTCGCTGGAGGTCCCGCGTGCGCCAGCACGTCATCGTGTGCGGTTACGGCACCAAGGGCCGCAGCGCCATCCGGTCGCTGATCGCCAACGGCACCACGCCGGACAAGATCGTCGTCGTCGACCCGGAGCCGCGGGCCATCGACGAGGCCAACTCCCTGGGTCTCACCGGGATCATCGGCGACGCCGGCCGCACCGAGGTGCTGCGGCGGGCGTCGGTCGAGCGGGCCCGTGCGGTCATCGTCGCGGCCAACCGGGACGACGCCGCCGTGCTCATCACGCTCACCGTGCGCCAGCTCAACCCGAGCGTGCCCATCACCACCTCGGTGCGCGAGGAGGAGAACGCCAACCTCCTGCGCCAGTCCGGTGCCGACACCGTGATCACCACCTCGGCCACGTCCGGGCGCCTGCTCGGCCTGTCGACCGATGCCCCGCGCGTGGTCGCCGTCGTGGAGGACCTCGTCACCGGCGGCCAGGGGCTGGACCTGCACCAGCGCACCGTCAGCTCGAGCGAGGTGGGGCTGGGCCCGCGCTCGCTGCGCGACGTGGTGCTGTCGGTGACGCGCGGCGGCCGGACGCTGCGCTTCGACGACCCGCTGATCGGAACCCTCCAGCCGGAGGACGTCCTCGTGGTGGTCCGCTCGCACCACTGATCCGCCCGGACCCGCGGCGCCGGCCGCGTCACGACGCCGCGGGGTCCCGGGTGGCCCGGGCGAGCAGCACGGCCGACAGCACGACGAGGATCCCGATCCGCTCGGCCCAGGAATCCCAGACCGGCATGTCGAGGACCCACGACGGCAGCCGGGTCACCAGCACGTAGCCGGTCAGCAGGATCACCGCTGCCGCGGCAGGCCCCGGAACTTCCGCCGCGGTACGGCGCGCCACCACCCCGACAGCCAGCGCCACGGTGCTGAGGGCGGCCCACAGCAGCACGAGGTCCTGGTCCGGGGCGGCGCCGGCGAGGGCGGCGACCCCGAGAACGCCGATCATCCCCGCTGCCGCGAGCGGAACGACGAGGAGCGCCCGGGCGACCAGGCGACGACGCGGGGCGACCGGAGTCGTCACCGTCAGCGCCGCCGTCCCGTCCTCGGCGGCCGCCGCCACGCCGCAGGCCAGGACCAGGACGGCGAGGACGGGGATGAGTCCGTCGCCGATGGGGGGCAGCACTCCCAGCGTGGCGGTGACGGTCAGGGCGGCCCCGACCGCCCCGAGCACCGCGGGCCACGCGACCGCGGGCACCGAGGCAGCCAGGACGAGCCCCCAGGAGGGCCTCACAGGAAGCCCATCCAGTCGGTCGCGCCGTCGACCCACAGCACCTGGGCCCCGACAGCGGCGACCACGACCAGCAGTCCGGCTGCCAGAACGCGCACCGACCGGCGATCGGGACCGCTGCGGAGGAGCGCGACACCGGCCAGAGTGGCGGTCAGCCCGACGACGAACAGGAGGTGCAGCCCGTAGAAGGCGAGGTCGCGGTCGATGCCGGTGAAGTAGGTCTGGTGCTGGTCCGGGGCGCCGAAGGCGACGAACTGCTCCACCTCGGCACGTGTCGGTTCACCGGGGATCTCGTGCGAGGTCAGCGCGGTGCGGTACACGGCGACCAGAGCGAAGGGCACCACATACCAGATCCAGAAGAAGAGGAAGAGGAACGCGGCGCCGACGACCCCCAGCACGGCGGCCACGGCCCTCGACCGCACGAGGCGCACGACGGCCACACCCGCGACGAACGAGCACGCCACGGCCAGCGGCGCACCGAGCAGTTCCAGGGGCGTCGGGACGAGGTCGGCCCGCCACGGCTCGTCACCGACCGGGATCCCACCCAGCACCGCGATGACGACCAGTTGGACGCACCCGACGACCAGCGCCATGGCGAACGGGACGACCACGGCAGCGAGCAGTCCGACCGTCCGGTCCCAGCGCCGCGCCGGTGTGTTGCCGAACAGCTCGGCGGTGGTCGCGGGCCGTTCCCGAGCCGCCGCCCACACGCCCACCAGGAAGGCTGCGAGGGCGAGCGCCGAGGAGGAGAACTGGTACGTCAGGTACAGGTCGCTGGCAGTGTCGGTGGCGCCCTGCCCGGTGAAGACCGGGAGCACGGCGGTGCCGAGGTAGACCGCGGTACCGAGCCACAGGAGGGGGCTGCGCAGCAGATAGCGGCTCTCGGCACGGGCCAGCTCGGCGATCGTTCGCCGGTCGACGACCGCGGAGGATCCGGCGACGGCGGTTGCGGCGCTCATGGCGCCACCTCCTCGAGCGAGTGGGAACCGGTGAGCAGCAGGTAGCCGTGCTCCGGCCCGGCGGGGACCAGGTCTGCGCCCGCCGGTGGGTTGCCGACGTTGCGGAATCGCCCCTCGGGGGTGCGCCAGGCGACAGCGGCGTCCGCCGAGGGGCGGTCGGCGTCCCAGACGCGTCCGGTGGCGACGGCCGCGAGCTCCGACGTCCAGCCCTCGAAGCGGACGCGCCCCCTGTCGAGCACGACCACGCGGGAGCACAGGGCGGCGACGTCCTCCGTCAGGTGGGTCGACAGCAGGACCGTGGTGTCCGGCGCGAGCCCCGCGAGCACCTCGCGGAACCGCAGCCGCTGCTCCGGGTCCAGGCCTACGGTCGGCTCGTCCAGGACGAGCAGCCGCGGCCGACCGAGCAGCGCCTGGGCCAGGCCGACCCGGCGCCGCATCCCGCCCGACAGGGCGCGGATCCGCTGGTGCGCCCGGTCACCGAGTCCGACCGCGTCGAGCACGCGACGGACCTCCTCGTGACGGGCGTCCCGGTCGGTCATCTCCTTGAGGACGGCGACGTAGTCGACGAACGCGAACGCGGTGAAGCCGCTGTAGACGTTGGAGTCCTGCGGCAGGTAACCCAGACGCCGCCGGATCTGCAGCCGCTCGGCCGGTTGCGACGGATCGAGGCCGAGCACCCGCACGGCGCCGTCGTCCTGGCCGAGCGCCGTCGCGACGATCCGCAGCATGGTCGTCTTGCCGGCTCCGTTCGGGCCGAGCAGCCCGGTGACCCCTGGCTCCAGGGTGAGCGAGACGTCGTCGAGCGCCACGGCTCCTCGGAACCTCTTGCGGACGCCCGTGAGCTCCACTGACGCGTTCATGCCCTTCTCCTGTCCTCGAAGGTGGTGCGGCGCGTGACGGCGACGGCCAGGGCGAGAACTGCCACGGCGAGCAGCAACGCCTGCCCGGCGGGCCGGAAGACGAGCGACCGTTCCAGCAGCTCGTCGATCGGGGGTGGCGTGCGCGGCGTGCGCAGGGTCGTCCAGGTCGCCCCCAGCCACAGGAGGGTCAGCACGACGGCCACGCGGCGGATGTCGAAGCGGGCGGAGAGGGCCAGCGCCAGCGCGCACAGGGCCGCGGCCGGGATGAGCCACAGGGATGCCGGCCGGACGCCGACGGGCAGTGCCGCCGACAGGAGAGCGGCCACCGGGAGGGTGGTGACGGCGACGGCCGCGGTGCGCAGCAGGAGGATGCGGAACCTGGGGTACGGCGTCGTGCCGGCGACCTCACCGGTCAGCTCGTCGCTGCCTTCGTAGGCCAGGGCCACCCCGGCGAGCGGCAGGAGCGGCGCGGACACGAGGAACACGGCGGTCCCGAACGCCCCCGTGCCGAGCTGGGCGGCGAGCAGAGCGAGGACCAGCAGGCCCGTGCCCGCCGTCCACCAGGCGCGGCGCATCGCCGGGGCGGCCGCGATGAGCCGGACCACGGACGAGGGGAGCACCGCTTCCAGGGCTCGCTCGGTGAGCGTCACGGGCGCGACGTCGATGGCGTCGGTGAGCGCCGCCCACGTGCGCTCGTGCGTGCTCCGCCCGGCCGGCCCGGTCCGCGCCGCCAGCTGCTCCCGGCAGTCGGCGCACCGGAGGACGTGCGCCTCGACGGACGAGGCAGCGTCGTCCGCGAGGGCGCCGTCGAGGTACTCCGCGAGGTCGACCGGGTCCACGTGCCAGCTCATGCCAGCGCCTCCTGCAGCTGGGCGCGGGCGCGCGCCATCCTCGTGCGGACCGTGCCCGCGGGAACACCGAGCAGCCGGGCGGCCTCCCGGCTGGTCAGACCGTCCAGCGCGACCGCGCGGACGACGGCGCGCAGCTCCGGTGACAGCCCGTTGACGGCAGCAGCCAGGTCGCCGTGCTCCACACCGAGCAGGACGACGTCCTCGGCCGAGGGCGCGGGTGGCTGGACGAGCAGGCGGAGCGGCAACGGTCGCCGCGGGCGGACGGCGGCCAGCAGCCGCCGGATGCCGATCCCCCACAGCCAGGCGGTCACGTCCCCCGATCCGCGGTAGGCCTCCGGCTTCCTCCAGACGGCGAGGAAGGTGTCCTGCACGACCTCCTCGACCAGACCGGCGTCGCTGCAGCGCCGGGACAGCCGCGCGCGGAGCCACGGAGCGTGCCGGTCGTACAGGTCGCGCAGGGCCGCGCGGTCCCGGTCGGCGACCGCCCGCAGCAGGTCACCGTCCGGGCGAGGTCCTGGCGTCCTCATGCCACACCTGTAGCTCCGGGCGACCCGGAGTGTTCGCGCAGGGAGCGGCGAACATCGGCGACCTCCTGCTCAGGCCCCCATCACGCGCTTCCACGGCGCGAAGGCGTTGTCGACGCCGCGGAGGGCCGGCCGCAGTTCGGGCAGGTGCCGCAGCAGCACGGTGCGCATGTCGTTGTCCCGGATCCAGGCGAGCCCGGCCGGTGAGTAGATCTCGGGCCGGTAGTCCCGCGTGAAGAACCGGTCGCTGTTGAGCCGACGGGACGCCATGAGGACGAAGATCCGGAACGCGGTGTCGCTGAAGGCGAAGCCGGCCGGCCGCTTCTCGGCGAACAGGCCCACCATGAGGTCGACCCGCTCGATGTCCCCGCCGTAGACGTCGGAGATCTCCTCGGCCAGCTCGGCGTCGTCGGACAGGTCGGCGAACGTCTTCGGCGCGGCCAGGTGCAGCTGGCGCCGGAACGCGCAGTACCGCGGCACCCCCAGCTCCCGGATCCGCACGATGTCGGTGGTGGCCACGTCGATCACCCCGCCGTCGGGCCGGGTGAACTCCTGGAGGAAGTGCGGGAAGTTCCGCAGCACGATCGCGCCCGGGTGCGTCGTCCCGAAGGAGTAGTAGAGGTCGCCCAGGGCGAACCGCGCGTCGACGTCCTTCGAGTGCGGCCCCGCCATCTCCGGGAAGGTCAGCTCGGCCAGCGGTCGGTCCCCGTCGAGCGACCGGAGGTCGAAGTCGTCGGGCAGCAGCGGGTGCATGCGGTAGACGCTGGTGAACTCCTCCGTCAGGGAGAAGGGCACCCCGTAGTGGGCGGTCGCCGCACCCGGGATCCCGCTGATGACCTCGCTGCCGCTGATCCGGCCGAACGTGCGCGCGATCCGCTCCCCCGCGACGCCGAACCAGTTGGCCCGCAGCGCGAACGCGGTGGTCGGGTGGCTGATGATCGCGGGCGTCCACTCCGCGGTGTGGATCTTGGCCAGGAGGGCGGCCACCACCAGCCGGGCGCGCTGGAAGAGCTCCTCGTCGTCCCAGTGCGGGTACTCGGCCCTGAGCCGGTCGCAGACGGCGTTGTGCTCGCGGACGAAGAGGGTCGCCAGCATCCCGAGCCCCGTCCACCACCCCGGCACCCGCGTCGGGTCGAGCGCCGGGTCGTCGGGCGCCGGGATCCGGCCGTCGGCGGTCAGCCGGAGCTTGCCGTCGGTGTGGGCGCGCACGCGGTCCTGCTGCTCGGCGGTGGACCCGTAGAGCGAGGAGCCGTCCCACCAGTGGGTCACCTCGTTGACCGTGGTGACCGGGCCCTCGGCCTCCGCGGGGCGGCTCGGGTCGAGGTGGATGCGCGGGATCCGCATCGGGCTCTGGTACCAGTCGTCGGTCGGCTCGAGCGGGATCTCCACCAGGCGCGAGGTGTCACCCTCGCCGTGGCTGAACCAGTCGCGGATCATGAACTGCAGCCAGGCGGCGGCCAGCGTGTTGACGGTCTCGGCCGGCTGGAACCGTGTGCGAGTCATGAGGCGGCGGCTGACCTCCCGCGGGCTGGGCTCCAGCAGTTCCGCGTCGGTGACCGGGAGGACCGCGTCCAGCGGGATGTTGCGGCCGAACCGCGCCCCGGCCATCCCCATCGTCGGGTGGTCGAGGTCGTTGTGCGCACCGTCCACGCTGCGCGCCACGAGGTGCGCCGGCGTCCGCGGGGGCGCCTGGGGGCCACCGACGACGGGAACCACCTGCGAGGGGTCGTGCAGGTTCTCCTTGCGCAGGATGTTGCGCAGCCCCACGAGGACGGTGAGCCCTCCGGGAAGGGGCAGCCGGTCCCAGCCGACGACGCGGTCGACGAGCTCGCACGCCGTGTCGAACAGCCACCAGAACGGCGTCCGCCGGTAGTCCCCGCCCGGCACCTGCCCCGGGGGGTCGGACGGCGGGGCGCCGTCCACGTACCGGTCGGACGACGTCCGCGGCCGCGGGACCGAGACGCCGGTGGTGGTGCGGGTCGTCCCTGTCTCCGGGATCTCTGTGCTCACGGGGATCTGCCCTCCCCACCCGTTGCCGGAGGAGTGCGCAGCGACGGCACGGATGCTCGGTGCACGGAGCGCCGGACTGCTCCGGCGGCGGACAGATTCCTCCGCTCCCCCGACGATCACAAGGGGTCGATGCCCGGGATCAGCTCCGCACCCAGGTGGTCGTCTTCTCGCCGCGGCCGCGGAGCTCGACGTCGCCGTCGCGCACCCAGTGCGCGCGCTCGCCGGGCTCCGCCGCCAGCACCGTGCTCTCGCTCGCGACGACCCGCCCGGTGTGGTCCTTCGCCAGCTCGGTCAGGCGCGCGGCCTCGTTCACCGGGTCGCCGATGACCGTGTACTCCAAGCGGCTCGCGGCGCCCAACTGCCCGGCCCAGACGCGGCCGCAGGCGACGCCCACGCCGACGTCGACCTCGCCGGCCTCGCGGACCGCGTCGCTGATCCGGCGGGCGGCCCGGAGCGCTGCGCCCGCCGGATCGGGGTGGTCGGTGGGCGCGCCGAAGACGCACAGCGCGGCGTCGCCCTCGAACTTGTTGACCAGCCCGCCCTCGGTCTCGACGGTGTCGACGACGACGCCGAAGAACCGGTTCAGCAGGCCGACCATCTCCTCCGGGCCCGTGCGACGCACCAGCGAGGTGCTGCCGGCGATGTCGACGAACAGCGCGGCCACCGTGCGCTCCTCGCCGCCCAGGGACACCCCCGCCGTCAGCGCCTGGTCGGCGACCGTCGTCCCGACGTGCCGGCCGAACAGGTCGCGCAGGCGCTCCCGCTCGGCCAGCCCGGCCGCCATCGTGTTGACGCCCTCCTGGAGGAGCCCGATCTCGCCGGCGTCGTCGACCACGACGCTCACGTCGTAGTTGCCGCGGCCGACGTCCTGCACGGCCCTGCGCAGGTCGCGCAGCGGCTGCCCCACGGCCCGCGCGGTCAGCAGCGTGGCCAGCGCGCCGACCAGCAGCGCGACGACGACGAGGAAGACCACCGCCCCCTCCCCCGGCCCGTCGGGGTTGCTGGGGTCGAGGAAGAGCAGGACGACGCCGAGCATCGGGACGCCGCTGGTGAGGCCCCACATGAGCAGGAGCCGGGGACGGACACCGAGGGTCAGCGCACCGGCCGGCGGGTGCGCGGCCAGGGCGATCGCGGTCACCGTGCGGGCGGCCCGGGCGACGAGCAGGTACGTGACCCCGGCGGTCGCCATCCCGCCGAGCAGGGTGGCGATGCCGGTCCGCAGCCCGACGAGCGGCTCGGGGAAGGCGGCCGCCGACACCCCCGCCACCAGGACCGCGCCGACCAGCCAGATCGACCCGGCGATCAACGCGGTGTCCACCGGCAGCCGGAGGGCGTAGGACGCCTCCTCCGTCGTCGGCTCGCGCCGGGCCATCAGCCAGCGGTTGGTCACCCGCTGACGCCGGAACCCGGCGAGCGTGCCGACGGGGAAGGCGACCACCAGGTAGGCGGCAACCGCCCAGAGCACCGTCGCGCGACCGCTGTCGCCGTCGCGGTCCTCGACCCCGATCAGCAGCAGGATCACGGTCGCGACCCCGACCAGGTTGGCCACGATCACCAGCAGCACGATGGCCGGGACGGCGGCCCGCCCGCTGGGCGCCCAGTTCGCCCAGTCGCCCTCGCGGCGCACGGGGACGTCGTCGCGGCCGGTGCTCATGCCGGGCGCAACGAGGGGCGCGGGCGCTGCGTGACGGCCGGGCACCCGATCGTGATCACCCGGTCATGATCGCGGCTCGGCGGACCGCGCGCCGCACGACGCCGCCGACGTCGCCCGGTCGTGTCCTCCCGGGCGACGCCGGCCGGGGTCAGGCCGTGCCGCCGCGCGGCTCCGGCACGGGCAGCGGGCGGATGTTCTGGTTGAGGTGGAACAGGTTGTCGGGGTCGTAGCGGCGCTTGACCTCGGTCAGGCGGCCGTAGTTCGCCCCGTAGTTGTCGGCCACCTTGTCCTGGTCGTCCGGCGACGCGAAGTTGACGTACCCGCCGGCCTGGGAGTGCGGCGCGATGGCGGCGTGGTACTCGCGCACCCAGCGGATGTTGTCCTCGTTCTGCGCCGGGTCCGGCCACATGCCCGCGATGACGGGGGCGAAGGCGGCGTCGCGGTGGCCGAACGCCGTGGCGTCGGCGCCGACGTCGTGGACGGCGCCGTCGATCGGGTACAGGTGCACCGTCGAGTTCACCGTCGGCACCTTCGGCCCGTGCTCCATGTGCGCCGCGATCGCCTCGTCGGTCAGGTCCCCGGTGTAGGCGGCCTTCCAGTAGTGCTGCAGGCCGGGCGGGACCAGCGCGTCGAAGGCGCTGTTCAGCGCGGCGTACGGCATCTCCCCGATGTGCTCGGCGACCGGCGGGGCGACGTCCCGGAAGCCCTGGATGATCCGCTCCCCGTCCTCGGCCGGTCCGTTCCAGCAGGACACGAGGGCGACGAACGGCTCGCCGGCCCGGTCGGCCGGTACGAACGGCAGCGGGGGCGCGATCTGGAAGGCCGGGAAGCCGCCGTACTCGCGGGGCGCCGTCCTGATGAAGTCCCGGAAGTACCGGAGGACGGCGGCGCCGTCGGCCAGCTCGAAGAACATCGGGCCGCCGTAGATCGTGCTCACCGGGTGCAGCCGGTAGGTGAACTCGGTGACGACGCCGAAGTTCCCTCCGCCGCCGCGCAGTGCCCAGAACAGGTCGGGGTTCTCCTCCGCGCTCGCGGTCAGCGACGACCCGTCGGCGGTGACCACGCGCGCGGAGACGACGTTGTCGCAGGAGAGCCCGTAGGCCCGGCACAGGTAACCGATACCGCCGCCGAGCGTCAGCCCGCCGATGCCGGTCGTGGAGATGATCCCGCCGGTGGTGGCCAGGCCGTGAGCCGAGGTCACGTCGTTGAAGCGCCCCCACGTGGTGCCTCCGCCGGCGGTCGCCGTGCGCGCCCCCCGGTCGACCTGCACCGCCTGCATCGGCGAGAGGTCGGCGACGATCGCGCCCTCGCCCGTGCCGAAGCCCGGCACGCTGTGCCCGCCGCCGCGCACCGCGATGTCCATCCGGCGCTCGGCGGCAGTCCGCACCACCTCGACGACGTCCTCCTCGGTGGCGCACCGGACGATGGCGGCAGGACGTACGTCCACCATCGCGTTGTAGACCCGCCGGGCCTCCTCGTACCCCTCGCCGCCCGGTCGGACGACCTCGCCGCTCACCCGGTCGGCCAGGGCCGACAGTGCCTGTGTCATGGCTGCTCCTCGGTCGGGAGCGCACGCGCCCGCCGCTCGAGCGCGTGCGCAGAAGGCGGCGCCGAACCTAGGACGGCGTCCGTCGACCGGACACGGTCCTAGGTCCCCGTCACCGCACCGTCACGGCCGCGGGCGAGCGGAGAGTGCTAGTCGGTGCCGAACTCCATCGCCGCGCGGTCGAGCAGCTCGTCGTCGGGCGACACCTGGCCGCGCGAGGCGATGACCTCGGCCCCACCCTCGGGCATCGCGCCGATGAGCCCGGTCGCGGCCGCCTGGGCCGCGCCGATCGCGGCCGGGGTCGCGCCGCCGACCATGCCCAGCCCGGCGTACTGCTCGAGCTTGGCCCGCGAGTCCGCGATGTCGAGGTTGCGCATGGTCAGCTGGCCGATGCGGTCGACCGGACCGAACGCGGAGTCCTCGGTGCGCTCCATCGACAGCTTGTCCGGGTGGTAGCTGAACGCCGGCCCGGAGGTGTCGAGGATCGAGTAGTCCTCGCCGCGGCGCAGCCGCAGCGTCACCTCGCCGGTGACCGCCATGCCGACCCAGCGCTGCAGCGACTCCCGGAGCATGAGCGCCTGGGGGTCGAGCCACCGGCCCTCGTACATCAGCCGGCCGAGCCGCCGGCCCTCGGCGTGGTAGGTCGCGAGGGTGTCCTCGTTGTGGATGGCGTTGACCAGGCGCTCGTAGGCCGCGTGCAGCAGGGCCATGCCCGGGGCCTCGTAGATGCCGCGGCTCTTGGCCTCGATGATCCGGTTCTCGATCTGGTCCGACATGCCCAGCCCGTGCCGGCCGCCGATCGCATTGGCCTCGAGCACCAGCTCGACGGCGGAGCCGAACTCCTTGCCGTTGATCGAGACCGGCCGGCCCTGGGCGAAGCCGATCGTCACGTCCTCGGGTGCGATCTCCACCGCCGGGTCCCAGAACCGGACGCCCATGATCGGGTCGACGGTCTCGATGCCGGTGTCGAGGTGCTCGAGCGTCTTCGCCTCGTGCGTGGCGCCCCAGATGTTGGCGTCGGTCGAGTAGGCCTTCTCGGTGCTGTCCCGGTAGGGCAGCCCGTGCGCGAGCAGCCACTCCGACATCTCCTTGCGGCCGCCGAGCTCGTTGACGAAGTCGGCGTCCAGCCATGGCTTGTAGATGCGAAGCGACGGGTTGGCGAGCAGGCCGTACCGGTAGAAGCGCTCGATGTCGTTGCCCTTGAACGTGGAGCCGTCGCCCCAGATCTGGACGTCGTCCTCGAGCATGGCGCGGACCAGCAGGGTGCCGGTCACCGCGCGGCCCAGCGGGGTGGTGTTGAAGTAGCTGCGGCCGCCGGACCGGATGTGGAAGGCGCCGCAGGTCAGCGCGGCCAGACCTTCCTCCACCAGTGCCGCGCGGCAGTCGACCAGCCGGGCGATCTCGGCGCCGTAGGCGGTGGCCCGGCCGGGCACCGAGCCGATGTCGGGCTCGTCGTACTGGCCGATGTCCGCGGTGTAGGTGCAGGGCACCGCGCCCTTGTCGCGCATCCAGGCGACCGCTACGGAGGTGTCGAGACCGCCGGAGAAGGCGATGCCGACGCGTTCGCCGACGGGCAGGGACGTGAGAACCTTGGACACGAGAACGATTATGCATGGTTGTGCATGACCATGCGGTACCGGGTCGACGATGGCGGCCGCCCGCCGCCCCCCGTACGGGCGACGTCACGTTTCCGTGCACACGGGCGGGGACAACCGGAACTCGAGCGTCTGCTCGCTTTGCGCGGATAGCGCTCCCGTACGACCCTGGACGGGTCGTTAGAGCGCCGAAACCGCGCGCACACGACCGCCTGCCGCGCGAGCACCGCGCTGCCGCACACCGAACGGAGGGGCGCCTCCCCGAAGGCGCCGGTACCCGCTTGTGACGATGACACCCACCGCACCCTCGGGCCCTCGCGAGCCCGGACCGGCCGTCGATGCGTCGGTCACCGACACCGGCTCCCACCCGGCGATCGCCGAGCCTCCAGCGGCGACCGCTGACGAGAAGGGCCGGCTGGACCGCGGCGTCTTCGCCGTCTCGGCCGTGCTCGCCGTCGCGTTCGTCGCCTGGGGGTTCGTGAGCCCGTCCGGCCTCGGCTCGGCCAGCGGAGACGCCCTCACCTGGATCGAGAAGAACCTCGGCTGGCTGTTCGTGACCCTGGCCTCGGCCTTCGTGGTCTACGTCCTGTGGCTGGCCGCCAGCAAGTACGGGCGCATCCCCCTCGGTCGGGACGACGAGGCACCGGAGTTCCGGACCGTCTCGTGGATCGCCATGATGTTCAGCGCCGGCATGGGCATCGGCCTGATGTTCTACGGGGTCGCCGAGCCGCTCGCGCACTACGTCTCCCCGCCGCCCCGCAGCGTCGACGCCGAGACGCCCGAAGCCATCCAGACGGCGATGGCGACCACCCTGTTCCACTGGACGCTCCACCCCTGGGCGATCTACGCCGTGGTGGGCCTGGCCATCGCCTACGGCACCTTCCGCCGGGGCCGCAGGCAGCTGATCAGCGCCGCGTTCGAGCCGCTGCTGGGCAAGCGCCGTACCGAGGGGCCGGCGGGCAAGCTGATCGACGTCCTCGCCATCTTCGCCACGCTCTTCGGGTCGGCTGCCTCGCTGGGGCTCGGTGCCCTGCAGATCGGCAGCGGGATGGAGATCCTCGGCTGGGCCGGTGACGTCGGCAACGGCGTGGTCGTGGCGATCATCGCCGTCCTGACGGCTGCCTTCGTGGCCTCGGCGGTCTCCGGCATCGCCAAGGGCATCCAGTGGCTGTCCAACATCAACATGGTGCTGGCCGTCGTCCTGGCCCTGTTCGTCTTCGTGGCGGGACCGACGGTGCTGATCCTCAACCTGGTCCCCGGGGCGATCGGCAGCTACTTCTCCGACGTCGCGCAGATGGCCGGCCGGACGGAGGCCAGCGGCGGCGAGGCGATGGCCGAGTGGCTGCGTGGCTGGACCGTCTTCTACTGGGCGTGGTGGATCTCGTGGACGCCCTTCGTGGGCCTCTTCATCGCCCGGATCAGCCGCGGCCGGACGATCCGCCAGTTCGTCGCCGGCGTGCTCCTCGTGCCGAGCGTCGTCACCCTGATGTGGTTCGCGATCTTCGGCGGTGCCGGCATCGCCGCGCAGCGCGGCGGCGCGGACGTCGCCGGGGCGGCCACCTCGGAGGGCCAGCTGTTCGGGGTGCTCGAGCAGTACCCGCTGGCCACGGTGATGACGGTCCTCGTGATGGTCCTCGTGGCGATCTTCTTCGTCTCCGGCGCCGACGCCGCCTCGATCGTCATGGGCTCGCTCTCGGAGCGGGGCACGCTCGCCCCGAGCCGCCGCACGGTGATCTTCTGGGGCGTCGTGATGGGCGGAGTAGCCGCGGTGATGCTCATGATCGGCGGCGACGAGGCGCTGACCGGCCTGCAGAACCTGACGATCATCGCCGCCCTGCCGTTCGCGCTGGTGATGGTCGGGCTGGCGGTCTCCCTTGCCAAGGACGTCCGCTCGGACCCCATGGTCCTGCGCCGCACCTACGCCACCGAGGCCGTCGAGCAGGCGGTCGTCGACGGCATCACCCGGCACGGGGACGACTTCGTGCTCGTGGTGGAGGCCGCCGGTGACGCCGACGACCGCGCTGACGGCGCCCGGCCGGTGCAGTTCTCCGGCAACACGGCCGCCGCGGCCGACCGGGCCGACACGCAACGCTGACCCGTTCCACGGCGGGCCCGCGCGACTCCGGGTCGCGCGGGCCCGCCGCTGCACGTCCGAGGGAGTGAGACCGACGAGGGAACTGCTCCGCCAGCCCTGGCTGCAACGCGGTGTGCGGGCGGCGCTCGCGGCAGCGCTGGCGTGGCAGGTCGCGATCGCCCTCCCGCCGCCGCTGACCGACTACGCGTACTACGCCCCGCTGGGCGCGGTGATCGCCGTCCACCCCACGGTCGCCGACTCCGCGGCGGCCGCCTGGCGGACGGTCCTGGCGATCCTGCTCGGATTCGGGCTGGCGGTGGCGGTCCACGAGCTCACCGTGCCCCTGCCCGGGGCGCTGACGATCGCCCTGATCGTCGCCCTGGCCGTCGGCGTCGAGCAGTGGCGGGTGCTCAAGGACCACGCCAGCTGGGTGAGCTTCGCGGCGGTCCTGATGCTCACCGTCGGCGCCGAGGACCCCGCGCGGTACGCCGTCGCGTACGCCGGTCTCACCCTGCTCGGGGCAGCGATCGGCGTCCTGGTGACCACGGTGCTGTTCCCGCCGCTGCAGCTCACCGCCGCCCAGCGCCGGATCGACACGACGCGGGCGGCGCTGGCCGGGCACCTGCGTGACATCGCAGCCGGGCTCCGCCACGGCGAGGTGCCGACACCCGGCGAGTGGGCCCGCCGGGGACGGGACCTGGAGACGGCGCTGGACCGGATGCGGGCCGCCGAGGCCGTCGTGGAGCGTGCCCGGCGCGCCAATCCCCGCGCTCGGCGGTGGGGCGACAGCGCGGCCAGCATCCGGGAGCAGTCCCGCGCCCTCGACCGGGTCGCCGTCCTGGTGGACGACCTGACCACGCTGGTCGTGGAGTTCCAGCCGCACCGCCGCGGGATCGACCGGATCGACGGCGGGACCGGGTGGGTGCTGGCGGACGCGCTGGAGAGCCTCGCCCGGGTCGTGTGCACGCCGTACCCGGCGGCCGGCGACGACGGCACCGACCGGCGCGAGTCGGCCATCCGCGAGGCCGAGTCGGCCCTGCACCGGCTGACGACGCTGCTGCGCACCTCGGACGTGGCCGACGACGAGGGGTTCTTCGCCCTCGGCGCGGTCACCGTCGGCATGCACCGGTCGCTGGACACGCTCCGCTCGGGCGCCCTGGACCTCCGCACCGCGTGACGCCCGCGCCCGTCATCCGCGAGGCGACGACGACCGGACGGGCTCAGCGGTCCCGGGGCAGGTTCTCGGCACGCTGCTCGACGGCACCGTGGCGCACCAGGTTGACGATGGCCACGGCCAGGCCGCCCCAGATGACGGCCATGGCCACCAGCATCATGACGACCGCGGACGCGCTCATCGGATCCCTCCCTCGTCGTCCCGGGTGACCGGCCGCGCGGCGGCCGGCGTGCCCACCGACGGGGCCGGCTCGGCCGGCGCTGCAGGGTCGGACCCGGGTGGCGGACCCTCCAGGTGCGTCCCGGCGCGCCAGGGCAATCGCGCCAGGAGGAAGCCCAGCAGCGGCAGCACCACGACCAGTAGCCAGCCGAAGGTGAGCAACAACCAGCTGGGGTAACCCTCGTAGGGCTCGTCGAGGTCGTCACGCAACGCGAAGACGAGCACCAGGGCGAGTCCTGCCGGGGCGATCAGGCTGACCAGGACGCGCCACCCGGCACCGACACGCGGGCGGCCGTGGACGTTGAGGTGCTCCCCCAGACCCGTGAGCGCCCGGAGCACCCAGGCGACCACGAGCATGCTCACCAGCGCCACGACGAGGATGCCGTACTGGTTGACGAAGTGGTCGACGACGTCGAGCACGTAGATGCCGCTGGTCGTGCTGAACAGCGCCAGGCTCAGCACCGCGGCGGGGATGCCGACGGCGAGCGTCGCGGTGAGGCGGCCGGTGTCGAGCTTGTCGCGCACCGCAGAGATCACGACCTCGATGACGCTGACCAGCGAGGTGATGCCCGCGATGACGAGCGAGCCGAAGAAGAGCACGCCCAGGAGCCCACCGCCCGGGGCCTCGCTGATGATCGTCGGGAAGGCGATGAAGGCCAGCCCGATGCCGTCGCTGGCCACGTCACCGACGGCCACACCGCCCGCCTGGGCCATGAACCCCAGGGCGGCGAAGACGCCGATGCCGGCCAGCAGCTCGAAACCGGAGTTGGAGAAGCCGACGACCAGGCCCGACCCCACCATGTCCTCGCGACGGCCCACGTACGAGGCGTACGTGATCATGATGCCGAAGCCGATCGAGAGCGAGAAGAAGATCTGGCCGAACGCGGCAGCCCACACCGACGCCGAACCGAGCGCCGACCAGTCGGGTGTGAACAGCGCGTCGAGGCCGGCGGCCGCGCCGTCGAGGAACAGCGCCTGCACGACGAGAGCGGCGAAGGCCAGCACCAGCACCGGGATGAACACCAGCGAGGTGACGCCGATGCCGCGCTGCACGCCGAGAGCCATGATCACCAGGACGGCCACCCAGACGATCACGAGCGGCACGAGGACCCCGGGGACCACGTCGGCGGTCACCTGGACGTCGCCGACCTGCAGGAACTCCCCGAAGAAGAATCCTTCCGGGTCGGCGCCCCACGCCTCGTCGAGCGAGAAGAAGGTGTAGCGCAGCGCCCACGCGATGACCGCCGCGTAGTAGATGGCGATGACGAAGCAGATGCCGACCTGCCACCAGCCGAGACCCTCCGCGCCGCGGCGCAACCGGGCGAACGACAGCGGTGCGGAGCCGCGGTTCCGGTGGCCCAGCGCGTAGTCCAGGAGCAGGAACGGGATCCCCGCGGTGAGCAGCGCGACCAGGTACGGCAGCACGAAGGCGCCGCCGCCGTTCTCGTAGGCGACGTAGGGGAACCGCCAGATGTTCCCCAGGCCGACGGCCGACCCGATGGCCGCCAGGATGAAGACCCGCCGCGAGCTGAAGGCGCCGCGGCGGCCTTCCTGCGGGGTCCGCCCGACCGTCGTGCTCATGCGACCCTCCTGTGCCCTGTCCTCCGCCGTCCGGGGCGCGCCAATGGTCGACACCGGACCACCGATCAGAGGATGGCAGCACCCGGGGTTCCCCGCCCGGGCTCCGTGCACGAGAGCCCCGGTCGGTGACCCGACCGGGGCTCTCGCAACAGGGGTGGTGGAGGTGGCGGGAATCGAACCCGCGTCCTTCGACGCATCACCAGGGCTTCTCCGAGCGCAGTCTGCGTTGCCTCTGCTCGACCCCGTCGATCATGCAGACAAGTCGACGTGACGGGCCCAGTCGCTGTTGGGTTTCCCGCGCGCGCCCGCGACCGGCACGTGCGGTGAGTCATCTAGCTGATGCCAGGATCCGGGCCGATGACGAACCCGGGCTGACAGACTCGTCTAGCTGCTATCAGGCAGCGAGAGCGAAGTCGCGCTGATTGGAATCGGCGCTTGTGTGTTTTCCAACGGATCGTTAACGAGATGATCGTTGGCTTCCTCGGCTCGCTTCCCCTGGTCACCCGACCGAAGTCGAGACCATTCACCCCCTGTGTAGTTGTGCAGACAGCGTAACGGCAGGCGCGCCGCCGGTGTTCCCCCGGACGTGGGTGTCCTCAGCGCACCCGCCGGAGCCAGCGGCGCTGCCACGGCGTCTCGACGGAGCGCGGGTGGTACGCGCGCCGCACCCACGCGACGGCGTCGTCCGGTGCGAGCCCGTCCAGCACCGCGAGAGCGGCGAGCGCCGTCCCGGTCCGGCCGACGCCACCTCGGCAGGCGATCTCCACCCGCTCCCCCGCCAGCGACCGCCGATGCGCCTCCCGCAGGGCGTCGAGGGCGTCGTCCCGGTCGAGCGGGATCCAGAAGTCGGGCCACCGGATGCGCCGGTGCGGCCACTCCGGCGCCGGCCCCTCCGCCAGCACCAGCGCGAAGCCGGCGGGCGAGACGCGGTCGGACAGCCGGCGCCCGCGGACGAGTGCCCCACCGGGCAGCCGCACCACCCCGGCACCGGTCCACTGCCCCGTCACGGCGGCGATCCTGCCCGCTCCTTGGTTCAGCCGGCGGTCAGCCGCGCGTCGGGAAAACTTGTCGGAGTAAAAACTTGTACTGCGTTCAGCTTTGGGTCTACGGTGATCACGTGATCAGGTCGGCGAAGGCGGCGGGCACCGCGAGCTGTCCCGTCGGCGTGGTCATGGGGCTCCGGGAGCGGAAGAAGCTCGAGGCCTGGCGCACCATCCGCTCCACCGCGCTGCGACTGATCAGCGAGCGCGGTTTCGACGCCGTGAGCGTCGAGGACATCGCCGCCGGAGCCGGCGTCTCCCGCACCACCTTCTTCAGCTACTTCGCCAGCAAAGAGGCCGTGATCTTCGACCTCGACCCGGAGGAGCGGCAGCGGTGGCGCGAGATCCTGGCCGACCCCCGGGACGGCCAGCCGCTGTGGGAGGCGTTGACCGACGTCGCCCTCGCCCTCACGCAGCTGCTCGCCGAGCGGCTGCCGCTGCAGAAGAGGCTGTTCCAGCAGTCACCGGAGCTCTGCGACTCGTCGCGGGACACCTGTGACGGCTACGGACCCGATCTCCAGGAGTGGGTGAGCCGCCGCGCCCAGGACGGCGACCCCCTGCGGACGGCGCTGGTGCTCAACACCGCCTTCGCCGCCTTCACCACCGCCATCGAGGCCTGGGACCCCGATGACTCCTTCGAGCACTTCCAGCAGCTCGTCCGCGACTGCCTGCGCTGGGCCGGCGCAGGACTCGCCCATCCCGTGAGCTGACAGCTCCTCGTCGTCGGCACTGACCCGCCGACCGTCCGCACCTCTCCGCGACCGCGCACCGACGCCGGCCGCGTGATCCCGCACGCCTGAATCCCTCATCCACTGCGCGCCGCGCAGGAAGGACGGCTCCGCCATGCCCTCGAACAGCCTGGCCACCCCACCCGACGTCGAACCCGGAGCGCCTCCGTCCGGGCCCGACCCGAGGCGGTGGATGGCCCTGGCGGTCATCGCCGTCGCCCAGCTGATGGTCGTGCTCGACGTCTCCATCGTGAACATCGCGATCCCCGAGGCAGGCGCCGACCTCGGCATCAGCACCGCCGACATCCAGTGGGTCGTCACCGCCTACACCCTCGCCTTCGGCGGCCTGCTGCTCCTCGGCGGACGCATCGCCGACTTCACGGGCCGCAAGCGCACGTTCATCGTCGGCCTCCTCGGCTTCGCCGGCGCCTCCGCGCTCGGTGGCCTGGCCCCCAACCAGGAGCTGCTGTTCGCCGCCCGCGCCCTGCAGGGCGGGTTCGCGGCCCTGCTCGCGCCGGCCGCGTTGTCCCTGCTGGCCGTGACGTTCACCGACCCGAAGGAGCGGGCCCGCGCGTTCGGCGTCTTCGGCGCCATCTCCGGCGGCGGCGCGGCGATCGGTCTGATCCTCGGCGGCGTCCTCACCGAGTACGCCTCGTGGCGCTGGACCCTCGGCGTCAACGTCCCGATCGCGGTCGTGGCCGCCGGGTTCGCCGTCGCGCTGATCTCCGAGAGCCGGGCCACCGGCGACCGCCGGTACGACATCCCCGGCGTGCTGCTCTCCACCGCCGGCCTGGTGAGCCTCGTCTACGGGTTCAGCAAGGCCGCGGAGGCCGGGGTCGGCTGGAGCGACCCGATCACGCTGACGCTGCTCGCCGCGGCCGCCGTCCTGCTGGTCGGGTTCGTCCTTTGGGAGCGCCGGGCGAGCTCCCCGCTGCTTCCGCTGCGCGTGGTCCTCGACCGCAACCGCGGAGGGTCGTACCTGACGTTCCTGCTGGTGGGCGCGGGGCTGTTCGCGATGTTCCTGTTCCTGACCTTCTACTTCCAGGACACGCTGGGGTACACCCCGCTGGAGTCGGGCTTCGCCTTCCTGCCGTTCAGCGGCGGGATCATCCTGGGGGCCGGCGTGGTGTCCCAGCTGCTGCCCCGGGTCGGCCCGCGGCCGCTGATCGTCGGCGGCCTGGTGCTGGGCGTCGTCGGCATGCTGTGGCTGACGCAGATCGGCCAGACCAGCGACTACCTCGCCGACGTCCTGCCGGCGGAGATCGCGCTCAGCTTCGGCATGGCGATGGTCTTCGTGCCCGCCTCCAGCACCGCCCTGGTAGGCGTGGAGGCCCACGACGCCGGTATCGCCTCGGCGACGCTCAACACCGCCCAGCAGGTCGGCGGGTCGCTCGGGCTGGCGCTGCTCAACACCTTCTTCGCCTCGGCGGTCACCGGCCGGCTGGCCGACGACCCCGCGGCAGGACCTGGCGCCGCCCTCGTCCACGGCTACCACGTCGCCTTCCTGTGGGGCGCCGGGTTCCTGGCCCTCGCCCTGGTCATCGGCGCGGTGCTGATCTCGGCGCGCAGGGACGACCTGCCCGCCGAGGCCGCCATGGCGGTCTGACGCGGGATCGAGGGGCGGCACCTGCGGGTGCCGCCCCTCGCTGCGGCTCAGATCCAGTCGCGGCGCTTGAAGACGACGTACAGCGTCAGGCTCACACCGGCCATCAGCAGGAGCGCGAGCGGGTAGCCCCACGCCCAGTGCAGCTCCGGCATGGAGTCGAAGTTCATGCCGTAGACGGTGCCGACGAGGGTCGGCGCGAAGAGGATGGCCGCCCACGCGGAGATCTTCTTGACCTCCTCGCCCTGCGCGATCGACGCCTCGGTCAGCTCGCGGATCTCCTCGTTCTGCCGCTGCGCGACCAGGGTCGCGTTCACGGTGAGGATGTCGCGCAGCTGCAGCCGGAAGGCCTCCACCCGCTCGATGACCTGGGTGACGTGGTCGGCGACGTCGCGCAGGTAGCTGCGCAGCTCCTCGTCGACGCCGTACTTGTCGAAGCCGGCGGTGATGGCGGCGAGGATGCCGGTCAGCGGCGCGGCGGCGCGCTGGAACTCGAGCACCTCCTGGGAGAGCTCGTAGATGCGCCGCGACACCCTCGGGTCACCGCCGAAGACCTGCGTCTCGATCTCGTCGATGTCGTTGGCCAGCCCGTCGACGACCGGGCGGTAGCCGTCGACGACCGCGTCGAGGGTCGCGTACAGCACCGCCTCGCTGCCCTTGGCCAGCAGCGCGGGCTCGCTCTCCAGCCGGCGACGCACCCGCGAGAGGTCCGGCGACTCGCTGTGCCGCACCGTGATCGCGAAGTCCGCACCGAGGAACAGGTGCAGCTCGCCGAACTCGACCTCCTCGGCGGCGTCCAGGTACCGGGCGGCCTTGAGGACGACGAACAGCGTGCCCCCATAGCGCTCGAACTTCGGCCGCTGGTGGGCCTTGATCGCGTCCTCGACCGCCAGCTCGGGCAGGTCGTACAGCTCGGCCAGCTCGCCGAGCTCCTGCGGCTCGGGGCGGTACAGCCCCATCCACGCGAGGCGGTCCTCCCCCGCGGCCAGCTCCTCGCGGCTCTCCGCGGCGGTGGCAGGCGTCGCCACCCGACGTCCCTCGGAGTAGACGGCGTTGTCGACGACGCGGGACCGGCCGGCCGCCGGCGCGGGCTGCGCCACCCGGGTCACCGGCGGACGCGGCTCCACGCGGGTGGGGCGGCGGGTCAGGGTGCTGAGTGCGCTCAACGGCGCGAGACGGCGCTCGGTCATGACGGACTCCCGGTAGGGCGGGGACTGCGGAGGACACCGGGAGGTCCTCGCGCGCCGTCGTTCAGGCGGGGAGGACCTCGGGACCGGTACTCGGAGGCTCGCTGCGCATGCGCCCGTCTCCCTCCGCTGCGGTCACCTCCGCCCGTCGGGAGGCCGTCGTCCATGGTGACACGCCCTGTCCAGGACGCGTCGCCCCTCCGGGTGAACAGCGGGCGGCGGTCAGCCGACCGACCCGAGCACCAGGTCGACCATCAAGGGCAGCAGCAGCACGATGAGGATCGCGCCGAGCACGTCGAAGGACGCGCCCGAGCGGATCATCTTGGTGATCGGCACGACGCCCGAGCCGTAGGCGATCGCGTTCTGCGGCGTGGACACCGGCAGCATGAACCCGAAGGACGCCGCGAAGGTGGCGGCCAGGGCCGGGACGAACGGGTTGATGCCCGCGGCCATGGCCACCGGGATGATGATCGGCACGACCACGGCCGCGGACGCGGTGTTCGAGGTCGTCTCGCTGATGATGATCGCGAGGATCACCGCGAACACCGTGATCGCGAACGTGCTGGAGAGCCCGAGCGAGTCGGCGGACGCCTCGCCGATGCGCTCGGCCAGACCGGTGCTGGCCAGCAGCGAGCCGAAGATGATGCCGGTGCCGAAGAGCAGGATCGTGCCCCAGTCGATCTTCGCCGCGTCGCTCCAGCGCAGCGTGAACTCCCGCGACTTCCAGTCCGTGGGCAGCAGGAACAGCAGCGAGGCGCCGAGGACGGCGATGATGCCCTCGTCCATGCGATCGCTGATCGTGGCGTAGAGGTCCGACTCCGTCCCGGCGGTGAGCGCGATGACGCCCGGGAAGATCCAGGCGGCCACGGTGAAGGTGAACGCGATCAGCGTGTTCTTCTCCGCGCGCGAGAACTTCCCGAGCTCCGCCCGCTCGGCCTGCACGTACTCGCTGACGCCCTCGATCCGCCGGATCTCGGGCTTGTTCAGGAGCAGCAGGACGGCGGCCAGCGCCACGAACATCAGCGCGCAGATCGGCAGCGCCATGAGCATCCAGTCGAGGAAGCCGATCCGCTCGCCGGTGGCCTCCTCGATCAGTCCGCGGCCGATCAGGTTCGGCGGCGTCCCGACCGGGGTGATCAGGCCGCCGACGCTCGCGCCGTAGGCGAGCATCAGCATGATCGCGACGCCCACCCGCAGCCGCAGCGGGTCGAAGTCGGGCTTCACCAGCTCCTTGTCCTGCAGCAGCTTGGCGATCACCGAGATGATGCCCAGCGCGGTCGGCAGGAGCATCGCGACGGTGGCGGTGTTCGACACGAACGCCGACAGCAGCGCGGTGATGGCACCGAAGGCGATCACCACGCGGTACGTCGAGGTCCCCACCCACTTCAGCGACAGCACGAACATCGCGAACCGCCGGGCCAGCCCGTGCTTGAGCATCGCCATGGCGAGGATGAACGCGCCGATGAAGGTGAAGACCGTCGTCGACCCGAACGGCGCCAGGGCGTCGTCGGCCGGCACCACGCCCAGGACGACGATGGCACCGATCCCGATGAGGCCGCCGACCGGGATCGGCACCGGCTCGGTGATCCACAGGACGATGACGCCCAGCAGGATCGCCGCGAGCAGGTGCTGGTCGCGGGGCAGGTCGATCGGCAGCAGCGCGAAGACGATCGTCACCGCCGGGGCCAGGAAGAGCCCGACGGTGCGCCGGCCCTTCTCGAAGCGCTCCTCGGCCGGGCTGAGCTCCTGCTCCCCCAGGCTGCGGTAGGTCGCGCTACCGCGGAACGCGGCGTCGACGTCCGTGCGCTGGACCTGCTCCCCTGCTGCCCGCTCCGTCGCGGTCATGACGCCTCCCACTGCCGGGATGTACCCCGACGATAGGGAGGTCGGCGCAGGTCAGCGACTCAGCGACCGAAGATCCCCTGCCCGAAGGCACCCGCCGCGACCAGCCGCCGGGACAGACCCTTGCCCAGCTCCACCACCCGCGCGGTCTTCTCCGGCCCCAGGGACAACCACGGGTCGGCGGCGAGGGCGTCGGTCTGCACCTCGATGTGCGCGCGCAGCTGCTCCCCGTCGGCGGTGAGCCCGGCGTCGTCCAGGAGCCCGCGGCCGGCCAGCGCCGCGCAGGCGGCGGCCCACTCGTCGTCCTTCCAGCCGCGGGTGGCCTTCGCGGCCGCCTCGGTGAAGCCGCGGCCGGTGGCCGAGTGGGTGATCAGCGCCTCCAGGCCGGTGAGCCCGGCGTGCAGCAGGACGGCGACGTGCCCGTCGCCGCGGTGCTCGCGCAGCAGGGTCGCGCCGTGCCACAGCGCCAGCAGCGGCTCCTCGGGCCACGGGAGGTCGGCGTGCCCGGCGAACAGCGGACGCCCCTCGGTGGTGAGGCCGGCGCAGGCCTCGCGCAGCAGCCCGCCGAGCTCGGCCACCTCGTCGGAGCCGGCCGCGTCCCCGAGCATGCGGGTGAGCGATGCGCGGGCGGCGTCGAGGCGGGCGGCGAGCACCTGCTCGGGCGACGCGAGCGTCCACGCGCGCGGGATCATGTGCGCGACCAGGGACGGCGAGAAGTTGAAGAACGTCGCCGCCACCACGCCCGCGCCGACCGCCCCCATGGGCGCCGCCCGCCCGGCGAAGTACGACATCCGCCCCGGCCGCAGCCCGATCGCGCTGAGGTGCTCGTCGTGCTCGGGCGCGAAGTACAGCTGCGAGTGCAGGGGGTCGACCGCGCGGTGGGCGCGCCCGACGAGGGCGGGGTCGAAGTGATCGGCGCTGACCATGCGCCGCACCCTACTGAGCGGCGCCGGCCCCGACCGGAGGCAGTTCCAGCGCCCACTGGATCTGCGTCCGGCGCTTGGTGAAGCCCAGACCCTCGTAGAGCTTCAGCGCCCCGGTGACGTTCTCGCTGTCGACCTGGAGCGCGGCCGCGCGGAAGCCCCGATCCGCGGCGGCGTGCAGCACCGAGGCGATCGTGGCCTTGGCCAGCCCGCGACCGCGCGCCCAGGGCAGGACGCCGATCTGCCCCAGGTCGACCGTCTCGTAGCCCTTGGCCGCCGTGTCGGCCTCGAAGACGTAGGCCAGGGAGTAGGCGACGACGGCGCCGTCGGCCACGGCGAGCGACGACAGCTCCGGCCGGAACCCCCGCTGGCCGGTGAACAGGGTCTGCCAGGTGGTCTCGTCGCGCTCGGCCGACCCGTGGTGCTCGGTGAAGGCCGCGTTGTGCGCCCGCCGGATCTCGTCGTCCCGGTCCCAGGTGAACGACACGAGCTCGACACCCTCCACCGCGGGTACGGCCGGCAGGTCGGTGAGCGGTCGCTCCATGACGAAGTACCAGCGCTCCTCGGTGAGCCCGGCTCGTCGCGCCAGGCTCTCCAGTGCGGGCATCGACGTGTAGACCTCGACCGCCAGGACGGCCGGCGAGCCCGGGTGCCGCTCGGCGTGGACCTCGCGTCCCCGCTCGAGCTGCCACGCCAGCAGCCCGCGGCCGATCCCGCGCTCCCGCCAGGCCGGGTGCACCCGGGCCTCGAGGGTGATGCGGAACGCGTCGCGGAACGTCGGCAGGGCCAGGACGGTGGCCCAGGCGACGAGCTCCCCGTCCGGCGACGTGACGGCGAGGCTGTCGCGCTCGAGGTCGAAGAGGTCGTTCACCCACCACTCGGTGAGGTCGTCGGGGCTCCAGTGCTCGCCGGTGTCGTCGTGCTCCTCCGCCTCCTCGAGCAGCGCGGCGGCGGCCACCACGTCGTCGGCGGCGAGGGGGCGGACGGTCAGGCCTTCAGGGAGAACGGGGAGAGCGGCCACGTCGTCGAAGGCTAAGGAGCCCGGCCGATCCGAGCCACCGATTTCAGGCGTCCACCCATAGGCAGAACGGGTGGCCGGCGGGATCCAGGCACACGCGGACGTCGTCCTGCGGTTGGAAGGCGGCCACCGTGGCACCGGCCGCCACGGCCGCGTCGACGGCGGCGTCCAGGTCGTCGACCTCGATGTCGAGGTGCAGCTGCATCCGGGGGTCGCCGTCCCCGGCCGGCCAGACCGGCCGGACGTGCTCCTCCTCCAGCTGGAACGACAGACCGGCGCTCCCGTCCTCCGGCCGGAGGGTCACCCACTCCGGCTCGTCGGAGCCGAACGGCCAGCCCAGCAGCCGCTGGTAGAAGAGCGCCAGGCCCCTCGGGTCGGGGGTGTCGAGCACGGTGCCGGTGAGGGTGAAGCGGGACATCGACGAGCTCCTCACTCAGGTGCGGACGAACAGGCAGAAGGGGTGGCCGGCCGGGTCCGCGTAGGTGCGCACGCTCTCGTGCGGCTCCGTGTACGCGTTCAGCAGCCGGGCACCGGCGTCCTCGGCCAGTGCCGACGCGGCGTCGAGGTCGTCGACCTCGAGGTCGAGGTGCTGCTGCATCTGCTGCGTGCCCGGTCGTGGCGGCCACACCGGCGGCACGTGGTCGCGCTCCAGCTGGAACGACAGCCCGGTGCTGCCGTCGGCCGGCCGCAGCGTCGCCCACTCGGGCTCGTCGTCGCGGATCGGCCAGCCCAGCAGCCGCCGGTAGAAGCGGGCCAGACCGCGGGGGTCGGGGGTGCCGAGCACCGGAGCGGTCAGCCGGATGATCACCCGCCGATCGTGGACGGCAGCACCCGGCGGCGCCAGCCGGCCGGCGGCTCGGTCAGCGGAGAACGAGCTCCCAGGTCACCGGCTCGACGGTGGCGGTCAGGCCGGCGGCGACGCGCGCGCAGGCGACGCCCTGGTCGAAGAGGGACTGGCGCACGCTCGGGAAGCCCAGCTCGGCCGCCAGGTCGCTGTCGTCCCAGCCGCTCACCCGGAGCGCGCCGCCCGCTGCGTCGAGCGCACCGGCCGCGAGCTGGTCGCTCATCGCGATCACGACGTCCGGGCGGACGTCGGCCAGCACGGCGGCGACCGCCTCTCGGCCCGCCGCCCGGGAGTGCCGGGCCACGACGGCGACCGGGACGTCCGCCCACGACCGCCCGGCGTCCTCGAAGGCGTCGTGGTAGCCGGCCAGGCGGGTCCGGGTCACCGGGAACAGGACGTCCGGATCGGGCCCCCGGACCAGCCCCGACCACCGCTCGCGGTCCAGGGGCTGGGACAGCACCAGCGGGGAGCTCGCCCCGGTGAGCATGTGGCGGGCCATCGCCCGGGCAGCTGCCCGGTCGTCCGCCGAGACCAGCTGCACGCCCGGCGCGGCCGGCCCGCCCTGGATCGCGGCCGGACGACCGGTCGCGGCAACGGCGCCGATCACGGGGTCGTCGTCCGCCGTCGTCCAGAGCACGAAGCCGTCGACCGCCGCCTCGCGCACGCGGTCGACGTCCTCCGGGTCCCCGGTGCTCGGGATGAGCACGAGGCCGAGCCGGTTCTCGACGCACACGCGCGAGACGCCGGCCAGGAACCGCGTGGCCTGCGGGTCCTCGAACCCGTAGGTGAGGTGCTCGCCGAGGACCACGCCGAGGTTCCCGGTCGAGCCGCTGCGCAATGACCGGGCCACGGGGTCGGGTCCCCGGTAGCCCAGCCGCTCGGCGGCCTCGTGCACCTTGGCGCGGGTGGCAGCGGCCACGCGGTCGGGGCGCGTGTAGGTGTAGCTGACCGTCATCACGGCGACGCCGGCCGCCGCCGCCACGTCGCGCATCGTCACGCGCTCCTTCACAAGCACAGCCTAGCGGGTTTGTGTACCGTTACACACATGCGACCGACGATCGCCGCCCACAGCTCGTTCGCCGCCTTCGGGCTCTTCTGGGGGACGTGGGGCGCCGCGCTCCCGGGGCTCCGGGACGCCGCCGACGTCGACGGTGCCGCGCTCGGCACCGCGCTGCTGTTCGTCGGCCTGGCCGGCCTCCCCGCCATGCTGCTCACCGGTCGGGCGGTCGACCGCCACGGCGCCCGCATCGCCGGACCGCTGCTCGTGGCGCTGGCCGCCGCGGGGGTGCTCATCGCCGTGCTCACCCGCGACCTCCCGAGCCTCGTCGTGGGCATGGCCCTCGTCGGAGCGTCCTCCGGCGCCGCGGACGTCGCCGCCAACGCGCTGGCCGGTCTCGCCGAGCAGCGCACCGGTGGCCGGGTCATCACCGTCGCCCACGGGGTGTTCTCGTCGTCGGTGGTGATCGGCAGCCTGGGCACCGGAGCGCTGCGCGCGGGGGGCGCCGACGTCGTGACCGTCTTCTGCGTGGCGGGCGCCCTGATCACCGTGGCCGGGGTGGTGGCCTACGTGCGGGGGGACGCTCCCCGGCCCGCATCCCCCACCGCTCCGACCGCCCGGCGAGACGGCCTCCGGCTGGCGCTGCCGTTCGTCGCGGTCGGCCTGGTCGGCGCGCTCGGCTTCGCGGCGGAGAACGCCCACCAGAGCTGGAGCGCGATCATCCTCGGCGACGAGCTCGGCGCCGCGGTCGGCATCACGGCGATCGCCCCCGCCACCTTCGCCCTCTTCGCGGCCCTCACGCGGTTCGCGGCGGGCTTCTCCACCCGGGTCCCGGCGGGGGTGCTGCTCGTCGGAGGTGCGGTGACGGCGGTCGTGGGCACGTTGCTCGTGAGCGCCGGCCGTACCGTGCCGGTCGCGCTCGCCGGTCTCGCGCTGGCGGCGATCGGGACGTCGGTGCTCTACCCCACGCTGCTGAGCCGGGCGACGAGGGACGTCCCGGCGGACCGGCGGGGCCGGGCGACCTCCGTCGTGGCCACCACCTCCTACCTGGGGTTCGTGCTCGGCCCGGTGTACGTCGGCCTGCTGGCCGACGTGGTCGGCCTGCGCGGCGCGATGGTCGGCGTGGCGGTCCTCGTCGCCGCGTTCGCCCTGCTCGCACCCGCGGTCACCCGCGACCGGCCGTCCGCGGCACCGCGGACACCGCGGGTGGGTGCGGTGGTCGGCCATCCTTGACGCACGAGGCAGGCCGGCCTCGCGAGAGTCTCGGGGAGGCGCCGTGATCGGTCGGAAGAAGGACGTGAGCTACCTCGAGGAGGAGCTCCGCGAGGTCGAGGCGCGCATCTCCGCCCATCCGTTGGCATCGCGCCGCATCCGCGCCGCCGGCGCGGTGGTGCACGACCACCGTGAGCAGGACGCCGCGGAGATCGACCGGCGACTCGCTGCCGAGGGCCTGCCGAGCGTCGAGCAGCTCGGCAGGACGCACGCCTCCGGCACGTGGACCTGGTGGCGGCTCCACCGGAGGAAGCGGACCCTCGAGAAGAAGATCCGCCGAGCCCGCACCTGATGAGGGCAGGGGTCAGCGCCCGTCCAAGGCGAACAGGCGGGCGCCGTTCTGCCAGAGGACGGCGCGCAGCCACTCCTCCCCCAGCTCCAGCCGGTGCAGCGCCTGGAGCTGGTGCGCGTACGCGTACGGGATCGACGGGAAGTCGCTGCCGAGCAGCACCTTGTCGCGCAGCGCGGCCAGCCGCGGGCGGTCGGCCGGGTCGAAGGGCATCAGGCGCTCGGTGAAGTCGGTGGCGAACATCGTGGTGTCCAGGTGCACCCGCTCGTAGCGCTCGGCGAGGTCGAGGAACTCGCGGTACTCGGGCATGCCCAGGTGCGCGATCACCAGCCGGAGCCGCGGGAACCGCTCGAGCAGCCCGCTCATCGGCTCCGGCCCGGTGTGCTCCCCGGCCAGCGGCCCCGACCCGCAGTGGATGACCACCGGCGTGCCCGTGTCCTCCAGCCGCTGCCACACGCCGTCCAGCAGGGGGTCACGCGGATCGAACGAGCCCACCTGCACGTGGACCTTGAACACCCGCGCACCGGCCCCGAGGGCGTCGTCGACGTACGCCGTCGCCTCCGGCTCCGGGTAGAAGGTCGCCGACTGCAGCACCTGCGGGTGCCCGGCGGCGAACCCGGCCGACCACTCGTTCAGCCAGGCGGCCATCCCCGGCTTGTGCGGGTACGGCAGGGTCGGGAAGGCCCGCACGCCCAGCCGGTCGAGGATCGCCAGCCGCTCCTCCACGGGCAACGCGTAGGCCACCGGCCACTCGGCGCCGTAGTGCGTCCCTGCCGCCTCGAAGTACTCCCACACCTTGGCCTGCACCCGGTCGGGCAGGAAGTGGACGTGCACGTCCACCAGCCCCGGCAGACCCAGCTCCCGCCAGTACCGCGGGACGTCGGCGTCGTCGACCGGCGGAGTCGTCATCGGAGGGTGATGACGACCTTGCCGCGCACGTGCCCCTCGCCGACCATGCGGTGCGCCGCGACCAGGTCCGCGAGCGGGAACGCCTTCGCGATCGGCACCCGCAGCTGGCCGGCGTCGGCCATGCGGCCGAGCTCCTCCAGGTCGTGCTGCTCGGGCCGGACGAAGACGTAGCGCCCACCCATGTCGTTGACGGACGGGTCGACCACGGACACGATGCGGGAGACGTCGCGGACCTGCTTCGGGGCGTCGGCCAGGGTGTCGCCGCCGACCAGGTCCAGGACGGCGTCCACCGGCTCGGACAGCTGCTCGCTGATCGGCCCGGCGGAGTAGTCGAGCACCTCCGCGGCACCGGCGTCGCGCAGGAAGCCGTGGTTGCGCGGGCTCGCCGTCCCGATGACGTGCGCCCCCAGCGCCACGGCGATCTGCACGGCGTTGAAGCCGACCCCGCCCGCCGCGCGGTGCACGAGGACGCGGTCGCCCTCGCTCACGTCGAGGGCCTCGGTCAGCGCCTGGTACGCGGTCAGCCCGGCCAGCGGCAGGGCACCGGCCTCGGCGAACGACAGCGAGCTCGGCTTGTGCCAGAGGCAGCGCTGCGGTGCGGGCACCAGCTCTGCCGCCGTCCCCCACTGGACCTCGTCCCGGCGGACGGAGCCGAACACCTCGTCACCCGGGGAGAAGGTGACCACGGCCGGGCCCACCGCCTCGACGACGCCGGCGACGTCCCAGCCGGGCACGATCGGGAAGTGGTGGGGGTAGAAGCTGCGCAGGTTGCCGGCGCGGATCCCGAGATCGACCGGGTTCACGCCCGCGGCGTGCACCCGCACGAGCACGGTGTCGGGCCCCACCGGCGGGTCGGGGAGGTCGTCCCGGAGGGACAGGACGTCGTCGTCGCCGAACCGGTCGTAGGCCATGCCGCGCATGACCGCCACCGTATGCGCGCGGTCGGACCGCTGCGCGGTGCGGTCAGCGGCGACCCTTGACGTACCGGCCGAACGCCTTCTGCATCTCACGGCGGGAGTCGCGCTCGGCGAGGTCCTGGCGCTTGTCGTAGGACTTCTTGCCCTTGGCCAGCGCCAGGGTGGCCTTGACCTTGCCGTCCTTGAAGTACAGGTCGAGCGGCACCAGGGTCAGGCCGCCCTCCTTGATCTTGCCGATCAGCTTGTCGATCTCGGCGCGGTGCATCAGCACCTTGCGCTTGCGGCGCGGGGCGTGGTTGGTCCACGTGCCCTGCACGTACTCCGGGATGTGCACGTGCTGCAGCCACACCTCGCCGTCGTCGATCGAGGCGAACCCGTCGACGAGCGAGGCACGGCCGGCACGGAGGCTCTTCACCTCGGTACCGGTCAGCGAGAGGCCGACCTCGTAGGTGTCGAGGATCGAGTAGTCGTGCCGCGCCTTCTTGTTCTGGGCGATGAGCTTGCGCCCGGTCTCACGCGGCATGCCTCCAGGTTACCGTCGGGCCCGCCCGCGACCCCGACGTCGAGGTGGACGCCCGCTCCGCCGCCATCCGGGACAGCTCGGCGCGGATGCCGTCCCGGGCGATCCGCCTCGCCCTGTCGCTGCCCGACAGGCTCGCCTCCAGGGCGGCCATCGCCGTCGCCATGGCCCCGGCGCCGATCACGAACCCGACCACCTCGGGCAGCCCCACCTCGGTGCTCGGGTGGTGCCGCACCCCATGTCCGTTCATGCCGTGCAGCGTGGACCCGCGGGACCCTCCGCGGGGTCATCCGCGGCGCACGATCCGGTCAGCCGGCGGCGTCGTGCCGGAGCTGGCCGAGCGTCGGGGCCTGCACGGGCAGGAACGCCGCCTCGCGCACCCGCCGGGCGGTCGGGCTGCCGGCCCGGTAACCGGCGCCGCCGCAGACCGCCGTCTCCAGGGCCACCGCGTCCGTGGCGACGGCGATCGCGTCCAGGCGGGTGCGCGCGAGGTGGGCACGCCCCGTGCCGGTCCGCGAGCCGGCCTGGTCCTCGAGGGCGATGACGACGTCGTCCCGTCGTCGCCCGAGGTCCTCGTGGTCGCTCCGGAGCACCGCGTCGACCCCGGTCAGGTGCGCGCGCGAGGCGTCCAGCGAGCCGTCGGCCAGCCCGACGGCCAGCGCCGCCTGCATCAGGAGCATCGGCGGGCGGCACAGCGCCATGAAGTCGGCCAGGTCGTCGCTGAGCACGGCTCCGCGCGGGACGGCGACCCGGTGCAGCTCGAGGCCGCGCGTGCCCGTCCCGTTCAGCCCGAGGAGCTCCGGGGCGGGGCGGAGGTCGACCCCGGCGTCGGTGAGCCGGAAGGACACCACCACCCGGCCCTGCTGCGGCGTCCGGGCGGGGGTGACCACGACGGCGTCGTCGAAGAGGTTCGAGGCCCAGGAGATGGTGCCGGAGAGCAGCCAGCCGTCCCCGTCGGACTCGGCCACGACGGGCAGCTCGCCCCGTCCGGCGAGGTCGGCGATCGCGGGAGCAAGGGCGGTCGCGCCCGTGACCTCGCCCGACCGCAGCGCGTCCTGGAGCGCCCGGACGTCCACCGAGGGTGGGGCGGACCGGAGGTACTCGAGCACCATCCGCTGCGACCAGACGGCGAATGCCGAGGCGAGGCTGTCGGCGGCGATCCGGCGGACCATGCGCACCGCGGCGAGCAGGCCGCCGTCCGCCTCGCCGTCGTCGTCCGCCAGCAGCCCGGTGACGCCCAGGGCGCGGAGCACGGGCCGGACGTCGGCGCGGCCGGCGTCGACGTCGGCCGCGCCGGCCAGGATCTGGGTGCGGATGTCGCTCATCCCTGCGGCCACGGCGGCTCTCCCCTCGTCGGCGCCCGCCCTATCCCCGGAGACTCTCCCGCAACGGCGAGATCTGCACACCGGCCCCCATCAGCGGGCTGATGGGGGCCAGTGTGCAGATCTCGTCAGGGGTGCTGCTCGGCTACAGCCGGACGTACAGGCGCAGCGTCACGTAGGCGGCGACGGCGGCCAGACCGACGCCCACCCCCGAGATGATCAGGCTGTTGGAGATGATCGCGCTCCACTCCACCTGCGGGATGATCCCGGCCTTGATCGGCCCGGCCAGGGTGCGGTCGACGAACAGCACCTTGGTGAGGATCAGCCCGCCGGCCGCCAGCAGACCACCGATGAGCCCGGCGATCGCGGCCTCGAGGATGAACGGCAGCTGGGTGTACCAGCGCGAGGCGCCCACCAGCCGCATGATGTTGGTCTCGTTGCGGCGGTTGAACGCGGCCAGCTGGATGGTGTTCGAGATCAGCAGCAGCGCCGCCAGCGCCTGGACCACCGCCACGGCGATCGTCGCGTTCCGGGCGCCGTTGAGCAGGCTGAACAGGCGGTCGAGGAAGTCGCCCTCGTCGCGGACCTGGTCCACCCCGTTCTCGCCGCTGGGGAACTCGGCGGCGATGACCGAGTAGCGCTCGGGGTTCACCAGCTCCACGCGGAAGCTCTCCGGCAGCGCGTCGGCCGGGGTGTTCTCCACCAGCTCGGGCTGCTGGCTGAACTGCTGCTGGAAGCGCTCGAAGGCCTCTTCCTTGGACTCGTAGATGAAGCTCTTCACCTCGGGCGAGGAGTCCAGCTCCGACTCGATGGCCGCGCGCTGCTCCTCGGTCACGTCGTCGGCCAGGAAGATGGAGACCTGCACCTTGTCGTAGTAGATCTCCTTCATGTCGGAGATCATCCCGGCGATCAGCAGCCCGGTGCCCATGAGTCCGAGGGAGATGGCGGTCGTCAGGATCATCGCGACCGTCATGGTCAGGTTGCGACGAAGCCCGGTGGCCACCTCGGAGAGGACGAAGTTGACGCGCATGGATTCCCTGTCGTGGAGTTCGGCAGTCGGGCGGTTCGGGACTCGGCGGCCGCGGGGCTAGCGGCCGACGCCGTACACGCCGCGCGACTGGTCGCGGGTCAGGACTCCCCCGTTGAGCTCGATGACGCGGCGGCGCATCGAGTCGACGATGTGGTAGTCGTGCGTCGCCATGATCACCGTGGTGCCGGTCCGGTTGATCCGCTCGAGCAGCAGCATGATGCCCTCGCTGGTCTCGGGGTCGAGGTTGCCGGTCGGCTCGTCGGCCAGCAGCACCAGGGGCCGGTTGACGAACGCGCGGGCGATGGCCACCCGCTGCTGCTCACCACCGGAGAGCTCGCTGGGCAGCCGGTTGGCCTTGCCCTCGAGGCCGACCATCTCCAGCACCTCGGGCACGACCCGCTTGATGGTGCGCTGGGGCTTGTTGATGACCTCCAGCGCGAAGGCCACGTTCTGGGCCACGGTGCGGTCGCGGAGCAGCCGGAAGTCCTGGAAGACGCAGCCCATGGTCCGGCGCAGCTTCGGCACCTGCCACTTGCTCATCGTGTTCAGGACCTTGCCGTTCACGCTGATCGTGCCCGAGGTCGGGGTGTCCTCCTTCAGCAGCAGCCGGAGGAACGTCGACTTCCCCGAACCGGAGGACCCGATGAGGAAGACGAACTCGCCCTTGTCGATCTCGGTGGACACGTCGTCGAGGGCCGGCCGGCCGCTGGCCGGGTAGAGCTTGGTGACGTGTTGCAATTCGATCACGAGGCGCCACGGTACCTGCCCCGGCTGTGCGGATGCCTCCTTCGCCACGGAACTCGCGGGACTCGTTCGACCGCCCCGCGCGGGCCTAGCCGGCGTCGACGGTCTCCTGCTGACGGCGCCACCGGATGCCCGCCTCGATGAAGGCGTCGATGTCGCCGTCGAGCACGGAGGCGGTGTTCCCGGTCTCCTGCTCGGTCCGCAGGTCCTTGACCATCTGGTACGGGTGCAGCACGTAGGAGCGCATCTGGTTGCCCCAGCTGCTGCCCTCCCCCTTGAGCGCGTCCATCTCCGCCTTCTGCTCCTGCTGGCGGACGACGAGGAGCCGGGCCTGGAGCACCCGCAGGGCGGCGGCGCGGTTCTGGATCTGGCTCTTCTCGTTCTGGCAGGACACCACGATGCCGGTCGGGATGTGGGTCATCCGGACGGCGGAGTCGGTGGTGTTGACGCTCTGGCCGCCGGGGCCCGACGAGCGGAAGACGTCGACCCGGATCTCGTTCTCGGGGATGTCCACGTGGTCGGTCTGCTCGACCACCGGCAGCACCTCGACGCCGGCGAACGACGTCTGGCGACGGCCCTGGTTGTCGAACGGCGAGATGCGGACCAGCCGGTGCGTGCCCTGCTCCACCGACAACGTGCCGTAGGCGTACGGGACCTTGACGGCGAAGGTGGCCGACTTGATGCCGGCCTCCTCCGCGTAGCTGACGTCGTAGACCTCGGTCGGGTACTTGTGCCGCTCCGCCCAGCGCAGGTACATGCGCATGAGCATCTCGGCGAAGTCCGCGGCGTCGACGCCACCGGCCTCCGAGCGGATGGTCACCAACGCCTCGCGGGAGTCGTACTCGCCGTTGAGCAGCGTGCGGACCTCGAGCTCGTCGATCACGGTGCGGATGCTGGCGAGCTCGCGCTCGGTCTCGGCGACGGTGCCCTCGTCGCCCTCCTCCTCGGCCAGCTCCCGGAGGACGGCGACGTCGTCGAGCCGGCTGCGGAGCTCCTCGACCCGGCGCAGCGTGCCCTGCAGGAAGGACAGGCGCGAGGTCAGCGCCTGGGCGGCCTCGACGTCGTTCCAGAGGTCGGGCGCGGCGGCCTGCTGCTCCAGGTCGGCGATCTCGTTGCGCATGTCGTCGACGCGCAGCACGGCCTCGATCGACTTCAGGGTCGTGTTGAGCTCGTCGAGTACGACGGAGAAGTCGGCAGCCACGTCTAGCCAGGGTAGTGCGCCCCCGCCACGGGTACCCCGACCGCATGACGGGACGACGCCGCGAGCGCAGCCGGGCGGAGTACGAGCAGGGGCTGCCCGGCTACCACGACCCCACCGCGGGCATCGGTGGGGCGTCGCCTGCCCGCTCGGCCCTCACCCTGCGGCTGGTGCTGGCGCTCTTCGGGGTCGTGGTCTGCTTCGGCGGCGGGTTCGCCTGGCTGGCGACGGACCTGCCGGCCTGGCCGGGGGTGGCGCTGCTCGTCCTCGGCGTCGTCGCGGTGGTCGACGTCGTGGTGATCCTCCGGCGCAAGGCGCGCGGCGAACCCGGCTGAGGCGCCGGTCAGGCGCTGATGACGGCCGTGTGGAGCGAGGCCTCCCATGCGGCCGTCCACGACAGCACCTCGGCGGCCGGCATGGGTCGCGCGATGTGGTAGCCCTGCGCGTAGCTGCAGCCGAGTTCCACGGCCAGCTCCAGCTGCTCCGCCGTCTCCACGCCCTCGGCGAGGCTGCGGATGCCGCAGGCCTGCCCCAGCGCGACGACGGCGGCGATGGCCGCGGCGGTCTGCTGGCGGCGGCCCTCCGGGAAGGCGATCAGGCTGCGGTCGATCTTGAGGATGCCGCACGGGATGGTGACCAGCTGGCCGAGCGACGAGTACCCGCTCCCGAAGTCGTCGATGGAGACCTCGACGCCGCGCAGGCGCAGCTCGGCGAACTGCGCCGCCGCCCGCTCGGGGTCGTCGGCCACGGAGGTCTCGGTCAGCTCGACGACCAGCTGGGCCGCGTCCAGGCCCGCCTCGGCGAGGGCACCCATGACGTCGTCGACGAGGGTGCCGGAGGAGAAGTGCGTGGCGTTGATGTTCACGCCGACCAGGAGCTGCCGGCCGGCGTCCCGCCAAGCCGCGTTCTGCCGGGCCGCCTCCGCCAGGACCCAGCGGGCGAGCGGCGTCATCAGGTCGTGCTGCCGCGCCGTCGGCAGGAAGTCGCCCGGGTACAGCAGCCCGCGCCGGGGGTGCTGCCAGCGGACCAGCGCCTCCACGCCGGTGCACTTCCGCGACGGCAGCGAGATGACGGGCTGGTAGTGCAGGACGAGCTCGTCCTGCTCGATGGCGCGCACCAGCTCGGCAGCCAGGGTCGCCCGATGCTCCGCCGCCTCGCGCAGCTCGGTGGTGAAGACCTCGATGCGGTTGCGGCCGGCCGCCTTGGCCGCGTACATCGCCAGGTCGGCGTCGCGGACGAGGTCGGTCGAGCGCACGTCGGAGCCGGGGCCCGCGGCGGTGGCGACGCCGATGCTGGCGGTCAGCCGCGCCGTGCGGCCGGCGAGCTCGAAGGGTCTGGCGAACGTGTCCCGGAACCGCTGGGCGAGCACCTGGGCGCCGTCGGCGTCGCAGTCCCGGCCGATGACGACGAACTCGTCGCCGCCGAGGCGCCCGACCGTGTCGCCGGTACGCGAGCACGCCGACAGCCGCGTCGCCAGCTGACGCAGCAGGTCGTCGCCGACGTCGTGGCCGAGGGAGTCGTTGACGTCCTTGAAGCCGTCGACGTCGAGGAACAGGACCGAGACCGGCGCACCGTCGGGCCGCTGCAGCTCCTCGTCGATGAGCTCGTGCAGGTACGCCCGGTTGGGCAGGTCGGTCAGGTGGTCGTGCCGCGCCCGCCAGGCCGAGGTCCGCTCGGCCAGCACGCGGGCCGTCACGTCCGTGTGGGTGACGACGACGTGACCGCGGCCGCCCACCCGGGATGCCTGGATGTGGTACCAGCGCGGCCGCTGGTCGCTGGGGCTGGGCACCTGGCGGTCCACCGACACGGCAGCGCACTCGCCGCGGGCCAGCGCGCGCAGCGAGGTGACGAGGGCCCGCCCCTCGGCGTCGCCGTGCACGGCCGTCGCGGCCGCGTAGTAGTCGGCGCCCGGCAGGATGTGGTTCCCGTGCTCCTTGCCGGCGCGCGTCCACTCGCCGTTGGTCATGACGATGAGGCCGCCCGGGTCCAGCAGGACGGTGGGCGAGGGCAGCGCGTCGAGCACCGCGTGCACGAGGACGGCGTCGACCTCGGCGTCCCGTCCGGAGGGCGTGCCGGCAGGGTCCGTGGTGCCTTCGTGGTCCGTGCGCACGTCACCCCCCATCGCAGCGGGGCGCCCCCGTCGGCGTCCCTCTCCCTCTTCCCATCGGCAGGCGAGACCCAGACCACAGCCCGGGGAGGTCGTACCGCCCCCTTCGAGGGAGGACGCGGTCAGGCGTCCCGCGTCTGGTCGAGCACCCAGCCGAGGTAGGCGGCGCTCCCCCCGACCAGGGGCAGGGCGATGACGCACGGCACGTCGTAGGGGTGCAGCTCCGCCGTCCGGGCGACGACGGCGTCGACGAGCGACCGGCGCGTGTGCAGCGCGACGCGGGCCTCCGGCTCGTCGTGGACGGCGCCCTGCCAGCGGTACACCGACCGGATCGCACCCAGCACGTGCCCGCAGGCGGCCAGCCGCTCCTCGACCAGGGTCCGGGTGAAACCGGCCAGCCACTCGGCGTCGGCCGCGGTGACCACGACCTCGCAGCACTCCTCGTCCACGTCGTCATCCTGGTGGACCGGGGCGTGCAAGCGCCGCCGGCGCGGGTAGGGGCCCGGCATGAGCGACGACATGACGATCCAGATCGACAGCGAGCACTACGTCATCCGCCAGGACGGCGACGGACTGCAGGTGGGCCGCCGCAACGGTGAGGACGTCGCCTGGCTCGAGACCGTCGACCTCGACCTCCTGCCCGCGCCGGCCCGCGAGGCGCTCGACCGCGGGGACACCTCCGACGAGGCGCTGCTGACCGCCCTGCGCGGGGTCACGCAGGCCGAGATCGAGCGCGGCGCCTGACCGACGGCAGGTGGGTGCGCCGGCGGGCGCACCCACCTGTTCAGGTCGCCGGCTCCACGGAGACCCCCAGCGGCAGCCAGCGCAGCCGGTCACGGACGTCGGCCGGGGCACGCGCGAACTCCTGCTCGATCGCGTCGCGGCCCTGCCGGAAGTGCGACCAGCCCTCGTAGTGGACCGGGATCGCGGTGCGCGGCCGGACCAGCCGGCACACCTCGACCGCCTGGCGCGCGGTCATCGAGTAGCGCAGCGGCCCGGTGACCGGGAAGCGCACGCCGCCCAGGTGCAGCAGCGCGGTGTCGACCTCGAGCCGCTCGGCCACCTCGCGGAGCCCGGCGAACAGCACGGTGTCCCCCGAGATCCAGAGCACCCCGTCGTCCTGGCCGTCCCACCGCAGCGCGAAGCCGACGACGGCCCCGGCCACCGGGCGGCTCAGCGGCGGACCGTGCCGGGCCGGGGTGGCGGTCACCTCGATGGTCGGCTTCCCCGGCGCGGAGAGCTCCGTCGTCCCCCACGCCCGCAGCCCCCGTGCCGCGCCGCCCAGCCGGCGGGCACCGACCGCGGTGGTCACGACCGCGCCCGCGGACGGCAGGAGCGCGCGACCGGCGTCGTCGAGGTTGTCGGCGTGGTGGTCGTGGCTGAGCAGGACGACGTCGACGGGGAGGACGTCGGCGGCTGGGAGCGCCGGTCCGGTCACCTTGCGGGACGACGTCCCCCAGCCGAAGGCGTACCTCCGGCCGGGGGCGTCGAACGTGGGGTCGACCAGGAGCCGCCAGCCCCCGACCTCGACGAGCACGGTCGGGCCGCCGACGTGGGTGAGGCGGACTCCCTTCACTGCCGACCGGCCGCCTCCCGCGGCGCGGCGGCGTGGTCGACCGCCCAGCGCAGGACGACGTCGGCGATCTCCTGCCAGCCCTCCTGGGCGGGCAGGAGGTGCGCGTACCCGGGGTACTCCAGCCGCTCGACGACGCCCGTCGTGTAGTGCTTGGCGTTCGACTTCTGCACGCTCGGCGGCATGATGTGGTCCTCGCCGGCCGAGACGAACAGCAGCGGCGCGCGGTCCGGCTTGGCGTAGTCCACGTGGGCCTCCTGGGGGCCCGGCATGAAGTTGGCCAGCACCCCGCTCCACAGGATCCGGCCGGACGCCGGCACGTGGTAGCGCTGGTACAGCCGCCGGGAGTCCTCCTCGTTCCACGTGTTCGTGAAGGCGTAGTGCCACTGCTCCTCGCTCAGCGGCACGGCCCGGTGCCGGTTGGCCGGGTTCTTGAACGCCGTGAACGTGGACTTGAGCTGGGAGAGCGGGAGCACGCGCACCCCCTCCGTCGGCGCGGAGCACAGGGCGACGCCGACGGCACCCAGCCCGCGGTCGAGCAGGAGCTGCGTGATCGTGCCCCCGGCGGAGTGGCCGATGATGATCGGCGGCTGGTCCAGCTGCTCGATGACCGCCGCGTAGGTGTCGACGATCGGCGTCAGCGTGAGTTCGGCGATCGGCGTCGGGTCGGCGTTGAGCGCCTCGACCTCCACCTCGAAGCCGGGGTAGGCGGGCGCGAGGACCCGGTAGCCCTTCGCCTCGTAGTGGGCCTTCCACTCCTCCCAGCTGCGGGGCGTGACCCAGAAGCCGTGGACCAGGACGATCGTGTCCGGTCCACCGGGCGCGGGCGCGTCGGCAGGCCGCGGGGTGGGGATGTCGGTCATCTCGTACCTCTCGTCAGCTCCGTGACCCTGGATTAGTTGCCGGGCCATCCGATTCGCCGACCCTGGCATCGCGCACGGCCGGCGCATCGGCTGTGCGCGCACACCTCCGGTATCTGCGTGCACGACATGTGCACGAGCCGGCCGGTTCCCCGGGCCGTCGCGCTCTGCCACCCTGTGCGCACCTCAGCCGGGCCTGCAGCCACGACCTCCGCGGGAGATGCCGATGCAACTGCTCGACACCGCGACCGTCGCGCCCGAGCACCGCGTGGCCGCCTTCCGCGCGGCCTTCGACCAGGCCTCGGTCCCCTGCCGCATCGAGCACCTCGGACCCGACGCCCACGTGCGCTCCCGGATGCACCTGTGGCATTTCGGCCAGGCGAACCTGTTCAGCACGGACGCCTCGGGCTTCCGGCTGGTGCGCACCGCCCGGCACCTGCGCATGGAGAGCCCTCCGGTCGTGGCGCTGGCCGTCCAGTCCAGCGGCGTGGGCCGGTTCCGCCAGTTCGACGCGGAGGCCCTGGTCCCCGCGGGGTCGCTCATGGTCAGCGACCTGACCGCGCCGTACGAGTTCTCGTGGGTGGACACCGGCGGCTCGCGCGCCTTCCAGATCCCGTACGGGCGCCTGGCGCTTCCCCAGGACGTCGTCCGGAGGGCCGCGCCGCGGCTGGCCGCGAGCCCGCTGCACCACCTGGTCAGGGACCACCTGGTCCGGCTGGCTTCGGCCGCGGACCGGCTGGCGACCGATCCCGGCGCCACCGCGCTGGGCACCGCGACGATCGAGCTGGTCCGCGCACTGCTCGTCTCGGCGGCCGACGACGAACGGTTGGCCGGCGAGGTGCGCGCGGAGACGCTCCTCACCCGCGCGCTCGCCTGGGCTCGCGAGCACCTCACCGAGACCGATCTGGGGCCGGAGCGCATCGCCGCGGTGCACAACGTGTCGGTCCGGCAGCTGTACAAGGCCTGCGCCGAGGCCGGCATCAGCCTCGAGCAATGGCTGATCTCCGAGCGGCTGGAGCTGGCCCGAGCGGAGCTGGCCTCCGCCGCGGGACGACGCCGGCCGATCGCGACCACGGCACGCGGATGCGGGTTCTCCGACCCGAGCCACTTCGCGCGCCGGTTCCGGGCCGCGTACGGCCTCTCGCCCCGGGAGTGGCAGCAGCTGACGCGCTAGCGGTGCCCGCGGCCGCCGCGCCCGTTGCCGTTGTCGCCGTGCCCGTGCCCGTTGCCGTTGTCGCCGTGCCCGTACCCCCGGTCGTCGTCCCGCGGCGGGGCGGGCGTGGGGCTGGCCGGGGTCGGCGTGGGCTTCGCCGGAGTCGGCGTGGGCTTCGCCGGAGTCGGCGCCGGCTTGGCCGGGGTCGGCGCGGGCTGCGCCGGAGCCGGGGTGGGTGTGGGCGGGGCCGGCGCCGGTCTCGCGGGAGCCGGCCTCGCCGGCGCCGACACCGCAACGGTCGTGGGAGCCGCCGGCGAGCCGGCCCTGACCGGAGCCGACTGAGCGACTGCCGGGACCGCCTGCTGCCCCGCCGCCGCGTCTGCCGTCGTCGACCAGGGCGATCTCGCTGTGCCTCCGCCGGTCGAGAAGGCGGAGGGGGCGATGAACACCTGGTTCGGGCCCGGCACCCCGAAAGCCGTCAGCGTCAGCCGCAGCTCACGTCCCTCGAGAACCTGGGCGTCCGCGCTCGCGGCCGCCTGCCAGTCGGCCCAGTCACGGGGGTCGTCGAGCAGCGGGAGGACGTCGGCTGCGGTGCTGCGCGGGAGGCGCGAGAAGACCGCGGTGCTGATCGCCATCGAGGTGACGACGTCGCAGGCCGCGACCCGGAGGAAGTTCTTCCTCTCGATGCAGTCCGCCCGCTCTCCCACACCGGCCGCCGTGGTGCTCGCAATCTCGGCGTAAGCGGCGTACGACGCGTCCGTCTCCGACTCGTCGGCGGTGTCGTCCGACCCGTCGTCACCGGTGTCCGACCCGTCTGCACCGCTCTTCGACACGGCAACCAGGAAGGTGTCCAGAGCCTCCACGACGGCGGGCGTGGCGCCATCCGGCAGCAGGCCGACGACGAGTTCCGCGGGTCCGGCGCCGAGCGGCCAGCGGACCACGTCACCCGGCATCAGCAGGGTGTCCGTTCCGGCGACCCGCCGGAGCACCTCGGCCGCGGCCGAGTCGTCGGCGCGCACGGTGACGGGCGCGCCGAGGTCCCCGCTCCGTGTGGCGACGACCGGGAAGTCCTGGTCGTTGCGCACGGTCAGAGCGCCGGCGTCGGCACAGGCGTCGACCACGAACTCGTCGGGCACCCCACCACGGGCGGTGTCGAGCGCGCAGAGCTCGGGCGCCGGTCCGGCGGCGGCGGGAGACGCGGACACGCCACCCAGGACCAGGACGCCGCACACGAGCGTCGGCAGCCGCCTCACGACGGGAACCTGCAGGCGGGCTGGACCAGCCGACCCAGGTCGTCCAGCGCGGTGCTGACGTCGTCGCGCATGGCGCTCGTCACGCCTCGATCGCGGGCGGCGGTGAGGGACTCGACCAGGTCGTCGATCGCCGCCTCGAGCCGGAGGGATCCACCGGCGTCCCGGACCTGTTCCTGAACGGTGCGCAGCTCGTCGATCGCGCCGGTGAGGTCCAACTCGGCCCCCACGTCTCCCCGCTCGCCGGCGAGCACCCCCATGGCGACCGGCACCTCGGTGAGGTGGCTGCTGTCGGCGAGGGAACTGCAGTACTCGGGAGCGGTCTCAGCCGGCTCGTACGAGGGGACCGCCACGTTCGCCGGCTGAGCCGTCGACCCCTCGTCCAAGGACCCCGTACAGCCGACCACGGGACCCGCCAGGAGCGCCAGCAGGCCCACCAGGCGCAGCCGGCCGAGGAGCACGGACGCAACGTAAGGGGCCGCGACGGCCCCCCCAACGCGGGTCACCCGACCGGGCGAACGCAACCGTCGAGTCATGACCGGTAGTTACTGCCCCCCACGTTTTCCGTTTCCGCGGGACACGCTGCCAGGCGGGAGTCGGAGGTGACCCGACACCTGCGCGCCGACCACCACTCTCCCGTTGGGCGTCTCGGCCCCGAAGTGCCGCCGCGGAGCCAGGCCACCGTTCACCGGTCGTGCGGGACGTGCTCCGGTCGTACCGGCTCTCCCAGCGCGTGCACCCGCCAGCCCCCGAGCCGGGGACGGCGGACCAGCGTCGCCACGACGTCGTCCGACTCGGAGCGGAAACCGAGGTACGCGACTTCGGGGTCGTCCAGCGCGGGCAGGACCTCGTGGGCCATGCCGCACGCGGGGAGGAGCGCGGCCGCGCGGTCGAAGGCGCCCCACCACCGCCAGCTCTCCGGCGTGACGACGAGCCCGAGGATCTCGAGGTCGGGTCCGCCGGGCTCGGTCACCGCCGTCCAGAAGACCGCCGCGACGGTGACCGGGTTGTCGGGGCCGGGCTCGCCGGCGGCGACCAGCGCGGCGACGTCCGGGTTCATGCGGTCGCGCTGATGTTGACCATCCACTGGATGCCGAACGGGTCGACGCACATGCCGAACTCGTCGCCCCACACCTGCTTCTCCAGCGGCATGGTGACCGACCCACCGGTGGAGAGCTTCTCGAAGTAGCCGCGCAGGTCGGCGTCGTCCCCGCTGAGGCTGACGGAGATGTCGCTGCCACCCCTGGTCTCCATGCCGGCCGGGGCGTCGGAGGCCATCAGCGTGTAGCCGGCGGCCGTCTCGAGCTGGGCGTGCATGACCTTGTCCTCGTCTCCGGGCGCAGCCATCCCGCTGGCGCCGTAGGTGTCGACGGCCAGCTCGCCGCCGAACACGTCGCGGTAGAACTCCATGGCCTGCCGGGCGTTGCCCGCGAAGGCGAGGTAGGGGTTGAGTCGAGAGGCCATGGCGAGCTCCTTCGTGCTCGGCGGTGAGGAGGCGAAGGTAGCGGGAACGGCGCTGGTTCAGCAGCCCTCGACGTCGTACCCCTGCATAGCCGGCCAGACGCTGGGCGGCGTGGTCGGCCAGTCCCACACGGAGACGCCGATCGCGCGCTGCTCGATCGCCGCGCGCACCATCGCCGCGTAGTCCTCGGCCGTCTCCTGCGCGTCGTAACCGCCCGCCACCGAGACCACCGCGCACGGGTCGCCGAGGTGGTCGCGCACCCGCTCGATGTTCTGGCTGACGTACTCGTACGGGTCGGTGAACCCCTCCTCCGAGCGGTCCGACCAGTAGGCCATGGGCAGCCAGACGTCGTAGAGGCCCTCCAGCTCCTGCCACGGGAAGTCGGGCCAGTAGGCGGTGTTCAGCACGTCGGTCACGACGGGCGGCAGGACGACGGCCCCGAGCTCGACGTCGGGCAGCGCAGCCCGGAGCCGCTGGGACAGCTCGATCAGCGCGCTGTTCCGGAGCGCGAGCTCGACCGCCTCGGTGAACTCGATGTCGATCGCGACGGCGTCGAAGCCGCGATCGCCGGCGCGGAAGTCGGCGATCTGCTGCAGCCGCCGCAGGTCGCCCTCGATGTCGCCGAAGCGCGGCAGGTACCAGGCCACCACGCGCATGTCCCGGGCGTGCGCCCGCTGGAGGAAGTCCGCGAGGAGGTCCTCGCTCAGCAGCCCCGGGTAGCGGGGGTCGTCGGCCGCCGGCTGGAGGTAGAGGGTCTCGACGCCGGCGTCGGCCATCGCGTCGACGTCGGCAGGCGTCACGGGTGGCACACCCCCGGCGAACTCGCGCGTGATCCGGTACCGGGACAGCCAGGTGCCGACGCCCGCGTACGGCGATTCGGCGGCGACCTCGGGTGGGGGCTCTTCCTCCGCCGTGGACCCGATCTGCGGCAGGCCCGGCAGGGCGCCGGACTCGTCCCGGGTGGCGACGTCGGCCGCCTCGGACCGTCGGTCCGCCGCCCCGCCGGACGGCTCCCCGACGACGAGCGCGACCGCGAGGACGGCGAGCACCAGGAGGCCGAGCAGCGCACCGCCGGTGCGGCGTGTGCTCCACCTCCCCATCGCCGCATTCTCGCAGCCGGACGGCGGCTCAGCCGTCGACGTAGCGGTCGCGCTCGACCACGAATTGGCCGGTGGCGGTGTTGGCGTCGACGAACTCCGGCAGCAGCGGGATCCGCACGGTCACGGTGACGCAGACGGAGAACTCCTCCCCCGGCGCCAGCGTCGGCGAGTAGCTCCCAGCTGCCGCGCAGTCCGCGCCGGCCGGCGCGAAGGCCAGCCGTACGTCGGTGGCGTCCACCGACTGGTCCTCCACCGCGAGCTGCGCCGCGCGCAGCGCGCGCTCCTGCCCGGTGACCGGGTCCGGTGCCGTCGCGATCGCGCGCCCGGCCTCCCGCGCGGCCGCGGTCGAGGCGAAGACGCCGCGTTGAACCGCGGAGAACCCGGCGACGATGTAGATGAGCGGCACGAAGACCACCAGCGCGATGAAGACGAACTCCACGAGCGCCGAGCCCTCGTCGCCGGCCGGCCGGCGGCGCAGCCAGGTCACGCGGCCTCCTTGACCGCGCGTCCGGTGACCTCCAGCGGCAGCAGGTTCCCCAGCGCCGACAGCAGCGAAGGCACCGGGCCGGTGCAGCGCACGACCACCAGCGTCAGCCCGGTGGCGTCGGTCTCCTCGCCCGACGTGCACACCAGCCCCTCGGCGGTCTGCTCCGAGGTCGCCCGCGCCACCACCTCGACGGTCCGGGGCGCGCCGGCTGCCGAGTCCACGTCCGCGTTCGCCGCATAGCGGGCGCCGGCCTGCGCGCTCGCCGTCACCACGTTGCGCACGTGCACGTAGACGGCGACCTGGAGCACCGCAAGCAGCAGGGCGACGATCAGCATCGACACCATGACGAAGTCGACGACGGCGCTGCCCCGCTCGCCGTCGTCCTCAGCGCGAACCGGCCGGCTAGCCACCGCTCGTGACGGACGTGAGGGCGTTGGTCACCGCGTCCACGATGGCCTCGCGGAACGGGATGAGGATGGCCAGCACGAGGGCCGCCGTCATCACGGTGATCATCACCCAGCCGGGGACGTCGCCCCGCTCGGGATCGTCGCCGCGCACGCGCGCGGCGAAGGCCGCCCTGGCGGCGGTCAGGTACGCGAGAACGCGCATGGTCGTCCTTTCCTCGTGTCCCACGGGCTCACCGCGCCAGCGAGACGATGCTGATCAGCCCCGGGAACAGGGCGAAGAGAACGGTGACCGGCAGCACGAGGAAGACGACCGGCACCATCATGGCGATCTCCTTCCGGCCACCGGCCTCGAGCAGCCGGCGCTTGCCGGCCTCGCGGACGTCCGCGGCCTGGGCGCGCAGCACCTCGGCCAGCGGGGTGCCGCGCTCGATGGCGACGAGCAGCCCGTCGATGAACCGGGCGAGCGGGTCGAGCGAGGTGCGGTCGGCAACCTCCTGCAGCGCGTCGACCAGCGGGACGCCGGACCGGGCGCGGCCCAGTGCCGCATCGAGTTCCCGTGCCAGCTCGCCACCCGAGAGGCGCGTGACCCGGGCGATGGCCGCGGTCGGGCTCTCCCCCGCCGTCACGGCCAGGGCCAGCAGCTCCGCGACGACCGGGAACTCGGCGAGCAGCAGCTCCTCGCGCCGCTGCACCTGCTGGGTCAGCCACCAGTCCCGACCCAGGACGCCGCACAGCAGGCCGGCGACGCAGAGCAGCCCGGCCGACAGCACGTTGAGCCCACCGGCGGCGACCGACCCGACCGCGGCCACGACCGCCGCACCCAGCAGCCCCAGCCCACCCCAGACGACCTGCTCGACGCGGAAGTCCTCGACCGTCGTCTCGGCAGCCAGCGCGTCGAGCCGGCGGCGGACCGCCACCCGACCCCCGAGCAGCCGGTCCACCAACCGCGCGCCGTCGCCCACGACCGGGCCGAACACCCGCCGGACGGCGGTGAGCAGCCCGGGCTCGGTCGCGGTGCCCAGCAGTCGCGACGGCGGCGGGGTGTCGTGCACGTAGGGCGCGAGGCGGTCGACCAGCCGCACCGACCGGAACGGTGGCGCGAAGCTCACCACGAGCACCAGCCCGACCGCGGCCATCAGCCCGAGCAGCATCCCCGTCAGACCCGCGCTCACTGCAGCACCCGCACGTCCTCGGGCAGCCGCCCGATCCGCAGCATCAACCGGTAGGCGACGACGCAGACGCCCCCGCCGACCAGCAGGATCGCCGTGCCGAGCGTGGAGTCGTAGGCGGCGAGCGTCGTCGACTGGGTGGCGAGCAGGAGCAGGACGACCCACGGGGCGGCCACCGCGAGGCGGGCGGCGGAGACCACCCATCCCTGCCGGGTCTCCAGCTCCGCGCGGGCGCGGGCGTCCTCGCGCAGGAACGTGGCCAGGGTGCGCAGGACCCGGCCGAGGTCGGTGCCGCCGACCTCGCGCGCGACCCGGAGCGTCTCCACGATGCGGTCGCCGACCGGGTCGGCCAGGTCGTCCTTGAGCCGGTCGAGGCAGGCGCTGAACCGGCCGGTGGACCGGTACTCGGCGGCGAACCGGGCGAACGGTGGCCGCAGCACCTCGGGCCCGCGGCTGGACAGCGCCGCCAGCGCCTCGGGCAGCGACATGCCCGCGCGCACGGCGGAGGCCAGGTTGTCGACGACCTCCGGCCAGACCTCGCGCAGGTCGGACTTCCGGCGGGCGGCGAGCCGGCGCACCTGGGCGTGGGGCAGAGCGAAACCGAACAGCCCGAACACCAGGCTGACCGTCACCGTGCTCGTCGTGAGCAGGACGGCGACCAGCACGAGCAGCCCCAGTCCGACCTGCAGGGCCAGGAGCTGCGCCGCGTTGATGCCGGTCAGACCCGCCTCGGCCAGCAGCAGCTGCCGGCGGCCGGGGCGCCGGGGTGCCGTCCTCGGCTGGGGTGCCCGCGGACCGCTGCGCCAGATCAGCAGGAGGCCGACGCCGAGGAGGAGCCCCAGCAGCGCGCCGGACTCCGTCACGCCCGGTCCCCGAGCAGCGCCGGCAGGTCGAAGCCGGCGGCGGCGAACCGGTCGGCGTGCGGCGGGTAGCCGTCGGCCCGCACGAGCCGCCCGTCCCGCGTGGTGAAGACGTCGGCGGTCTCGATGACGCCGTTCTCCGCCCGGCCGGGCAGCGCCACGATCTCGCGGACCCGCCGGCGGCCGTCCGCGTCGGTGCCGACGTGCACGACGAGGTCGATGCTGGCCGCCACGGTCGGGACGACGAAGGCCGTGCCGATGTTTTCTCCCGCGAGCAGGGGCAGGGTGCACATCTTCACCACGGCCTCGCGGGCGCCGTTGGCGTGCAGCGTGCACATGCCCGGCAGGCCGGATCAGCTAATGACGTATGACGCCGTACCTTGATGGCATGCCACTTCGGGCCGTCCTCTATTGCCGCCTCTCCGTCACGAAGGAGGACTCGACCAGCATCCAGCGTCAAGAGCAGGACCTCCGCGCCCTGGCAGCCCGGGAGGGCTGGGAAGTGGCCGAGGTGCTGAAGGACGACGGTCAATCAGGCGGGAAGGAACGCGACAAGGCGAACGCCGCCCTCGCCATGCTCGCCGATGGGCAGGCCGACGTCCTGGCGGTATGGAAGTTCGACCGCTGGAGTCGCCAAGGCCTCGGCGCGGTGGCCCGCCTCCTCGAAGTCCTGGACAAGCGCGCGGAGGCCGCGCGCAACGGCAACGCCGCCCCTGCCATGTTCATCGCGAAGGAAGACGGTCTCCGCTCCGGCGAGAGTTCTTTCGAGATCATCGCCGGAGTCCTCGCGGGCGTCGCTCGGCAGGAGCGGGAGAACACGCGACTCCGGGTCCGTTCCTCTATCGCCGAGCTTCGCCGCTCCGGCCGCTACTCCGGCGGCAACGTCCCCAGCGGCTACCGCTCCGAGCCCAACCCGGAAGGGCGGGGGCGGGTCCTCGTACCGAACCCCGCCGAGGCAGAAATTCTGAGAGAAGCGGCGGAGCGGATCGTCACGGGCGCCTCCGTCTACGCCGTCACGGCCTGGATGAACTCGACCTCCTTCCGTCCTCGGCGTGCGGCCACCTGGAGCATCACCGCCCTTCAGCAGGCCCTCACAGGCGAGGCGATCGTCGGCCGTGTCCGGCACTCGGGCCAGGTCCTTCGCGGAGAGGACGGCCTGCCGCTCCAGGTCTGGGAGCCAGTCCTCCCGCTCGACCTTTGGCACTCCGTGCGCGCGGCCCTGGAGGCGCGAAGCGAGGCCCGCCGGCCCGCGGGTCAGCGCCGCCGAGGCGCTCGCTCAAGGCTCCTTTCGGGCCTCGCCACTTGCGCCGACTGCGACGGCCCGCTCTACGTTCGGACGACCGGGTCGGGCGTTTGCACCTACGCCTGTTCGGCGAAGTCGAACGGCCGCCCCTGCGGCGGCGTGAGCGTTACGGCGGAGCGTCTGGAGGAGTTCGTCGCGGACGCCTTCCTCGGAACGTTCGGACGCGTGGAAGCTCTGGAGCCGGTCGAGGTCGAAGCCCCCGCCGTGGCCCTTGTGGAGGCCGAGCGGGCGCTCGCCGAGGTTTCGGCCCGCCTCGGTGACCCGGACCTCCTCGACGACGAGGAGGAGACGCTCTTCGTTCAGCGCCGCGCGCTCCGCGACCGCGTCCGCGAGCTTCGAGCCGAAGCCGCCGCCCCGCCTCGCCTGGAGTACGTCCCCACGGGCCTTAAGATCGCCGAGGTCTGGGCCACCGATGAAGACGTCCAGGCCCGCCGCGCCCTCCTCTCTTCGGCGCTGCACGCGGTTGTCGTCAGGAAGGGCCAGCGAGGCCGCCGGGGGCTGGACAGCTCACGCGTGGATCTCTTGTGGCGCGACGGCGAACCGGAGGACTACAACGCTCCCTGACCTCTCCCGGCGTCCGGCGCTTCCCGGTAGACGTGCATTTAGACGGGCGGGCTAACGGGGTAATCGAAGAACACTGTCTCGTCGATTTCCCCCAGGCGGTGGAACTCGCCGTCGCTACGCATCCATATGCCGAGCGTCGTGCTCTCTGACACGTCCGCCGATCGCACTGTCCACGTCAACTCGACGTCTGCCCCGACGGCTTCGTCGAGCACCGCGGCTTCGCGGAGGGTCCTAAGCGTCCAAATCAAGCGGCGATCCTGCGGGTCCCGCCCGATACAGCGAAAGCTAACGATCGCCCCGACGGTGAGGCGGGTACCCACCTTCCGCATACCGACAATCTCGTTACCGAAGGAGTCCGTCACCGACTCCACGACCGGGTACCACTGACTGTCCGGCCCTTGGCTGCTGCGGTGCTGCGCCACGACGTTCCCAATCTCCCCTGTCATGCCTGCCAATAGGTGACGCTCGAAGGGAAGTAGTCGCCGCCCGTGCATCGGCGCATTGCGCATCGCCGCTATGCGCTCTGAGTAGACGGTCCAGCGCTTCTTGTCCCCGAGCACCCCAGCGAACTGGTCCCACCGCTTGTTGACCACCTTCACTAGGTCCCGGTGCTCCGTGTAGACCAGCAAGTCTTCTGGCACAACGACGCCGCGGCGGAAGCCGCGCTCCGTGTCTCGCTTCTCCGCCAGCCTCTCCAGGTCAACCCCTGTTCCGGCGTGCCACCCATCGCCCAAGAGCCTGCGAATCAAGCCGCGGAGGACGTCCTCGTACCGCGTGATCAGATCTGCGGCATCTAGGCCGTCACCATCCGTGACCATCGCCACGACCGTAGCGATCCGAGCAGCGAAAGGCCTCTTGGCCCACTCCGACCGCGAGACCTCGGTCTTGCGGTCGCCGGTCCCACGCACGGCGGGCGCCCTCCCCCTCCCCGCGCCGAAGGCCCTCCTCCCGATGCTGACCCTCCTTCCGAACCCCTGCGCCGCTCCCGACTGCTCCGAGCGGATCGTTTACGGCGGCAAGGGGCGCCGCCCCCGCTACTGCTCGACCCGCTGCCAGCAGGCCGCCAAGGTCGCCCGGCGTCGCGTCGACCGGGCCTTGGCTCGCGCCGCCTTGATTCCGCGGCCGCATGTCCACGCCGCTGACGACGTGGTCGCCCGCGCCGTCGCCGGCCGTCGTGCCCGCTACGCCGCCGCGATGCGCGCCCGGCGCATCGCCGCCTCAGACTCCGACGTCTTCCTCCAGGACCTCAACGAGGTACGCGCGGCCGACGGACTTCCCCGGCTCACCCTGCGCGAGCGCTACATAGGCGGTCGCGGCGAGATCCCGCCGACCGGCTACGTCTTCGACGACGACACGCGCCCTCGCGTCTCCCGTGATCGCGACCTCGCGGCACGATGGATCGCCGACGTCCACCCGGAGGCCCTGCACGACTTCCCGCCCGCACTCTGAGACGCCGTGACCCCGAAACGGCACTAGTAGAGGAAGGCGCGAGCCTCCGGTCGTCGCTTGGGAGGGCATGCGGCCGTGAGACCGCGCCCCGCGCCCCCATTCCGCTGACCACGGCGGGACGGGGCGCGCCCTCCGATCTTCGAGGCGACCGGCCCTTCGGCCGCCTCCCTCCCAAACTTCGGCGCCGCCTTTCCCGCGGCGCCGACCTCGCTTCGCGTCCCCGACCAGGAGTCCCGCTTCGGCGGGAGGGAGGCGCGAAGAGTCGGCCTGGCCCCGGCGCCCGGTCGCAGCGGATTTGTCCTCGCCACGAGGGCGCTCCTTACCACTGCAACCCCGGCAGAGCGCTTGTCACGCGAGCCGCCGGGTCCAGGTCGACACCCTCACGTTTACCGCGACGGAGCAGCGCTCCTAGGCCGCGGCGCACCATCCCGGCGGCAGGCCCGCCCTCCCCTTCCCCGACCCCGGCAGGACCGCCGCGCAGGACGCGACGTGACCTCCGCCGGCCGCGAGACGCGGACCTCCCCTTCAGCCGCTCGCGCCGCTTCTCGGCGCTTCCCTCCTACGGAGCTTCGTCATGGCTCACGCCTTCCTCACCCCTGACCACATCGCCCGTGTCGCGATCGCCCTCGTCGGGGCCGACCTGAACCTCGCCGGGACCATTCACCGCGACTACGAGGCCGACTTCGTCGAGGGCCGGGGCGCAACCGTCTCGGTCCGCGTGCCCGGCGCCGTCGCCGCCCAGACTCGCGGCATCTTCGACAAGGCGACCCCTCTCGTCCTCGACGAGATCGCCGAGCAAAGCATCCCCGTGACGCTCACGGACCACGCGTACACCGCGGTCGCCCTCTCCGACGGAGATCTCTCCCTCGGGATCGAGGACTTTGCCCGCCAGGTCCTCGCCCCCCAGATGGGCGCGATCGTGAAGGACGTCGAGCGCCGGGTTGCTGCCGCGATGAAGTCGACTCCGGAGACCGCCGCGATCACCTACGCCGTCGCCACTCCGGCGAAGGCGTTCACGGCGATGCGCCGGACCCTCCGCGAGAACGGCGTCTCCGCCGAGACTCCGCTTCTGGCCGCCGTCGGGTCGAGCGTCTACGCCGACCTCCTGGACGGTCCGGCCGGAACCTTTGACGCCGACGGCATGGTGCGCGGCTTCCAGGTCGTCGAATCCACCCGCCTCGCGCCGACCGAGGTCGTCGGCTATGTGAAGAACGCCTTCGCCCTCGTCGTCCGGGCACCGCGCGTGCCGGAGGGCGCTGCCAACGGCGCCAGCGTGAGCGAGAACGGCTTCGCCCTGCGGGTCGTCCGCGACTACGACGCCTCCGTCGCCGCCGACCGGAGTCTCGTCTCGACCTTCCTCGGCGTCCAGGCGATGCCCCTCGCGGTGGACAACGAGGACGGGACCGTGAGCCTCGTCGCCAACGGCGGCGCGGTCCGCGTAGACACCGCCGCCTGATCTAGCTAGTCCCCGAGACAGGCCCGCCGGGCGGGCGCTCGACTGTTCGGAACCGAACGGTCGGCGTTCCTCCGGCGGGCCTGTTCCTCGGCGTCAACCCGTGACCCCTACGCACCGAAGGAGGCCCGACCGTGGCCCGCTCCTGCCTCTACTGCGCCGGTCCTCTGCCCCAGGGCGCCTCCCGCCGTCGGCGGTACTGCCGCGACGCTCACCGCGTCGAAGCCTTTAAGGCACGGCGCATGCGCGTAGCCCGCGCGACGACCGCCCTCGCCGCTTCAGACGCGCCGACCGACGCCGAAGCCCGGGTGACCGCAGTCGACCTCCTGCTCCGCCAGACCCGGGCGATCCTCGACGGCGCCGATCCTGCTGCACGTCATCCGAGCGCCGGAGAGGAATCGACTCTCGGGTGACGAGTTCGGTCACCGTGACGCTACGAGCCTTCTCTCTCCTTCTGTGCTCGAGCTTCTTCCTTTCAACCCTCTAACAGCGAAGCGCGGCCGAACGTCACGGTGACCCAACTCGTCACCCGGCCCTCGCTTTCGCCTCCTAGCGCCTTCTCCCACTCCTTTGGCGGCTCCTTATGTCCCTTCACGACGTCCTCGCGGCACTCGCCGATGGCGGCCGATATCGCACGCACCCTGGAGACCGTCCCGTCCGTCGCCGCCTCGACTCCGACGGCTCCGGCCTGACCGTGGAGCTTCCCGGCCCCCGTGTCCTCGCCTCGGTCTTCGTCCTGCCCTTCCTGGGCCAGCGCACCGAGGTTTTCCAGCACGACGGCGCCCTCGTAACCCGGCCCCACGGGAGCGCCGTGCCCCCCGTCCCCCTCGACGTCCTCCAGGTCGCCGCGGAGCTACGCGCCTACCTCGCCGCTCTCCCTGAGCGCGCCGAGGCCGGACGCCCGTACTGCGACCTTCGCCTCCTGGTCACCGTCTGCGCGTCGGCGACCATCGAGGGCTATCTCCTAGACGCCGTCCGCTTCGCACGACTTCTGGCGCCGGTCTGGCGGCCCGCGAAGGAGCGGAAGCCCCGCCCGCCGGCCATGACGCCCGCCGAGAAGAAGGCCGCCCAGAAGGACCGCGACCGCCAGCGCGAAGACGAGACCGCGGAATGGTGGCTTCGCCTCTTCCTCGGCGGCCAGGACGCCCCCACGCCTGGAGATCGACTCGTCGCGGGCGACCTCTACGCGCTCGCTGCCGAGGTCCTGACCGACATCGTCGAAGAGGCCGAGGAAGACCTCGATGCCTGGGCCGAGGAAGCCGCGGACGACGGAAGCCCCCGCCGCCCCCGCGTCCCGGGCCGGACCCGCTTCTACGCCGTCGCGGACCAGATGCTCGGCCCGCGCCGCCGAATCAACGGCGCCCGCGTCTATGTCGTACCGGCCGAGCACCCGGACGCGGCCCGGCCTACTCCTACGGCAGCCACCACTCCCGAGGAGGACCTGGTTCGCCCCCCAGCTTCAGCCGCGACCCCCGCCGTCGTCGAGGTCCGCTTTCTCGACGAGGAGGGCATCGGTCGAGTGATCCACTGCCCGGCAACGTAGGGCGGCCTACGGGCGCGAGTATGGGAAACGCATGGAGGGGCACCGCCCGGCGATCCGAGCGGCCGTGATCCAACCACCCGTCCTCGACGACGCGGCCGCCAGCACCGTAGTCGCCCGGTAACCGAGACCGGCTCTAGCGCGCTACTGGCTAGGGCCTCAATCGACGGGAGCTGGGGCATACGGCAGGTGAACCATCTCCGCGTCTTGCCAAGGCAACCAGCCCATCGGCTCGCATGCCTCCACCTGGTCTGCGGCCGTGTCTAGCCAGACGTACACACTTGCAAAGAGGTCATGCGCGATCTCTGCTGTGGGCGCGACAATCGCACCTTGTGAGACGTTTTGTGTTGAATTCTCCCACGTGCTCAAGTCGTCATCGCGGATAAATCGTTCACAGTCGAAGCCATAATTATTCCATGCCCTCTGCTGATCCACGGCGGCATCCGGGCGCCCGTCACTGTCCCAATAGCCGACATACGATTCGAGGCGCTGAGTCTCGGCAGAAACGTCCACGATCGCCCTGAGGCACGTCTCCTGGTCAGTCAGGAATTGGCTTCGCTCACCCTGCCGATAGGCGAGCCAGGCCGCCGCTACCGCAGCGATGAATCCTAGAGTCCACGCCGCAACTTTCGCGACCGTCGTGATCACGGGTCGACCGCCATGGGAAGAGTCTGACCCTTACGCTCCGCGGGGTCTCGCTCGCCTGCGCGAACTCGCCAGGCGCCCGGTAGGCGGCCACGCCCAGCAACCGTCCGACGGTCCTGCAGTGTTCGGAGAAGGCGTCCCTTCATCCGGCAGACATGCGCCTCGACGAGTCTGGCGGATCGTGCGCGTGGGCCGCGGAACGGAGTACCCGAGAGGATGTCAGCATGGAGAAGGTATCTAAAGAGGAGATCAGCCGAACCGCCCTCAACTTGAAGTTCGGCTACCTCAGCCTCATGTTCGCCGCGAATCTGGCCACATTCCCTCAACGTCCCCTACTGGCCGCATGGCGAAGTATCTGGCCCCACATCCCCGACCCGTACATCGGTCTGCCTGATCGGGACGGGAACGAGGAGCGCTTCCGAGTGGAGGACGTCCTTGCCGAGGTGTCGAGTTGGGGCTATGAGCAGATGAACCGGCACGTCGTCGACGCCGCCCAGACCAGCACGGCCGTCAGCATCGGAGACCTCGTGGTCCACGGCGGCCACTACTCTAAGGACGATCCACTCCACCACTTCGTTAAGCACTACCGGAACGGATGCGCGCACGGGAATCGGTGGAGGATCGACCCTGGCAGGCTCGACAAGCCAGCCCATTTCATGGATATACAGCTGGACTATTCGCTAAACGGGAGAAGTACGACCGAGACGGTTCCACCCGTGCGACACGTCCAGCTGTTGCAGGCCGTTTCAGATGCCTTCGGCCCGCCGGCTCCACAGGACTACGCGAACACTTGGAAGCACTATCCGGATCAGCAGCCCCGGAACCCGTCCGCCGCCGGGGCAAGTGCAGCAGACCCGGGGGGAGACCCCCTACCCCCCGATCCTCCCAGCCCCGGAGCGGCATAGCGCCTCCGACCGCGTACGGGCGTAGAGGTCGCGAGGAAAAGCGGCCCGACCCCGACCTCCCTGTCGCCCTCGCGAAGGGCTCCTAGCAAATCTGGCGTGCCTCCCGGCCTCTCCAGCGCCCTCGACTGTCCGACTCCGGACAGTCGCCGGCCTCCGGTCCTTCGCCCGCCGGCCCCCCTGCCCCCGGGCCGCCCCTCGGGGAACGACCATCAAGCCGACACTCCCCGATGTCGCCTCACGGTCGCCCCACCCGCCGGGGATGGACGTTCGCGGCGGCGGGACCTCTGGGATTGTCGGAGGCGTACGGCATCCTGCCCGGCGTGGACTTCTCAGAGACCGCCCGACAGGCGGCCAAGGCGGCCAAGCTATTCGCCGACGCGCCGATCTACCCGTCAGTGCCAGCGTTGAATATCCGACCGCTGGAGTCCTACACCCGCGAGGCGATCGAGGAGGGTAACGCCCAGTCGGCCGAGTTGCTGTCCTCTCTGATCGAGCACATGGCCGCCATGCAAGAGCGCCTCGACGCGACGGAGGCCGAGCGCGCGAAGCTCGCCTGGCGATCATGGGTCAACCTCGCCGCGACGTTGATCGCAGCGGTCGCCGCTGTCGTCGCCCTCTTCATCGCAAACTAGGCGCCCAGCGAGAAGGCCCCCGCCCTCCATTTTGGAGAGCGGGGCCTTTCGGCGTTCCGGCTCCGTGAGGCGCCTCCCGTTAGCCTCCTGTGCATGGATTGGGAGGCGATCGGCGTCGGCGCGGCCACCGTTATGTCCGCTCTCGCGCTGATCGTCTCCACCCGCGGCCAGCGAAAGGCAGACGCCCTCGCGGCCCGCTCCGCCGACGCGACAGAGCGAATGGCCGTCGCCCTAGAGCGCCGGGAGATCCAGGACGAGCGCCACGCCCCCACTCCGGGCGCCGCCTGGCGCCTGGAGCACTTCCAGGGCGACGCCTATCTCCTGACGAACGCGGGCAGAGCCACGGCGTACGAGGTCCGCGTCGAGGTCGGCGACCTAATCACTAGGGACCTACCGAACGGCGTCCACGTAGGGCCGGATGAGGCCTTGAAGTTCATCGCGGCCCGAACCATGGCCACCCGCGACGACACGGTCACCGTGTCATGGACGGACCGGCCCGACGGCGGCGAGCGGTCGTCGTGGAGCCGCCCCCTGCCTCCGCGCCCTCGCCGCTAGCCGTCGCTTCGACCGAGAACCGTCATTAGCCCTTCCGGGTAGGCCGGAGTTCAAGGCGATGAGCAGGTCGAGGCACTCCTCCTGGCGCACCTCGCCGACCACGATGCGGGAGGGCCGCATGCGCAGCGCCTCCTTGACCAGCCGGCGCAGCGGGATCTCCCCGGCGCCCTCGAGGTTGGCCTGCCGCGTCTGCATCGAGACGACGTCGGGCAGCGGCACGCGCAGCTCGAAGACCTCTTCGCAGGTGATGACCCGCTCGCGGGCGGGGATGGCGGCGCAGAGGCAGTTGAGCAGCGTCGTCTTGCCCGCCTGGGTGCCGCCCGAGACGAGAACGTTGAGCCCGGAGGCGACCGCGGCCTCGAGGAAGCGGGCGGCCTGCGTCGTGATCGTCCCGAGGGCGATCAGCTCGTCGAGGCTGTGCGCCTGGAGGACGAACTTGCGGATGTTGACCGCCATGTGGCGGCGCGTGATGTCGGGGATGACCACGTGCAGCCGCGAACCGTCGGGCATCGTCGCGTCGACGAACGGGGTCGACATGTCGATCCGCCGACCCGAGGTGCGCAGCATCCGCTCGACCAGGTCGGCCAGCTCGCCCGGCGCCAGGATCGTCGTCGTCAGCTCGCTGCGCCCGCGGCGGGCCACGAAGACCCGGCCGGGCTCGTTGACCCAGATCTCCTCGACCTCGGGGTCGTCGAGGTACCGCTGCAGGGGTCCGAAGCCGGCCACCCGGTCGAGGACGTCGCGGACGACGGACTCGGGGTCGACGATCGGCGGCAGCGCCGAGGTGAGCGAGCGCTCGGAGTAGTCGGCGACGACGTCGCGCACGAGCACCCGCACGGGACCGGGGTCGGTGAACGGGTCGAGGCCGCGACGCCGGATGAGCTCCCGTACCTCGCCGTCCACGACATCCAGAGCGGTCGGCACGGCACCCCCGTCGAGCCCGGTCGATCTTGACGAAACAGCCGGACTGTAAGAGAACGAATCAGTCCGCGGGGGCGGGATCAGCCGTTCTGTGGACAAAGCGAGGCGTCGGGCGGGCAGGTCCACCCGGTCAGGTGAACGCCCGGAGCTTCGAGCCCGTCGCGGGCCCGGCCGCGGAGCGCACCGGGTCCTCCTGCACGGCGAGGGGCGAGAGAACGAACGAGAAGCGGGCGACTCGAGGTCCCCAGAAGCGGAAGGCGTGCAGATCAGGCAGCGTCACGAGGGCAGTGGCAGGAGCCACCCGCCCCGCCAGCGACGCCCACTCCGCCCGGTCCTCGATCGAAAGGTCTACACAGACGTCGTTGCGCCAGCGGGTACCGGCCTGTTGCGGTTCGAGCCCCGCCACCACCTCCGCCCAAGACTGTTCCGGCGGCCGCACGCACAGGCCACCGGGCATCCGGTCAGCCGGCTCGGCCGCGAGCAGCTGCCCGAGCAACCGCGGGTGCGCGGTGAGGAGTCCGAGCAGGACGCCGACGGCTTGGTACTCGCCGGGCGTCCTGTCGTCACCGAGGAACTCCGAAGCCGGGCTCAGGTCACGAGTGCTGCGGACCATGCGGTACAGGTTGAGCAGCCGCTTGGCCTGACGCGGGCTCCGCACGAGTGGCCCCAGGGATGCCAACAGCCTCAACTCGTACTCTGTCAACCTCCGAGGCACCGGCCTGCGGCCGGCACCTATCGCGGCGATCTCCGATCCCTCCTGGACGGGGACGTCCGCCAGGGGTCGGGCGTCTGCCGGCGCTTTGTCGCCCGGGAGCGCGGCGTCGACGGAGGGCACACCCGCGGGCGCCCCGACGTCGTCGCGACCGTCGTCGGCCACCGGCCCTTCCCCGGTGGCCCTCGCCGCCGGCGGCGTCGCCGGGTCACCCCCGGGCCCTTCGACTTCCTGCTCCTCTCCGAGGGACAGCTCCCTGATGAGACGCTCGAAGCTCGTCGCCGTCATGCCGGGCAGGACGAACGGGATGTTGAAGATCTTCTCCAGGTAGTCGTGCGGTGTGGTCTGCCAGACGGCCTCTTCGTCGGGCAAATCCGCGTCCCGCGACGCCGGACGGTCGGGGTCGCGGAACGCCGTCCGGTACTGCTCCCGCAGCGAGTGCAGCAACCATCGCGGGTCCACGCCCACCACGACGACGAACAGGTCGAGTGCTAGAAGGAGGTGCACGGCCTGCAAGACGTCTACGACCTGGTCGCTCGAACAGCGGTCGAGGTCGTCGATGTAGAGGACGATCCGTTCGATCGGCCGGTGGGTCTCCGGCTCGTCGAGTTCCTGCCACTCCTTGAGCAGTGTGATGAGTTGCTCGAAGTCCCGACGGATCGTCGAGATCAGACCCAGTTCCCGGCGGTAATCGTCGCTGACCGCGCGGTCGGAGACGAACCCGTAGAACCGACGCCCCGGGTCGAGGTCGGCGAGTTCGCGTCCGATCTCACCGACGCGCTGCAGCACCTCGGCGAGCTGGGACTTGAGCACGGCGGCCCGGGCGTCCCTGCGCCTCAGCTCGGAGTACTCGGGGGCGAGACGCTCGTCGGCACTCCTAGATGCCTCGGCCCGGATCTCCGATGCCGCCGTCGTCAGCGTCTGCAACCCCGAACGCGTCCGCGCGACGACAACGGTCAGCCAGCCGAGCGCGGCCGCCAGCCCGGTCAACCCTCCACCCGCCAGTAGCCGGGCGATGTCGTCGGCGAAGAACACGGAGACCGCCAGCGCAGCGAGTGCCGCCACGGCGAGCGCGGCGGGCAGCCATCCCCTGCGACCGCGCGTGGCCAGCCGGAGGGCCTGCGCGTCGGAATGGACACCCCCCAGCTCGGCTGACAGCAACTGCGCCTGCTCGGCCTCGGCGGAGACACCCAGACGCCGGAAGGCCTTAGTCAGCCGCCTCTGGATCGTCGGTGAGCGCGGCAACGCCCGCAGCAGCTCCAACGACGAGGTCGCAGCAGCGGTCTTCGCCCGGTCGAGCTCCTCGCGCAGGCGGGCGGTCTCCTCTTCCGCTCGCCGGTTCGCGGCGCGCAGGTCCTGGGCACGCTGCGTCTTGTCGGCCAGTTCGGTGCGCAGAGCTTCCCGACGCTGGGAAGCCGTCGCCTCCGGGCCCGACAGCTGCTCGAAGATCTCGTTGCCGAGACTTGCCCACAAGTTCGTGTCGGCGTAGTGCCAGGCGTTGAAGGTGATGGGCACGATCTCGCCGAGGTAGGCCTCGTCACCGCTCTGGCTCAGGGCATGCACCCTGTCCCGGAGCAGGCCCATGAAGTAGCTCTTCCCCGACCCCCATTCACCGAAGAGCCCCACGGACAAGGGCAGCGGGGTGTCGCGGCGGGCGATGACGCTCGCCAGCATCGAGACGTACGTGCCGACGCCGAGGTGGTCGTCGGTCGGTGGGATCCGCTCCTCCCCGCCGACGATGTCACGTGAGAAGCCTCCGGCCAGCTCAGTCGCCGCGGTGACGACACCCAGCAGCTGGTCCCAGCCGGCCGGAGCTTCGGCGGGGACGACGGCCTCGACCGCTGCGCGGAGGCGGCGTCTCAGCTCCGGCGCGCTGACTCGGAGCGCCTGGAGCACGGACGGAGCGAGCTGCTGCTCGTCGCCGATCGCCGTGGCCAGGAGATGGCGCACGTGGGTCAACGCGGGCAACCCCAGCCGACGCGGCACCTCGCGAGCCCGGCCGGCCATCTCGGCGGTCGACGGGCCGAAGTCGGCGTCGTTGGACGAGAGCGTCAGCACCTCCTCGGCCGGCAGACCCAGCGCTGAGGCGAGCCGCGCGATCACCACGAGCGGTTGCTCGTCACCCGCCACGGCGGAGAGCAGCCGTGCGGCCACCCCACCCTCCGGCTCACGGCGAGGACTGTTCCGGCGCACGAAAGCGGCGAGGAGCACCAGCGCGGAGTCCACCTCCCGCGGCTGGTACCACCCTGTGTCGACGACAGCGGACGCGTACCGCAGCACGTCGAGCGCGCCCGGGGTGAGGTCCCTCATCGGCGAGGGCGGAGAACCGGCCCCCACGCCGTCCGCGTAGTCCGGCTCGACGTCCACGACCGACGAGGTGGACGCCTCGGCGATCGGCAGGTCAGCAGCGGACGGCCGAGGTTCGAGCCGGTCCCACGCCCGCTCGATCACCATGACCGTGCGCTCGTCGATCGCCAGCAGGTACACCTGCATGAGGGCGCCAGGCTCCACTTCCAGAGCCCTGATCACACCGGTCACGGTGGCCTCCGCAGCGACGTCCTCAGGCAGCCCGATGGCGCCGGCACCGAGCAGCGGCAGGGCGACCACCCGGGCGTCGTGCCCGATCGCGGCTGCCAGCCCCGCCGCCGCACCGACGCGGACGGCGTCCGGAGTGCCAGGGAAGTCACCGGCGAACCCCACCCGTGGTCGGCCGGTGTCCCGCGCGCATGCCAACACGACCCGGCGGAGTCCACCGGGAGGTGACGGATCGACGGACACCACCTGCGGCCTGTCGGGCGCCAGCTCCGCCAACCGGGCGTCGTTCCACCTGACGCCGTCGACGTGGGTCCTCAGGTCGTGCCCCAGGTTGCCCAGCCCGTCGGGACCCGCCGAGACGATCAGCGTGTCGACGTCCATCACCCACGGGGTCGACGTCCGGGCGACGAAGACCGAGACGCCCGCCACCTCACCTAAAGCCCGCGAGCGCCCCCAGCCGGCCTCGACCGTGGCTCCTGCAACGTCTGCCATGACCGTCCCCCCGCAAGACACCGTCGCCGGCCTCGTATCTGCACGTTCTCGACCCCGGACACGGCGGTCAAGTGGCTGCGCCGCGGACATCTGGGTGGCCGCTGCGCAATGTGAGCGCCGTCCCGTGGGGCAGGCTGGCTGGCATGAGCGAGACCGCCTGGTGCACCCGCCCGGCGACCCCGGCCGACCTGGACCTCGTGCACGACGCGGAGCTCGACTACATCCGCGAGCGGGAACCGGAGCAGGAGGCGGCGTGGTTGCGCGCCGCCGACCGCAACCGGCAGCTGTGGGCGGACAACCTGGCACGGACGACGGTCGCCGAGTTGGGTGGCGCCCCGGCCGGCTACGCGATGTGGGCGGTGCTCGACGGCACGGCCACGGTCGTCACCCTGCACGTGCGGCCACCCCACCGCAGGCACGGGCTGGGAAGGGCACTGCTCGACCTGGTCGCCGACGACGTCCGGCGGGCCGGGCACTCCCAGCTGGCCCTCGGCGTGCACCGCGACAACCCCGCCCGGCACCTCTACGAGTCGGCCGGATTCACCACCTCCTGCGAGGACGGCGACTACCTGCTCTACCGCCGGGAGCTCGCCGAGCCGTGAGCGCTCGGCCTCAGATGAGGACGCGGCGGTGGCTCAGCCCGCGCACGCTGCGCCGGTCCGGACCCGCGCCGGCGGCGAGGCCCTCGCGGAAGCCGGTGGCGTACCAGAGCGGCGCGTTCGCCTCGAGGCCGCTCGGAGGGCTCCCGGGCCGCCCCTCCCAGAGGAGGCGGGCGAACGCCTCCGGGGTGCGCCCGAGGCAGCGGTCGGAGGGTGCGCTCCCGGCGGGTTCGAAGGCGGCGGCGAAGAGGCCGTCGAGCCGGCCCAGCTCCCACGCCTCGTCGAGCAGCCGCTGGTAGGTGGTCGCGCCGCTGTCGGCCATGACAGCCCCCTCCCGAGGGAGCGGCCCGACGCCGTGCCGGGCCGTCGTCACTCCACAGAGGTCCGGCGCACCGGGCTGGAGACAGGAGGACCGAACCTGTCGATCCGCTCCCGGCACCGGCGTAGCGTCCCGGCATCGAGCCGGTCCTCCCTCGACGGAGGTCGCCATGGGCGACAAGTCACCGCACGACTCGCACCACTCGCAGAAGTCGGCGAAGTCGATCAAGGAGAAGCGGGCGCAGCGCAAGGCGAAGGAGCATATGACCGAGTCGCAGATGGCCCGGCTCGCCGCCGAGCACCGGCACGGGACGGGGACCGGGCGGACCTGAGCCCGGTCAGCCGGCCGGCGTCCCGTCGGGCCGGATCACCACACGCCCCTGGTCGTCCTCGACCGTGTAGTGGATGGTCTGCACGCGGATCCGGCCGTCCTCGATCAGATAGGAGTCCGCGCCGTCCCGGATCCGGAACGGCCCCTCGTCGACAGTCCACTCGAGGAAGGCCATCGGCCCCTCGACCAGCGTCGTGACGTAGGTCCACCGGCCGCTCGGGATCTCGGCCATGAGCTGACGGGCGAGCGCCCGGACGCCGTCGTGCCCGTGGAACACCCCGCGGCCGGTCAGGACGACCACGTTCTCTGCCACGTTGTGCTGGAGGTCGCCCTCCAAGTCGCCCTCGTCCGCGCGCCTGAGGTGGTCCTCGAACACCTCGGCCGCGGTTCGCGTGCCGACGGTTCGGCCGGCCTCCGCCACTACTGGAGGCCGCCTGTCAGCGCCATGTCCGACTGGGTCGGCTCCGCGGGTGCCGGTCCCCGCCGACGGGCGCGCACGGTGAGCACGAGCCGGGCGTCGTCCCCGAAGACGGGGCGGCAGGCGGGGGGCATCGGGACCGTCCCCTGCCACACGCCCGCCTCGTCCGGCCGCTCGTCCGCCAGGGGCTCCCCGGTCGGCCGCCAGTCCCGGATCGCGCCGGCGAAGCTGCTGTTCCATACCGCCCACGCGCGCGGCGACGACGACGAGTCCGTGGGCGGTGCGATGTCGATGACCAGCGTCTCCTCGAAGTCCGCCGTCTGCTCCAGGTGGTTGCGGAACAGGAAGAAGCCGTCGTCCTCGCGCAGCGACAGCAGCCGGAGGGTGAGCGCGTGCCGCAGCGTCTCGCAGGCCCTCCCGCCGTCCAGCGGCCGGGGCTCCTGCGTGGACAGGAACGTCGTCAGCAGCGGCACCGGGGTGTCGGAGGTGTCCTCGACCGGCCGCCGCTCGATCTGGATCGGGCAGTGGTGCGCCGTCGTCTGCTCGTGCATCAACACCGGGAGGCCGCGGATGGCGAGCACGGTCTCCAGTTGCCAGACGGTCTTGTCCTCGGGCGTGCCCGGGAGCCGCAGCCCGTGCAGGTCGACCTCCACCTCGAGATCGCCGAAGAGGAATCGGCGCAGGTTCTGGAAGCCCTCCTCCGAGTTCACGATCCCGTAGCGCCCGCTGTGGCTGCGGTGCACGAAGGCGCGGTGGGCACCCTTCACGTACGCGTTGTCGATCTGCACCAGCCCGTCGCTGCGGGCACCCACCGCCTTCGACGACAGGCCCAACGCGACGGCGTAGTCCTCCGGGTTGGTCCCGACCAGGCAGAAGACGCGCTCGCGGGGGAAGCCGTCCACCGGCATCTCCGTCGCGTCCCAGCCCTCCGGGGGGTCGCGGTCCTCGTCGGGGTCCTCGCGGGGGGTGAGGTAGTCGTACATCCGCTGGGGGCCGAAGATCTCCGCCCCGTTGATGTCGAGGGAGTCGCGGATCTTCTCGAACAGCCCGAAGCCGAGCGAGAACTCGATGCCGCCGTGCGGCGTGCCGTAGGTGAACAGGCTCTCCACGTGGTCGGCGGCGGCGTCCCTGCGCAGCGGCTCGCCGTCGCCGCGGGTCAGCTCGGGGATGAACCGCTGGATCATCGAGCGGCAGATGAGCCCGCCCATCGAGTGCGCCACGAGGTGCACCCGGGGCGCGCCGGTCTTCCGCTTGACGCCCGTCACCAGCGAGAACAGGTCCTTGGCCGCCTCCTCGAGGACGTACTTCTGCGGGTCGCTGGCGAAGGTGGACGCCGCCTCGTCGTAGAACCGGTGCACCCAGATGCTCTTCGGGGTCACCTCGCCGTCGGGCTGCTGGCGCAGGAACGCCTCCTGGTTGCCGTGCACCAGCAGGGCGTAGCCCTGCTCGGTGATCAGGCGCAGCAGCGGGCTCTCGAACTGGTAGAAGTGCGGCCGGCTGTCCTTGCCGACCCGCACGTGGACCGACCCCTCGTTGAACCCGTAGAACGGGTCGTCCACCGCCTTGTCGATGCCGGAGGTGCCCCCGGCGAAGCCGCGCACGTAGATGATCGGCAGGTCCATGGCCGCGTCCCCTCGCTAGGCCCCCTCGATACGGCCATCCCGGCAGGCCGCGCACGTTGGGTCAAGGCGGCTGTGCGCGGCGTGGTGCCGTCCCGCAGCGGCGCTACGCGCGGTGACCGTTCAGCCGCGGAGCACGGCGTCGATCAGGTGCGGGCCGGGCTCCGTCAGGGCCTTCTGCAGCTGTTCGGCCAGCTCCTCGGCCGTCGTGGCGCGGGCCGCCGGCACGCCCATCCCGGTCGCCAGGGCGACGAAGTCCAGTCCCGGCCCGCCGAGGTCGAGCAGCTTGCGGGCCCGCTCCCCCTCGGATTGCGCCCCGACCTTCTGCAGCTCGTGCTCTAGGATGGCGTACGAGCCGTTGTCGCAGATGATCGTGGTGACGTCGACCTGCTCGCGGGCGTAGCTCCACAGCGCGGAGATCGTGTACATCGCGCTGCCGTCGGCCTGGATCCCGATGACCGGACGGTCCGGGCAGGCGATGGCCGCGCCGAGTGCCATGGGCAACCCGTCGCCGATGGCGCCGCCGGTCAGGTTGAGCCAGTCGTGGCGGGGGCAGCCGGAGGTCAGCTCGTTAAGGCCCACGCCGGAGGTGAGTGCCTCGTCGACAACGATCGCGCGCTCGGGCAGCAGCGCGCCGATGACCGCGGCCATCGTCCGCGGGTCGAGCGGCCCGGTCGGCAGCTCGGGGCGCTCGGCCTCGAGCAGGACCGGTGCCGCGTCCGGGGCGGCCCGCTCGGCGAGGGCGCGCAGGGCGGCGACGGCGTCCTCCCCCGGTGCGCTGAGCACGTGCACCGTGCAGTCGTCGGGCACCGGCGTCCCCGGCACGCCGGGGTAGGCGAAGAAGTGCACGGGCGACTGCGCGCCGGCCAGCACCAGGTGCTTGGTCCCGGCCAGCGCGGCGATCGCCATCTCCGGTGGGTAGGGCAGCCGGGTGAGGTCCGGCAGTCCCGCGCCCCGGGCGGCCCTCGGCGGGAACGTCTCGGACATCAGCCGGGCACCCGTGCCGGCGGTGACCTGCCCGGCGGCGAGCTGGCCCTCCTCGGTCATGGCGTCGCCACCGAGGAACAGCACGGCGGGCTCCCCGGACGCGAGCACCGCCGCGACCTCGTCCACGACGGCCGGCGCCACCTGGGGGACGGGCCGGACCGCGACCGGTGCCGCGACCTCCGCGCCGTCATCCCAGGAGACGTCCGCCGGCAGGACGAGCGTGGCGATGGTGCCCGCCGACGCGGCGGCCACCGCGTCGGCGGCATCGGCGGCCACGTCGGCAGGGGCCAGTGACCGCCGCACCCAGCCGGAGACCGAGCCGGCCACGGCGTCGATGTCGGACTCCAGCGGAGCGTCCAGCCGCTTGTGCGAGCGCGCGTGGTCGCCGACCACGTTGACCAGCGGCGTCTTCGCACGCCGGGCGTTGTGCAGGTTGGCCAGCCCGTTGCCCATCCCCGGCCCGAGGTGCAGGAGCGTGGCGGCGGGGCGGCCGGCCATGCGGGCGTAGCCGTCGGCGGCGCCGGTCGCGACGCCCTCGAAGAGGGTCAGCACCGCCCGCATGTCCGGGACGTCGTCCAATGCGGCGACGAAGTGCATCTCCGAGGTGCCGGGGTTGGCGAAGCAGACGTCCACCCCGGCGTCGACCAACGTGCGGATGAGCGCCTGCGCGCCGTTCACGTGCCCTCCCGTCCCGGCCGCGCGGGCGGCTCCTGCCTCGCAGCCTCGCACCGATCAGGGGACCCGGCGACACGGAGTGAGCGACCGCGGAGGCCATGCCTCGCCGTTCCCGAACCGGTTCCTCGCCCGGGCGGACGGGGCTACCTTCCGGCGATGGCCCGCATCGAGACCGACTACCTGGTCGTCGGCGCAGGCGCCGTCGGCATGGCATTCACCGATGCCCTCGTCGCCCACTCCGACGCCGACGTCGTCCTGGTCGACCGGCGGCACCGCCCGGGCGGTCACTGGCACGACGCCTACCCCTTCGTCCGGCTGCACGTCCCGTCGGCCTACTACGGCGTCTCCTCGCTCCCGCTGGGGCGTGACCGCGTCGACACGGCCGGGCCGAACGCCGGCCGGTACGAGCTGGCCAGCGCCGACGAGATCCGCGCGTACTTCGACGCCGTGCTCGACGAGGTGCTCCTCCCCACGGGTCGCGTCCGGTTCCTCGGGATGCACGAGTACGTCATGGGTGCGGGCGGTCCGCGGCTCGTGGACCTGCTGACCGGCGAGGAGGTCGGCGTCACGGTGCGCCGGGCGGTGGTGGACGCGACCTACCTCGAGGGGCACGTGCCCGCGCGGCACGCCCACTCCTTCACCGTCGCGCCGGAGGTGCGCTGCGTGCCGGTCGGCGCGCTGGTCGAACAGGCCGCTCCGGCGTCCGGCTACGTGGTGATGGGCGCCGGCAAGACCGGCATCGACGCGTGCCTGTGGTTGCTCGACCACGGCATCCCCGCTGACCGGATCCGGTGGGTGCGGCCCCGGGACACGTGGCTGTACGACAGAACGCGGTGGCAGCCGCTCGACCAGCTCGGGTCGACCCTCGAGGGGCTCGCACTCGAGCTGGAGGCCCTGGCCGGGGCGACGTCGGTCGACGACCTGTTCCGCCGCCTCGAAGCCGGCGGACAGCTGCTGCGCATCGACGAGCGGGTGGAACCGACCATGTTCCGCTGCGCGACGGTCAGCGCGTACGAGCTCGAGCGGTTGCGGAGCATCGGCGGTGTGGTGCGGCTCGGCCACGTGCGGCGCATCGAGCTCGACCGCATCGTGCTCGACGAGGGCGAGGTGGCGACCGACCCCGCGACCGTGCACGTCGACTGCACCGCCGAAGGCATCCGCAGGACGCCGCCGCGCCCCGTCTTCGAGGCCGGCCTGATCACGGTGCAGCCCCTCCGCAGCTGCCAGCCGACGTTCAACGCCGCCCTCACCGGCTACGTGGAGGCGACGCGGGACGACGACGCGGAGAAGAACCGCCTCTGCCCGCCGAACCCCTATCCCTCCACGGCGCACGACTGGCTGCGCACGTTCGCCGCCTCCATGGCGGCTGCGAAGGCCTGGAACACGGCACCCGACGTCCAGGCCTGGATGGCGGGGTCACGCCTGGACCTGATGCACGGGCTGCGGGAGCGGGCCGCCGAGCCGCGGGTCGCGGCGGCCCTCGGCCGTTACGCCACCGCGCTCAAGCCGGCCGCCGCGGCGCTGCCGCGTCTGCTCGGCGAACTGGAGCCCTCGATCCCGAGCGCACGTCCGGCACCCGAGAGCACGCGCGCGCCGGCCTGACCGCCGGGGCGCGTTCCGCGGTCACCTCCGGGTGGGCGACGCCGCCTGGGCGCCCTGCCGATCAGGAGCGTGCGAGGCCACTCCGGCAGACTCCCCGGCCGTGCCCGACGACGACGCCACGACCGCGCTGGTCACCGACGTGCGCGCCGCGCTGCGCGAGCTCGCCGATCCGGCGCGGGCGGCCGGGATGCAGGCCTACCTGAAGACGGCGGAGCCCTGCCTCGGCGTCCGCCTGCCGGAGGTCCGGCGGGTGACCCGCGCCGCCGCCGCCGAGCACCCGCCGACCTCGGTCACGGCGGTGATCCAGGCAGCCGGCCGGCTCTGGCGCGAGGCGGCGTACCGGGAGGAGCGCTACGCCGCCCAGGCCGTCGCCGCACTGCGGATCGCGCGCGGCGACCTCCGGCTGCTGCCGCTGCTCGAGGAGATGATCACCTCCGGCGCGTGGTGGGACCTGGTCGACGGCACGCAGGCCCGGGTCGCCGAGCTCCTCGTCGCCGACCGGGTGGCGATGGAGCCGGTGCTGCGCGACTGGGCGCGCTCCGCCGACCGCTGGCTGCGCCGCAGCGCCGTCATCGCCCAGCTGGGCCTCAAGCAGCGCACCGACACCGCCCTGCTCACCGACGTGGTGCTGACCAACGCCGGCGACCCGGACTTCTTCCTCCGCAAGGCCATCGGCTGGGCGCTGCGCGACTACGCCAAGGTCGCCCCGGAGTGGGTGGCCGCCTTCGTCGCCGAGCACCCGCTCAGCCCGCTGTCACGCCGGGAGGCGACCAAGCACCTCAGAACGTGAGGACGATCCGGCCGCGGACCCCGCCCCGCTCCAGCAGCCGGTGGGCGTCGGCCGCCTGCTCCGCGGAAAACGTGCGCGCCACCCGGAGGGCCAGGACGCCGTCCTCGACCTGCCGGCGCAGCCGGTCCAGGCCGGCACGGTCCTCGGCCGCCCGGGCGACCTGGTTGGGGAGAACCCGCACCCCCCGCTGCCCGTCGCCGCGGTAGCCGCGGACGGTCGCCATCGCGCCGCCGTCCTTCACCGCCGGCAGCACCAGCTCGCTCTGCACCGCGCCGTCGGCCAGCCCGTCGACGCCGTCGGGGTAGAGATCCCGGATGCGTGCCGCGACGTCGTCCCCGCGGCGGACGACGACGTCGGCGCCGAGCCCGCGGACCAGCTCCTCGTCGGCCCCGGAGGCGTCGGCGACCACGGTCAGCCCGTCGGCCTTGGCCAGCTGGACGACGTAGCCGCCGAAGGCGCCGGCCGCGCCGGTCACCGCCAGCACCTGGCCGGGCGCAAGCGCCATCCGGTCCAGCGCCATCCGGGCGGTGAGGCCGTTCATCGGCAGCGTGGACGCCTCCACCGCCGTCGTCTCCTCGGGTGCACGCACCACCGAGTTGCCGGAGAGCACCTTGTCCTCGCGGTAGGCGCCGTACGGGCCGAACGGCACGACGATCCCCATGGCGAGATCGCCGACGGCCAGGTGCTCGACACCCTCCCCCAGCTCGGTGACCACCCCCGCGACGTCCATCCCGGGGATCCACGGCGGCGTCTTCACCGGGTCGCGGTCGGCGTAGGCACCCGAGCGGGCGTGGGTGTCGGTCGGGTTCACGGCGGCGGCCTGCACCCGCAGCCGGACCTGCCCAGGGCCGAGCGGCTCCGGCTCGACGTCGAGGAGCTGCAGGGCCTCGGGCCCGCCGAACTCGGTCACTCCCACGGCTCGCATGCCCAGTGCCTACCGGAACGGGCAGGTGACACCACGATGGCACTTGCGGTGACGTCACTTTGGTGTCACAGTGACGTCATGGATCTCACCCCCTTCGTCGACCAGCTCCGCCGCGACCTGCTCACCGCGGCCGATGCCGGCGGCGAGGAGGCCCGCGCCCTGGCGGAGCGGCTCACCGCTCCGCTGGAGTCCTCGGTCCGTCTGGCGCTGCTGAGCGCGCTGTCCCAGGCGGCCGAGGAGCTCACCGGCCAGCTCGCTCCCGGCGCCGTCGACGTCCGGCTCCGCGGCAGCGACATCGGCTTCGCCGTCACCCCGCCCCCGGCCCCCGAGGCGCCCGAGCCACCGGCAGCGGCCGCTGCTGAGCCGGCTCCGGACGTCGAGGAGGGCGAGACCGTCCGCATCACGCTGCGGCTCCCCGAGCAGCTCAAGACGCGGGTCGACGAGGCAGCCACCCGCGGTGGCGTCTCGGTCAACACCTGGCTGGTCCGTGCCGTGGCCGGCGCGCTCGAGCCCGCACCGCGTCCGTCGTCCGACTCCCGCCGCGCCCGGTGGTCCGGCGGTTCCCAGTACACCGGCTGGGCGCGCTAGCCCGCGCCCCGTCCCGCACCGCACCTCCCGACCCCGGCCGACCGGCCCGGGGGCACCCACCCCTGCCCCGAGGAGGGCGCAGCCATGCCTACGTTCGACACCCCCGGGCCGATCGCGGCCCGCATCGAGATCGCCGCCGGATCCGTCCGGGTCCGCGCCTCCGACCGCGACGACACCGTCGTCACCGTCTCGCCCCGCAACCCGCGCAGCGCTGCCGACGTCACCGCCGCCGAGCAGGCGCTGGTCACCTTCACCGCAGGCGAGCTCGTGGTGCGGTCCACCGGCCGTCCCCGGCTGCTGTTCTTCGGCTCCGGCCCGGAGGTGGAGGTCGACCTCGCGCTGCCCGCGGGCTCCGCGCTCGACGTCCGCGTCACCGCCGGGGAGATCACCTGCGCCGGCCGGCTGGGCGCCGTCCACCTGGAGAGCAAGTACGGCGACCTCCGCCTCGACCAGGCCGGCAGCCTGCAGGCCCGCACCTCCAGCGGCGATGTCACAGCGTCCGCCGTCGACGGCGAGGCCGAGGTGCACACCGCCTACGGCGACGTCCGCGTCGGCGAGGCGGGCGGCCCGACGCGGCTGGAGACCGGTTACGGCGACATCCGGCTCGACCGGGCGCTCGGCTCGGCGCACGGCAGCACCAAGTACGGCGAGGTGCGCGTCGGCGAGGCCGTCCGGGGCTCGCTGGTCCTGGAGACCGCCTACGGGGACATCGAGGCCGGCGTCCGCGAGGGGACAGCGGCCTGGCTCGACATCAACTCCGGCGGGGGCCGGCTGCGCAACCTGCTGACCGAGACGACGGGGCCCGAGGGCGCCGCCGAGACGGTCGAGATCCACGCCCGCACGTCCTACGGCGACATCACCGTCCGCCGGGCCTGAGAGGAACTGACATGACCGACGCCATCGCCGTCACCGGCCTGCGCAAGTCCTTCGGGCCGAAGGTCGTCCTCGACGGCCTCGACCTGACCGTCCCCGAGGGGACGATCTTCGCCCTGCTCGGCCCCAACGGGGCCGGCAAGACGACCACCGTCGACATCCTGTCCACGCTCACCCCCGCCGACGGCGGCGAGGTGCGCATCGCCGGGCACGACCTGCACCGCGAGCCGGACGCCGTCCGCGCCGCCATCGCGCTCACCGGTCAGTTCTCCGCCGTCGACAACCTGCTCACCGGTGCCGAGAACCTCCGGCTCATGGCCGACCTCAACCACCTGGGCAGGCGCGAGGGCCGCCGACGGGCCGCCGAGCTGCTCGAGCGGTTCGACCTCGTCGAGGCCGCCGACACGGTGCCGGCCACCTACTCCGGCGGCATGCGCCGGCGACTGGACCTCGCCATGGGGCTCATGGCCGACCCCCGGGTGGTCTTCCTCGACGAGCCGACCACCGGACTGGACCCGCGCAGCCGGCGGGCCATGTGGGACGTCGTCCGCGGCCTGGTGGCCGACGGCGTCACGATCCTGCTGACCACGCAGTACCTGGAGGAGGCCGACCAGCTCGCCGACCGGATCGGCGTGCTCGACTCCGGCCGGCTGGTCGCCGAGGGCACCGCCGACGAGCTCAAGCGCCTGGTGCCCGGCGGGCACGTCCGGCTGCAGTTCGCGGGGCCCGCCCCGCTCGCGGCGGCAGCCCGCGTCCTCGGCGTCCCCGTGGACGACGAGGTGTCGCTCGCCCTCGAGGTGCCCGGCGACGGCAGCGTCGCCGCCCTGAAGGACCTGCTCTCCCGCCTGGACGACGCCGGTGTCGACGTCGACGGCCTGACCGTGCACACCCCCGACCTGGACGACGTCTTCCTGGCCCTCACCGGCCGGCCCGCTGCTGAAGAGGTGCTCTCGTGACCGCTCTCGCCCTGACCGTGAACGACTCCGCGACGATGCTGCGGCGCAACCTCGTGCGTGCGCTGCGCTACCCGGGCCTGACGGTGATCGTCGCCGCGATGCCCATCGTGTTCCTGCTGCTGTTCGTGTTCGTCTTCGGCGGCACGCTGGGGGCGGGGCTCGGCGCCCCCTCCGGCGGCCGCGAGGAGTACGTCGCCTACGTCGTCCCGGGGATCCTGGTGCTCGCCATCACCGGCGGCGCGCAGGGCACCGCGATCGGCATCGCGATGGACATGACCGAGGGCATCATCGCCCGGTTCCGCACCATGTCGATCGCGCGGGCGGCGGTGCTCACCGGTCACGTCGTCGGTGCGGTGATCCAGACGATGGTCGGGCTGGCGCTGGTCGTCGCCGTCGCCCTGCTCGTCGGATTCCGGCCGGACGCCACCCCGGTCGAGTGGCTCGCCGCGGTCGGGGTGCTCGTGATGATCAGCTTCGCCCTGTCCTGGCTGTCGGTGGCGATGGGGTTGTCGACCAAGACGGTCGAGGCGGCCTCCAACGTGCCGATGCCGCTGATGCTGCTCCCCTTCTTCGGCAGCGGGTTCGTGCCGGTGGAGTCCATGCCGGCCGGGCTGCGCTGGTTCGCGGAGAACCAGCCGTTCACGCCGATGATCGAGACGGTCCGCGGCCTGCTCACCGGCACCGCGATCGGCTCCAGCGGCCTGGTGGCCACGGCGTGGTGCGCCGGCATCGCGCTGGTCGGCTACCTCTGGGCCCGCCGCAACTACGAGCGGCGACCGGCCCGCTGACCGACAGGGACTTCCTGTACAGAAAGTCCCTCTGGCAGGCCGGTGTGTCGGGAATGGAGGGGGCGGGCTCGTCGCTGAACGCGGTGAGCACCGCCCCCTCCCCTTGTCCCGAGAGGCCGCGCATGCCCACGTCGCTGATGTCCCGCCCGGTCCCCGTCGAGCAGCCGGCGCCGCATCGCCGGCGCCGGGTCCCCCTCCGCCTCGTGGCAGCGGGCGCCGGCCTGGCCGTCCTGGTCCCGGTCGGGATGAAGGTCGCCGACTGGCTCCCCGAGAACCCGTTCGGTCAGGACGTCGTCGACCGCAGCACGACGCCCCTGGTCCTCGCCCTCCAGGACCTGCACGAGTACCACGCCGCCACGGGCACCTTCCAGGTCGTCGTCGACCGGGAGACCGACACCCGCTACGTGCCCGCGGCCATCAGCGGGGAGCGCGTCCAGCTGCTCGCCACCGGCACTGCCGACGCCTTCGTGGACTTCTCAGCCCTCGACGCCGGCGCCGTGACCCTCTCCCCCGACGGCACGACGGCGACCATCGAGCTGCCGGCACCGCGCCTCGACGAGGTGCGGATCGACCCCGAGGAGACCCGCGTCCTGGACCGCGACCGCGGGCTCGTCGAGCGGATCGGCGACGCTCTCGGGGACGACCCGGTCGACGACAGCGCGCTGTACGCGGCGGCCGAGGACCGGCTCGCCGCGGCGGCCGCGGCCAGCGACCTCCGCGACCGGGCCGAGACCAGCACGCGCGACATGCTGACCGGCCTGGCCCGCTCCCTCGGCGTCGAGGACGTCGAGGTCCGCTTCGCCGAGCCCGCCGAGTAACTGCGCGGGGGTGGCGTCAGCCCTTGAGCTTGTACTCCTTGAGCAGGCCGCGGCTGATGATCGTCTTCTGGATCTCGCTGGTGCCCTCGCCGATGAGCAGGAACGGCGCCTCGCGCATGAGGCGCTCGATCTCGTACTCCTTCGAGTAGCCGTAGCCGCCGTGGATGCGGAACGACTGCGTGGTCACCTCGGCGCAGTACTCGCTGGCGATCAGCTTCGCCATGCCTGCCTCGACGTCGTTGCGCTCGCCGCGGTCCTTGAGACGGGCGGCGTTGACCATCATCAGGTGGGCGGCCTCGACCTTGGTCGCCATCTCGGCCAGCTGGAAGGCGATCGCCTGGTGCTGGGCGATCGGCTTGCCGAAGGTCTCGCGCTGCTGGGCGTAGGCCACGGCCAGCTCGAACGCGCGGATCGAGATGCCGCAGGCGCGGGCGGCCACGTTCACCCGGCCGACCTCGACGCCGTCCATCATCTGGGAGAAGCCCTTGCCGGGGGCGCCGCCGAGGATGTCGGAGGCCTTGGCCCGGTAGCCGTCGAACACCAGCTCGGTGGTGTCGACGCCCTTGTAGCCCATCTTGTCGATCTTGCCGGGGATGGTGAGGCCGGGGACGACCTCGCCGAAGCCGGCGGGCTTCTCGACCAGGAAGGTCGTGAGGTTCTGATGGGCCTTCTCCGCGCCCTCGTCGGTGCGGACCAGCGCCGCGACCAGGGTCGAGCTGCCGCCGTTGGTCAGCCACATCTTCTGGCCGTCGATGACGTAGTCGCCGTCGGCCTGCTTCACGGCCTTGGTGCGGATCCCGGCGACGTCGGAGCCCAGCCCCGGCTCGGACATCGAGAAGGCGCCGCGCACCTCGCCGGTGGCCATGCGCGGGAGGTAGTACTCCTTCTGCTCCTGCGTGCCGTGCTGGCGGAGCATGTAGGCCACGATGAAGTGGGTGTTGATGACACCCGAGACGCTCATCCAGCCACGGGCGATCTCCTCGACCACCAGCGCGTAGGTCAGCAGCGACTCACCCAGCCCGCCGTACTCCTCCGGGATCATCAGCCCGAAGATCCCCAGCTCCTTGAGCCCGTCGACGATCTCCTGCGGGTAGACGTCGCCGTGCTCGAGCTCCTGCGCGTTCGGGATGATCTCCTTGTCGACGAAGCTCCTGACCGTCGACAGGATCTCGCGCTGGATGTCGGTCAGGTCGGCGGTCTGCGCCAAGCGGGTCACGTGCGCTCCTTCGGGACTGCGGTGTCCGAGTTACCGGTGAGTATGGGCCACGTCCGGCCGCCTCCCGCCGTGTGCCTGATCACGCATCGCCCGTCCGCGTGGTGGAGTACCCCGACCGGCCCGCGCGCCAGGAGGACCCATGAGCACCGACGACGAGAACCTCTACCGAGGGGACCCGCCGCCGCCCCCTCCGGCCGGCCCGCCTCCGGCGTACGGCCAGCTGCCACCGGGCTACGGCCAGCCCTACGGCCAGCCGGGCTACCCGCCGCCGGGTTTTCCGCCGCCGGGCTACCCGCCCCCGGGCTACGGGCCGCCGGGGTATCCCCCGGTCTACGGCCGGCCGACCAACACCATGGCCGTCCTCGCCCTCGTGCTGGCGTTCGTCTTCGCGCCGGCCGGGCTGATCCTGGGCATCGTCGCGCGCAAGCAGATCCGTCAGACCGGCGAGGACGGAGACGGCCTCGCGCTCGCCGGGATCATCGTCGGCGGCATCGTGACGGCGATCATCGTGTTCTTCGTCGTGCTCTGGATCATCGCCTTCGCGACGCTGACCAGCACGGGCTTCTCCTGAGCCGGCGCCCGGTCGTGGGCCGATGACTTCCGCGACCCCGGCCGGTCCGACGGGGGACGACAGGAGGAGAACCGTGGACCAGCTGCTCAGGGTGCAGAACTTCGCCGTATCCAGCGACGGCTTCGGGGCCGGCGAGGGGCAGAGCCTCGAGCGACCGTTCGGGCACGCGGATCCCGCGGACCTGATGTCGTGGGCCGGCGCGACGGCGAGCTGGCCGAACCGCACCGAGCCGGGCGGGAGCCGGGGTCTCGACGACTACTTCACCCGCGACTTCTCCCACAACATCGGCGCGGAGATCATGGGGGCGCACAAGTTCGGCCCGCACCGCGGCCCGTGGCAGGACCTCGAGTGGCAGGGCTGGTGGGGCGACGAGCCGCCGTTCCACACGCCGGTGTTCGTGCTGACCCACCACCTGCGCCCGTCGTTCACGCTCTCGGACACCACGTTCCACTTCGTCGACGCCGACCCGGCGACGGTCCTCGGGCAGGCCCGGGAGGCGGCTCGGGGGAAGGACGTCCGGCTGGGAGGCGGGGCCACGACCATCCGCGCGTTCCTCGACGCCGATCTCGTCGACACCCTGCACGTGGCGGTCGCACCGGTGGAGCTCGGTCGAGGCGTACGGCTGTGGAAGTCACCCGAGGAGCTGCTCGACCGCTACCACTGCGACGTCGTGCCCAGCCCGAGCGGCGTCACGCACCACCTGTTCTGGCGGAAGTGAGGCGGCGGCCGCCCGGCACCCCGGGCGGCCGCCGTCCGCTCAGTCCTCGGGCGGGGTGAAGGACGACGTCCGGGACATCCCCGCGGCGCGGCCCTTGCCGGCGATGACCAGCGCCATCTTGCGGCTGGCCTCGTCGATCATCTCGTCGCCGAGCATCGCCGAGCCCTTCTTGCCACCGGCCTCCGACGTGTACCAGTCGTAGGCGTCGAGGATGAGCTCGGCGTGGTCGTAGTCCTCCTGCGACGGCGCGTAGATCTCGTTGGCGGCGTCGATCTGGCCCGGGTGCAGCACCCACTTGCCGTCGAAGCCGAGGACCGCCGACCGCTTGGCGACCTCCTCGAACGCCGGCACGTCCCGCACCTGCAGGAACGGGCCGTCGATGGCCTGCACGCCGCGGGCGCGGGCGGCCATGAGGATCTGCATGAGGATGTAGTGGAACGGATCGCCCGGGTAGTCGGGGTGCAGGGCCCCGACCACCAGCGACTTCATGTTGATGCTGGCCATGAAGTCGGCCGGGCCGAAGATGATCGTCTCGATGCGGTCGCTGGCGAACGCGATGTCGTTGACGTTGATGAGGCCCTGCGCGGTCTCGATCTGCGCCTCGATGCCGATCCGGCCGACCTCGAGCCCGTTCGACTTCTCGATCTGGGTGAGCAGGAAGTCCAGCGCCTTGACCTGGGCGGCGTCGGCCACCTTCGGCAGCATGATGCAGTCGAGGTTCGCGCCCGCGCCCTCCACGACCTCGATGACGTCGTGGTAGGTCCACTCCGTCGTCCAGTCGTTCACCCGGACCGTGCGGATCTTGTCGCCCCAGCCGCCCTCGTTCAGGGCCGCGACGATGTTCTTGCGGGCACCGGGCTTGGCCAGCGGCGCGCACGCGTCCTCGAGGTCGAGGAAGACCTGGTCGGCCGGGAGACCCTTCGCCTTCTCCAGGAAGCGCGGGTTGCTCCCGGGGACGGCGAGGTTGGAACGACGGGATCGGAGCTCGGCCACGGTGCCTCCGCTTCGGTGGGGATGCTGTCAGCTACCGGAGAGTAGCGACGGCGCCCGGGAACCGCCCCGCCGAGTGATCAAGCACTCAGGTGCCCGGCTCGACCAAGGTCTGCGGGCGGCTGGCCCGCACCACCAGCGCGACCCCCGCGACCACCAGGGCGACGCCCGGCAGCGCCAGCAGCGGCGGCACCTGCCCCAGCAGGACCAGCGCGAAGATCAGCGCGCCCGGGACCTCCAGCAGGACGGCGAGGCTGACCACCGTCGGCCCCACCGAGGAGAGCACGAGGTTGAGCAGCGTGTGGCCGAACAGCTGGGCCGACACCGTGATGCCCGCGATCAGCCACCAGTCCCGCGCCTCGAAGCCGGCGAGCGGGGTGTCCACGAGCAGCGCCGAAACGGCGATCACGACCGCGCAGACGGAGTAGCAGACGACCGCGTAGGCCGAGGTCGCCAGCCGCTGCCGGGCCCGGGCGCCGGCCAGCACGTATCCACCGGCGCAGATGGCGCCCAGCAGTGCCAGCCCGTCACCGGCCAGCGCCTCCAGGCTGACCGTCACGTCCACGCCGACGATCAGCACGACGCCGGCGAAGGCCAGCAGCAGCCCCCACCACACCGCGGCGGGCAGCCGCACGCCGGAGATGCGCGCGACCAGCGCCGTCCAGATGGGGGTGGTGGTGACCAGCGCGACGGACGCGGCGACCGTCGTCATGGACAGGCTGGGCAGCCACGTCGCGAAGTGCGCCGCGAGGAACAGCCCGGCGACGACGGAGCTGGCCAGGTCGCGCGGCCGCAGCCCGGTCAGCGTGGCGCGCTCGCGGGTCAGCAGCACCGGCACGAGCGCGGCCGCGCCCGCGGCGTTGCGCCAGAACGCGAGCGCCAGCATCGGCGCGGCCACCATGGCGGTGAGCGGCGCCGAGAGGGACACACCGACGACGGCCAGGGAGAGCAGGCCGACGTCCCGGGGACCTGGTCGGTGCAGCGCCCACGCCTCGGCGGAGGCGGTGCTGGTCACGGCACCCGGATCCGGCCGGACGCGATGGGGACGACGGCGCCGCGCACGGTCGCGGCGACGGCCTTGCCGCCCGAGGCGGTGACGGTGCACTCGAGCACCGACGGCCGGCCGAGCTTCTCCCCCTGCCGGACGACGAAGGAGGACGTGCCCTCCCCCGCCAGCAGGCCCGCCTCGACCAGCCAGACGCCGGTGCCCAGCGCGGCCGACCCGGTCGCCGGGTCCTCGCCCCAGCGGAGATCGCCGGCGAACACGCGGGCGTAGGCGGTGGAGGTGGCGGCGTCCCAGGAGAGGACCGAGACGCCCTCCCCCACGCCGAGCGCGTCGAGCGCGGCCTGGTCCGGGACGGCCCGGTCGACGGCGTCCGGGCGGACCGAGAGGTAGGCGAAAGGCAGGCCGCACCCGGCGACGTCGGCGGGCACGCCCGTGGCGTCGACCTCGCTCAGGCCGACGGCCGCGGCGAGCTCGGCGGCCGCGGGGCCGTCCTCCAGGGTCGGTCGGCCCCCGGTGAGCCGGGCGCCGTCGCCGTCGACCTCGACGTCCAGGACGCCGGCACCGCACTCCTGGCGGAGCGTGCCGGCGCCGAGCCGGCCGGTGCGCACGAGCGTGTGGGCGGCACCCACGCTCGGGTGACCGGCGAAGGGCAGCTCGGCGAACGGGGTGAAGATGCGGACGCGGTAGTGGGCCCCCGGTTCCGTGGGCGCGCAGAGGAACGACGTCTCCGAGAGGTGGAACTCGAAGGCCAGCGCCTGGCACTGCTCGGTGCTGAGCTCGTCGGCGTCGAACACCACGGCCAGCGGATTGCCGGCGAACGCTCCCGGTGCGAACACGTCGACGATCTCGTAGTCCAGCGCATCCCGGGACGGCACGGGCCCGACGGTAACCTCCACTCCCGTGACGACCGCGAGCAGGGCGTATGTCTCCCGGCTCGCCGGGCTGACGGTCTTCGACCCGAACGGCGACCGCGTGGGCAAGGTGCGCGACGTCGTCGTCGCCCTGCGCGTCGGGACGGCGACGCCGCGGGTGCTCGGCATCGTCGTCGAGGTGGTCGCCCGCCGCCGGATCTTCGTGCCGATGGGTCGCGTGACCGCGATCGACCCCGGCGCGGTGATGCTCGCCAGCGGCACGCTGAACCTCAAGCGCTTCGAGCAGCGGGCCGGCGAGACGCTGGTGCTCGGCGAGCTGCTCGACCGGGCGGTGCGGATCGCCGAGTCGGGCCGGCCCGCGCACGTCGTCGACGCCGGCATCGAGCAGACCCGCACCGGCGACTGGGTGCTGTCCCGCCTCGCCGTCCAGGAGCCCGGCCGGCTCGGCCGCCGGGGCCAGCTCCACCAGCTGGCCTGGGACGAGGTCGAGGGGCTCGCCCTCCCCCAGGCCGGGCAGGGCGCGGAGACGCTGATCGCGACCTACCGCGACCTCAACGCCGCCGACGTCGCGCACGCGCTCCAGGACCTGCCGGTGAAGCGGCGGCACGAGGTCGCCGAGGCGCTGGACGACGAGCGGCTGGCCGACGTCCTCGGCGAGCTGCCCGAGGCCGACCAGGTGACCATCCTCGGCACGCTGGACGAGGGCCGGGCCGCGGACGTCCTCGAGGCCATGGACCCCGACGACGCCGCCGACCTGCTCGCCGAGCTCTCCAACGTCGACCGCAACCGGCTGCTCGAGCTCATGGAGCCCGACGAGGCCGAACCGGTGCGCCAGCTGCTCAAGTACTCGGAGGACACCGCCGGCGGAATCATGACCAGCGAGCCGGTGATCCTGGCGCCCGACGCGACGATCGCCGAGGCGCTGGCCCGTGTCCGGGAGCCGGAGCTGACCCCGTCCCTGGCCAGCCAGGTGTACGTCTGCCGCCCGCCGTCGGCGACACCCACCGGTCGCTACCTCGGCCTGGCGCACATCCAGCGCCTGCTGCGCGAGCCCCCGTCGTCCCTGGTGAGCGGGGTGCTCGACGACCTGGAGCCGTTGCGTCCCGAGGCGCCGCTGGCGGAGGTCACCCGCTACTTCGCGACCTACAACCTCGTCGCCGCGCCGGTGGTCGACGCCCAGGGCCACCTGGTCGGTGCGGTCAGCGTGGACGACGTCCTCGACCACCTGCTGCCCGACGACTGGCGCGAGCGGGCCCGACGTGGCTGACGCACCCCGGCTCGACGTCCCCCGCGGCCGCACCCGCGGCTTCGGCAGCTTCCTCCGGCTCAACCCGGACGCCGTCGGCCGGTTCGCCGAGAGCATCGCGCGCTTCCTGGGCACCGGCCGGTTCCTCGCCGTCCAGACGATCATCGTGGTCGTCTGGATCGCGCTGAACGTGTTCGCGGTGAAGCTGCGCTGGGACCCCTACCCCTTCATCCTGCTGAACCTGGCGTTCTCCACCCAGGCCGCCTACGCCGCGCCGCTGATCCTGCTGGCGCAGAACCGGCAGGCCGACCGCGACCGGGTGCAGGCGGAGGAGGACCGGGCCCGCGCCGCCTCGGTCCGCGCGGACACCGAGTACCTGGCCCGCGAGCTGGCCTCGCTGCGCGTCGCGGTGGGCGAACTCGCCACCCGCGACTTCATCCGCAGCGAACTGGGCCGGCTCGCAGGGGACGACGAGGACGTCGAGAAGCGCGAGAAGAAGCGCAAGAAGCGGGAGCGCGAGGAGGCCGAGGCGCGCGGCGGCGCAGCTTCCTAGGTGATCAGGCCGCCGAAGGCGTCGAACAGCCGCAGGGCGAGCGCCGTCATGGGGGCGACCAGGAGCAGCCCCCAAAGGCGCGTCGGCAGGTGGCGCGGGAGGACGGCGACCAGCACCAGCGCCACCGCCGCGTCGACCGCGCCCTGCACCGGGTGGACGAGCAGCTCGCCCTCCGCGGCGGTGCCGGTGACCCACCGCCACAGGGGCAGGAACTCCCCGCCCGCCAGCACGATGCCGGCGCCGAACGCGACCGCCGCTCCGGGCAGGAGGCCGGGACGGCGGGTCGCCCACCAGGCGACGGCAGCCGTGACCGCCACCGCGGTCGCGGAGAGGACGAGCCAGACGGGCAGCAGCCGGTTCCACCCGAAGCCCAGCACCCAGGCCGCCCACGCGTAGTACGCGACGGTCATCGCGGCGAAGAAGGCGGCGGCTCGCACCGCGGCGGCGACCGGCGAGGCAGCGAGCCGTCCGATGACCGCGACCGCCAGCACCCACGCCGCCGGGTAGGTGCCCAGGTCGGCGGCCCACCGCCAGCCCGACTCGTCCGCTGCCTTGGCGGCCACGCCGGCCACCGCCCCGAGCGCGGCCAGGAGGCTCGGCGTCCTGAGGTCACGCGACGGAATGAGGGTGGCGGTCATCGGCGGGGATCGTCCCCCGTCGCCGGGCGACGTCCGGCGCTGACGCGCCGCGGACTGTCGGTGCCGGGGTGCACGATGCGGTCATGGGTGCGCGGGTGCACAGCGTCCTCGGGTCGCCGATCGGCCCGTTGACGACCGTCGAGGAGGACGGCCGCCTGGTCACGCTCCACCTCCGCCCACCCGGGTCCTCTGCCGACCTCGGCGTGCGGGACGACGCCCGGTTCGCCGCCGTCGCCGAGCAGCTCGACGAGTACTTCGCCGGCACCCGGACGTCCTTCGACCTGCCGCTGCGCGCGTCGGGGAACGCGTTCCAGCTCGCCGTGTGGCGGCTGCTCGCCGAGATCCCCTACGGCGAGACCCGTTCCTACGGCGACATCGCCCGCCGGCTGGGTGACCGCACCCTGGCCCAGGCGGTCGGGACGGCGTGCGGGCGCAACCCCCTGCCGCTCGTCGTGCCGTGCCACCGCGTGGTCGGGGCCGACGGTGCGCTGGTCGGGTTCGGCGGCGGGCTGGAGTGCAAGCGCTTCCTGCTCGACCTGGAACAGCGGGACGAGCGGTTGTTCTAGCCCCCGAGCAGGTGCACGACCGCGCCGGCCGCTCCGGCCAGGACCAGGACGACGATGAACGGTGCGCGGAACGCCAGCGCGAGAGCCGCCACGGCGAGGCCGGCGAGACGCCCGTCCACCACGAGCTCCTGGCCGTCGGTGAAGGCCTGCACCGCGACGAGCGCGGCGAGCAGGGCCGCCGGCACGAAGTCGACGACGCGCGCGACCCACGGTTGCTCGACCCACGCCGCGGGCACCGACAGCCCGGCGAGCTTGAGCAGGTAGCAGCCCACCGACCCGGCGATGACCGCCGCCCACAGCGCGGTGCCGCTCACGGCGTCGCCGCCTTCGCTCGGGGCGGTCCGGCGAGCGCCACGGCGACGACCGCGGCGATCACCTGGACGCCGGCCGGGACGAACGGGGTGAGCGCGAGCGCGACCACCGCACCGCCGATCGCCACCCGCAGCTGCACGCGGTGCTCCGGGAAGCCCGTGCGCAGCCGCGGCCACAGCAGGGCGAGGAACGCGGCGGGGACCACCGCGTCGAGCGCCGCCAGCGCCGGTCCGGTCAGCGCCGCCGCCCCCAGCGCGCCGATGACCGTGGTGACGTTCCACATCACGAAGATCGAGGCGCCACCCGCGAGGAAGGCCAGCCGCGCGAGCCGGCGGTCGGGGGCCGCGATGGACAGGGCCGTCGTCTCGTCGATGACCCAGTGCGCGGTCCCCAACCGCACGAGGCCGCCGCGGGGCTGCAGCAGCGGGACCAACCGGACGCCGTAGACGGTGTTGCGGGTGCCCAGCAGCAGGGCGCTGCCGACGGCGGCCAGCGCGCTGCCCCCGGCGCCGAGGACGCCCACCAGCGCGAACTGCGACGCACCGGTGAACATCAGGGCGGACATGGTCACCGCCTGCCAGACGTCCAGCCCTGCGGCGTCCGCGGCCGCCCCGAAGGCGGCGCCGTAGAGACCGACCGCCAGCCCCAGACCGACCGCGTCCCGCAGGACGGCGGAGCGGGTCGGGGCGGACATGTCCAGCGACCCTAACGAGCCGCCGGGCGGACTCCGGTCACGCCACCTCGGCCAGCCGCGGCGCCGGTGCCGTCGCGACCGCCTCGTCGAGCAGGTGCGCGGCCGCGGACAGCTCGCGCAGCACCACGACGCCGGGACCGGCCACGAGCGGCGCGCCGCCGTCGGTGCCGAGACGGGCTGCGGTGCGGCGGGCCTGCGCGGCCAGGGACAGGAGCCGCCGTCCGGCCGGGGTGGTGCTCGCGTAGCGCTCCACTGCGTCGTCCAGGGCTGCCGTGGAGAGGACGTCGTCGATGAGGGCGCGGAGGTCGTCGGTGGACGGGGTGGTGGGGAGCGCTGTCGTCGTCATGGGGAGAACCGTCGTCCTGAGGGGTGCCCACGGGCATCGGTCGACCGCGCAGTGCTGGGCGCCGCGGGGTACCTAGGCGCGGTCACCGCCCGTCTGAGCACCTCAGACCGCGGAGTGCGCAGCAGATCACTCCGCCCGGGGCGGCGCGCGGGGATGCCCGCCGTACAGTTGCAGGCGACCCGATCGCGCAGGTCGCCGCGCTCTCGCCGACCGCCGGGCGGGTTCCCCCGTCGAAGGAGACCACCGCAACGATGTCCGACACGCTGACCGGCTCGCCGGCGCTCGACGCCGTCACCGCCGCTCTGGCCACCGTCCAGGACCCGGAGATCAACCGCCCACTCACCGAGCTGGGCATGGTCAAGGACGTGCAGATCGGCGCCGACGGCTCCGTCCGCGTCGAGGTCTACCTGACCGTCGCCGGCTGCCCCATGCGCGAGACCATCACCAACCGCGTCACCCAGGCCGTGGGCGCCGTCCCCGGCGTGACGTCGGTGTCGGTGGCCCTCGACGTGATGAGCGACGAGCAGCGCGCCGAGCTGCGGAAGACCGTCCGCGGCACCGACGCCGCCGACCCGGTCATCCCGTTCGCGCAGCCCGGCTCCCTCACCCGCGTCTACGCGGTGGCGTCCGGCAAGGGTGGCGTCGGCAAGTCCAGCGTCACGGTGAACCTCGCCGCGGCGCTGGCCAAGCGCGGCCTGTCGGTGGGCGTCGTCGACGCCGACATCTACGGCCACTCGGTGCCGCGCATGCTCGGCGTCGAGGACAAGCCGACGCAGGTCGACAACATGATCATGCCGCCGCAGGCCTACGGCGTGAAGGTCATCTCGATCGGCATGTTCACGCCGGGCAACACCCCCGTCGTGTGGCGCGGACCGATGCTGCACCGCGCGCTGCAGCAGTTCCTCGCCGACGTCTGGTGGGGCGACCTCGACGTCCTGCTCATGGACCTCCCCCCGGGCACCGGTGACGTCGCGATCTCGGTGGCCCAGCTGGTGCCGAACGCCGAGATCCTCGTGGTGACGACGCCGCAGCTCGCCGCCGCCGAGGTGGCCGAGCGGGCCGGCGCGATCGCCACGCAGACCCACCAGCAGGTGGTCGGCGTCGTCGAGAACATGTCGTGGCTCGAGCTGCCCGACGGCTCGCGCATGGAGGTCTTCGGCGCCGGCGGCGGCGAGGCCGTGTCCGACGCGCTGACCCGCACGCTGGGCGCCCGTGTCCCGCTGCTGGGGCAGATCCCGCTGGACACCCGCCTGCGCGAGGCCGGCGACGCCGGTGCGCCGATCGTGCTCGCCGAGCCCGAGTCGGCCGCCGCGCAGGCGCTGGAGAAGATCGCCGACACCCTGGCCGTCCGCCAGCGCGGGCTGTCGGGCATGTCGCTGGGGCTCACCCCCGTCCGCCGCTGACCTCACCCGCCTCTGGGGTGTTCCTCCCGCTACCGGGGTCCTGCAGCACTCCCTGAGCGGGAGGAACACCCCAGAAGTACGTTCGGGCCATGAGCGACGACGTGCAGGTCAGCGACAGCATCGACATCGACGCACCTCCTGCGACGGTGTTCGCGATCCTCGCCGACCCACGTCAGCACTCCCGGATCGACGGGTCCGGCTCGGTGGGCAACGTGATCAAGGCACCCGACCGGCTCACCGCGAAGGGCCAGACGTTCAGCGTCCGGATGAAGCTGTTCGGCGTCCCGTACCTGATCCGCAACCGGGTGGTCGAGTTCGAGGCCGACCGGCGGATCGCCTGGCGGCACTTCACCGCCAACCGCTGGCGCTACGAGCTCGTCCCCACCGCCGACGGCGGCACCCGGGTGACCGAGACCTTCGACATGGGCCGCGCGGACCGGCTGACGACGGCGGTCGTGCGGGCGGCGAAGTTCCCCGAGCGCAATCGCGAGGGCATCACCGGCACCCTGGAGCGCCTGAAGAAGGCCGCCGAGGCCGACGCCATGGGCTGACAGGCCTCGCTTCTGGAGCGCTTCTCGCGCACCGGGAGCGCTGCAGAGCACCGGGAGCGCGAGGAACGCTCCAGGAGGGAGCTACGTCGCGTCGGCGTCGAAGGGCGGCGGGGTGGCGTGGTCGCGGGGCCGGGCCACCGTGGCGGCAGTCGCCCCGGCAGCGGTGGCGCTCCCCCGGTGGACGGTGGGCCGGTCGTCGTCACCGAGCAGCTGGTCCCGCAGGAACGTCTTCGGGTGGTACTTGCGCAGGTCGAGGTCGCGCAGCTCCGGCAGGTCGTCGCCGAGGGACTCGTTGACCTGCTGGCGGATGCCGGTGACCGCCTCGCGCACCCGCTTGAGGCCCGACGCGGCGTCCTTGGCCAGGTGCGGCAGCCGCTCGGGCCCGAAGATGAACAGCGCGGCCAGCGCGAGGACGACGATCTCGCCCCAGCCGATCGAGTCGAACACCGCCGCTCCTGTCTCCCGGGCCGCCCGTCGCGGCCCTCCCAGCGTAAGCGGCCTCAGGCCTCGTCGAGCGTGGCCTCGACCGTCGTGGAGCCGCCGCCGCGGACGACCTCGACGGTGATGGTGTCCCCGGGCGCGTGAGCGTCGACGGCCACGACCAGCTCCTCCGAGCTGCCCACCTGCTCGCCCTCGACGGCGATGACGACGTCCTCCTCGCGGATGCCCGCCTTCGCCGCCGCGCTGTCGGGCTCGACGTTGAGCACCAGTGCGCCGTCCCGGGTGCCGTCGGTGACCGACCGCGTGTTCACGCCGAGGGAGGAGTGCACGGCCGACCCGGTGGAGATCAGCTGCTCGGCGATGTCGCGGACCGTGTCGACCGGGATCGCGAACCCGAGGCCGATGGAGCCGCCCGCACCGGTGGAGGCGATGGCGGTGTTGATGCCGACGAGCGTGCCGCTGGCATCGACCAGCGCGCCGCCGGAGTTGCCCGGGTTGATGGGGGCGTCGGTCTGGACCGCGCTGATCACCGCGTTGGTGTCGCTGCCCTCGCCGGCCAGCCGCACGGGGCGGTCCAGCGCGCTGACGATGCCGCTGGTGACGGTGCCGGCCAGCCCGAGCGGCGAGCCGATCGCGACCACGGGGTCGCCGACGACGACGTCGTCCGAGCTGCCGAGGTCGGCCTCGACCAGGCCGGGCTTCTCGACCTTGAGGACGGCGATGTCGCTGGCGGGGTCGCGCCCGGCGATGCGCGCCGCCGAGCCGCTGCCATCGGAGAAGACCGCCCGGATCTCGGCGCCCTCGACGCCCTCGGCGCCGGAGACGACGTGGTTGTTGGTGACGATGTAGCCGTTCTCCGCGTCCACCACCACGCCGGAGCCGGTCGCGCCGGCCTGCCCGACGCGGACCTCGATCGAGACGACGGACGGCAGGACCTTCTCGGCGATGGCGGACACCGAGCCGGGCTCGCGGGTGATGCCGGGGTCCACCTCGGAGAGCTGCGTGCCGGGCGCGAGCAGCGGCGTCTCGTCCTCGGACTTGGCGAGGAACCAGCCGACCCCACCGCCGACGGCGCCGACGAAGAGCACGGCCAGCAGGGCTAGCACCGAGAGCCGGACCGACAGGTCGCGCAGCCGCAGCTTCTTGCGCCCCTGCGGGTCGACGACGACCGGCCCCTCCTGGGCCTCCTCGTCGTAGACGGCCGGCGCGCTCAGGGAGGCGGGGGCGTACGGATCGCGCCACGGGTCGGTGCGCGCGTCGGGCTTCCACCACGGTCCGGTCGCCGTGCGACGTCGTCCGGGGCGACCGCCGGGCGGCTCCTGCAGCCCGCGCTGCCCGCTGCCCTTCGGGCCGAACGCCCGCAGCAGCGCCTCGGCCGGCGGGGGCGGGACCGGGCGGGGTGGTGGCGTGGGCCGCCCGTCGGCGAAGCTGCCGCCGGTGGCCTCCGGGCGACCGAACGCGGCCGCCTGCCCGGCCGTCGGCTGCGGCGCCGCGACGGGGCGGGGTGCCAGCCGGTCGGGGACGTCGGCGAAGGCTCCCGTCTCGCCGGGCGGACGGGCGAAGAGGGCCTCGTCGCGGGACGCGCCGTTGCCGGCCCGGGGGTCCTGCCCGGACGGGCGCTCGTCGGAGGCGCTCAGGGGGTCCCGCCCGCAGCGCTGTTCCCGACCGTCACGGTGCGCACGACCGGCGGCACGACCTCGGTGTGCTGCCCGGCGCCGGGCCGGTCGGCGACGGACGTGCCCCGGTCGGTGGCCGGCGCGCTCGCCGGCAGGCTCAGGGCGAGGACGGTGACCCCGACGCCGAGGCCGATCATCGTGCCGGTCACCCCGCGGCGGAGCCAGCGGGCGTGACCCGGCCGGTGGGGCCGGTGCTGGGGCTGCAGGTCGACCGACCAGGCGCCGGTGCCGTCGCTGACGGTCAGCCCGGTCGGGCCGGCCGCCAGGCTGCCGGGGCCGCCCATGGGGCCCGGGACGTCGGTGGTGAAGGGGATGGCGCACAGCCGCGACATCAGGTCACCGGGGACGGCGACGTCACGCGAACCGTGCAGCGCCTCCTTGGCCTCGCGCTGCGCCTCGACGGCCAGGCGGCACTGCAGGCACCCGGAGAGGTGGCGCGCCGCGCGACCGGCCGGGCCGGCGGGCAGCTCCCCGTCGACCAGTGCGGCGATCGCCTCCTGCGCCAGGTGGCTCTCCGGGATGCTCATGCCGGGGCGCCTCCGGCCTCGACGGGACGACGCGGAGCGAGGTGCGCCAGCGCCTGCCGCAGCTGCACCCGACCGCGGTGGATGCGGCTGCGGACGGTGCCGAGCTTGATCCCCAGGGTCGCCGCGATCTCCTCGTAGGTCAGGCCCTCGATGTCGCACAGGACGACGGCGACGCGGAACTCCGGGGAGAGCGCGTCGAGCGCCGCCTGCACCTGCGGGTCGAGGTGGGTGTCGGCGTAGACCTGCTCGGGGCTCGGGGCGGTGCCGGGCAGGCGCTCGGTGTCCTCGGGCAGGGCGTCGAAGCGGATGCGCTGGCGCCGCCGCACCATGTCGAGGAACAGGTTCGTGGTGATGCGGTGCAGCCAGCCCTCGAAGGTGCCCGGCGAGAAGTCGGCCAGCGAGCGGAAGACCCGGACGAACGTCTCCTGGGTCAGGTCCTCGGCGTCCTGGGCGTTGCCCGAGAGCCGGTAGGCCAGCCGGTACACGCGGGCGGAGTGGTCGCGGACGACCTGGTCCCACGTCGGAGCCACCCACGCCGCCTCGGGCGCGGGGCCCTCGGGCACGACGGCGGGCTCGGACACGTCCTCAGGATCGCAGACCGGCGGCCCCGACACCTCCCCGGCAGGGGTGGGCTCGGTGGACGCGGCTCGCTTCAGGCGCACGAACCGATCAACGGACGACGGAGGTGCCGGTGTTCCCGAGCACACCGGCTCGCAGGAAACCCACAGGAATGCCCGGCGGCGGGGCGCGGCCACTACCCTCGCCCGGTGATGAGCGCCCAGCAACCGCCGCCGGGAGGCGGCTCCGAGGGCGCCGCCTACGCGGACCGGTTCGCCGTCGAGACGCCCGAGATGGTCACCGCCCGGGCCAAGGCCGCACGCCTGCCGGGCTCCCCGCCGGTCGAGCCCGCCGTCGGCGCCACCCTCGCCGTCCTGGCCGCGAGCCTGGACGCCCGGTCGGTCGTGTCGATCGGCAGCGGTGGCGGTCTGGCCGGGCTGTGGCTGCTGCAGGGCATGCGCCGGGACGGCGTCCTCACCGCGCTGGACTCCGACCCCGAGCAGCTGCGCGCCGCCAGGACCGCCTTCGCCGACGCGGGCGTCGCGCCCAGCCGGGCCCGGCTGATCTTCGGCACCGCGGGCGAGGTGCTCCCCCGTCTGTCGCCGGGCGCCTACGACATGGTCGTGTGCGACGGCCCGCCGCGGGAGTACGCGGAGCACCTGCCGGGGCTGCTGGGCCTCGTCCGGGTCGGCGGCACCCTCGCGTGCCACGGGCTGCTCGCCGGCGGGCGGGTCGCCGACCGGACCGCCCGCGACCCGCAGACGGTGGCCTGGCGGGAGATCTCCCGAGCCGTCCGCGAGGACGAGACGCTGCTGCCCGCCGTCCTGCCCATCGGCGCCGGCCTGCTCGTCGCCAGCAAGCGCGCCTGACCCGGCCTCAGGTCCGCTCGAGGACGGCGCGCAGCCGGGCCAGGTCCGCGCGGTTCGCCCGCCGGACCGCGGCCGCCATGAACGGCGCCAGGAGCACCGAGAAGCCCGTGGGCCGGCCGCGGTTCCGCAGGGTCATCCGCGTCGTCCCGGCGTCCACCGGCTGCCAGGTGTAGGTGGTCTCCATCGGGAACGGCCCCTGTGCGGTCCGCATGACCAACCGCTCGTCGGGCACCAGCTCGACGACCTCGTAGGTGTAGGCCAGCCGCCTGCCGAGGAAGCCGGCCACGAAGTCCATCCGGGACCCGACGGCGACCGGCGGCGGGGTGCGCCACTCGACGGACTCGATGTTCGCGTACCACTCCGGCGCGTGGGTCGGGTCCCCCGCGTAGGCCGCGACCACCGCGAGCGGACGCTCGATGACGGTCTCGGTCAGCACGTCGACGTCGCGGGGCACGCTCTCATCCTGCGCCGGTGCGATGGTCCCGGCGGAACGGCAGCTCCGCGACCGGCGCCCACGGACCGCCGAGGTAGCGCCAGAGGCCCAGCCCGCGGGCCTGCACCTCGTACCGGACGAACTCCGCGGCCAGCCGCTCCTGCAGCGCCCGCGCGACGGCGGGCTCCACCTTGTTCTGCACCGTCACGTGCGGCGCGTGCTTCTGCCGGTCCTGCGAGGTCAGCCACGGCTGCCACGCCGACACCAGCCCGGCACGCAGCTCGGCCAGCTGCGGTGACGCCAGCGAGTAGGCCACCCCGCGGCCCAGGAAGCGCACGCCGGCCACGGCGACGGGGAACGGCTCCCGCTCCGCCGCCTCCCGCAGGTCGGCGAGCACGGTGTCGAGGTGCTCAGCCGGCAACGCGTGGAACAGCGTCACGTGCGCGGCGAGGAAGTTGCGCTCCGGCGGGAAGTGCTCGGCGCGCAGCCGGTCGAACCGCTCCTGCGCCTCGTCGTCCAGCAGGAGCGTGAGGATCAGCGGCTCACGGGATGGCGCGGGCACCCTTGCCCAGGACGGTCACGCCGCCCTCGCTCACGTGGTAGTGCTGCCGGTCGGCCGCGGGGTCGACCCCGATGCGCGTCCACGGCGGCACCACCACGTTCTTGTCGAGGATCGCCCGGCGCACGTAGGCACCCTCGCCGATGTGGACGCCGTCCATCAGGACGCTGTCCTCCACCCGCGCACCCCGCTCCACCCGGACCCCTGGGGAGACGACGGAGTTGTGCACCGAGCCGCCGCCGATGATCGCGCCGGCGCTGACCATCGACTCCTCCGCGCGACCGCCGAGGACGAACTTCGCCGGCGGCAGCTGCGGGGGCAGCGTGTAGATGGGCCACCGGTCGTTGTAGAGGTTGAACACCGGCGTCACCGACACCAGGTCCATGTGCGCGTCGTAGTACGCGTCGATCGTCCCGACGTCGCGCCAGTAGCCGTGGTCGCGCTCGGTCGCGCCCGGGACGATGTTGGTCGAGAAGTCGTAGACCCACGCCTCCCCGGCCGCCGCCAGCATCGGCATGATCGAGCCGCCCATGTCGTGGACGGAGCTCTCGTCCTCGGCGTCGGCCCGCAGCGCCTCGAGCAGCGCGTCGGTCGTGAAGACGTAGTTGCCCATGGAGGCGAAGCTCTCCTCGGGCGAGTCGGGCAGCCCGGGCGGGTCGGCCGGCTTCTCGAGGAAGCCGCGGACCTTTCCGTCGGCGTCCGAGTCGATGACGCCGAACTCGGTCGCGTCCTTGCGCGGCACGCGCAGGCCCGCGATGGTGACGCCGGCGCCGGTCTGCAGGTGCTGGTCGACCATCTGACCCGGGTCCATCCGGTACACGTGGTCGGCACCGAAGACGACGACGATCTCGGGCCGCTCGTCGTAGATCAGGTTCAGGCTCTGGAAGATCGCGTCGGCGCTGCCGGTGTACCAGCGCGGGCCGAGCCGCTGCTGCGCCGGCACCGGGGTGATGTAGTTCCCCAGCAGCTGCGACATGCGCCAGGTCGTCGTGATGTGCCGGTCCAGGCTGTGGCTCTTGTACTGGGTCAGGACGGCGATCTGCCGGATCTCGGCGTTCACCAGGTTCGACAGCACGAAGTCGATGAGCCGGTACTGGCCGCCGAAGGGCACGGCAGGCTTCGCACGGTCCGCCGTCAGAGGAGAGAGCCGCTTGCCCTCACCACCGGCGAGGACGATGCCGAGAACCCGTGGACCGCCGCGCATGTCACGCAACGTAGCCGTTACACCGGCCGTCCGCCCCACTCACGTCCACGAGGCCACCCTTCAGGGGTCACGCACACCGGGTGAGGTGCTGGAACGGCCACCCTTCAGGGGACCGCACCGAGCGTGCGAGGTGTGGCGGGAAGGGTGGTCCTTCTAGGGTGACGCGCGTGCAGATCGGCATCGTGACCCGTGAGTGGCCACCGGACGTCTACGGGGGCGCCGGGGTGCACATCGAGCACCTCGTGGCCGCGCTCCGGTCGCTGCCTGCGGGCCCGGAGATCGACGTCCACTGCTTCGGCGAACCGCGCCCCGACGCGACCGCGCACGCCGTCCCCGCCGGACTGCGTGACGCCAACGGCGCCCTGCAGGCGGTCGGCGTCGACGTCGAGATCGCCGCGGCGCTCGGCGGCGCCGACCTGGTGCACAGCCACACCTGGTACGCCAACGGCGCCGGGATGCTGGCCGCCCTCGTGCACGGCATCCCTCACGTGGTCACCGCCCACTCGCTCGAGCCGCGGCGGCCGTGGAAGGCCGACCAGCTCGGCGGCGGCTACCGCCTCTCCTCCTGGGTCGAGCGCACCGCCTACCTCGCCGCCGACGCGGTCATCGCCGTCAGCAACGGCATGCGCCTCGACGTGCTCGACGCCTACCCCGACCTCGACCCCGCCCGGGTGCACGTCGTCGGCAACGGGGTGGACGCCGAGGCCTACCGCCCCGTCGACGCCCCCGACGTCGTGCGCGGGCTGGGCGTCGACCCCGACCGCCCCTACGCCCTCTTCGTCGGGCGGATCACGCGGCAGAAGGGCGTCATGCACCTGCTGGCCGCCGCCGAGCAGCTGCCGCCGGAGGCGGGGCTGGTCCTCTGCGCGGGCGCGCCCGACACCCCCGGCGAGCGCGAGCAGGTGGCCGACGCGGTCGCGGAGCTCCAGTCGCGGCGCAGCGGCGTCGTCTGGATCGAGGCGATGCTCCCCCGCGAGCAGCTCGTCCCGCTGATCACCGGCGCCACGGTCTTCGTCGTCCCGTCGGTGTACGAGCCGCTGGGCATCGTCAACCTCGAGGCGGCCGCCTGCGGCACGGCCGTCGTGGCCAGTGACGTCGGCGGCATCCCGGAGGTGGTCGACGACGGCCGCACCGGGCTGCTGGTCCACTACGACCCCGAGGACACCGCCTCCTTCGAGCAGGGCCTGGCCGCCCGCATCGCCGAGCTGCTCGCGGACCCCGACCGCGCCGCCGCGATGGGCGCCGCCGGCCGGGAACGGGTGCTCGCGGAGTTCGGGTGGCCGGCGATCGCGCAGCAGACGGTCGAGGTCTACTCGGCGGTCCTCGCGGGGTAGATTGCCCCTGCCGACTCGTTCGGCGACGCAGGGTCAGCGAAGCCGGTGGGAACCCGGCGCTGTCCCGCAACTGTGATGGTCCTGCGCGGACCGAGCCAGATCGCCTGCCCTGCGTCATGTCACCGACCCTCGCGGCAAGGGTCGCGCATCAGGCGTCGGGCAGCCTCGTGGGCGACGCTCGCCGCCTCCCCAGGAGGCCCTCCGTGCCCCGTTCGCTCCCCCGCCCGCTGGTCGCACTCCCGGTCGCCCTGCTGCTGACCCTCACCGCCTGCGGCGACGACTCCGCCGACTCCGGCACCGCCACCTCGGAGACCTCCGCCTCCGGCGCCTTCCCGGTCACCGTCACCGGTGCCGACGGCGAGCTGACCCTCGACGAGCAGCCGGAGACGATCGTCTCGATGTCGGCCACCGCCACCGAGATGCTGTTCGCGATCGGCGCCGGCGACCAGGTCGAGGCCGTCGACGACAACTCGAACTACCCCGAGGACGCGCCGACGACGGACCTCTCGGCCTTCACGCCGAACGCCGAGGCGATCGCCGAGTACGCGCCCGACCTGGTGGTCCTCAGCGACGACCTGAACGGCATCGTCGACGCCCTCGACGCCCTGTCGGTGCCCACGCTGCTGCTCCCCGCCGCCGAGACCCTCGACGACAGCTACGAGCAGCTCGAGACCCTCGGCGACGCGACCGGTCACGCCGACGAGGCGGACGAGGTCGTCGCGGACATGCAGGACCGCATCGCGGCCGCCGTGGATTCCGTGCCGGCCGAGGCGCAGGGCATGCGCGTCTACCACGAGCTCGACCCGAGCTTCTACTCCGCGGCGAGCAGCACGTTCATCGGCAGCATCTACACGCAGCTCGGCCTGGAGAACATCGCCGACGGCGCCCCGGACGCCACCGGCGGCTACCCGCAGCTGTCGGCTGAGTACATCGCCGGCCAGGCCCCCGGCCTGATCGTGCTGGCCGACACCAAGTGCTGCGGTGAGACCGCGGAGACCGTGGCCCAGCGGCCGGCGTTCGGCTCGCTGCCCGCCGTACAGGACGGGCGGATCCTCGAGGCCGACGACGACATCGCCTCCCGCTGGGGGCCGCGCGTCGCCGACTTCGCCGAGTCGGTCGCCGCGACCCTGCAGGGCTGAGGACGGCAGATCCCGTGACGACGACAGCGCCCGGCACGGCCGGCACGACGGTCCCCGGGCCGCCGCGCCGGCGGCGGGCGTGGCCGGCGGTGGCCGGGGCGGGCCTCGCGCTGGTCCTGGCCCTGCTGGCCGGCGTCTGGGTGGGCGCGCTGCCGCTCCCGCCGGGCGCCGTCGTCGTCACCCTGCTCGACCGGCTGCTCGCCCCGCTGGGGGTGTCGGTGCCGGGTGCGCTCGAGGGCACCCAGGCGGCGGTGCTGATGGAGCTGCGGCTCCCCCGCGTGCTGCTCGCCGCGCTGGTCGGTGCCGGGCTGGCCGTCTCCGGCGCGGCCTACCAGGGCGTCTTCCGCAACCCGCTGGCCGACCCGTACCTGCTCGGGGCGGCCGCCGGCGCCGGCCTGGGCGCCACCGTGGTCATCGCCTGGTCGCCGGTGCAGTCGGTCGGCCCGGTCGGCATCGTGCCCTTGGCCGCGTTCCTCGGGGCGCTGCTCGGCGTGGGCTGCGCGATCGCCCTCGGTTCCGTCGCGGGCGGCTCGCACAGCCCCACCCTGCTGCTGGCCGGGGTCGCGGTCGCCGCCTTCCTGGCCGCGGCGCAGACCCTGGTGCAGCAGGGCAACACCGAGGACCTCCGCGAGATCTACGGCTGGCTGCTCGGGCAGCTCGGCAACTCGCAGTGGTCCGACGTGCTGCTCGTGCTGCCCTACCTCGGCGTGGCCTGCCTGGTCCTCCTGCTCTGCGGGCGGGCGCTGGACGTCCTCGCCGTCGGCGACGACGAGGCCAGCTCGCTGGGCGTCCACCCGGCCCGGCTGCGCCTGCTGGTCATCCTCGCGGCCTCGCTCGCGACCGCCACCGCGGTCGCCGTCAGCGGGCTGATCGGCTTCGTCGGGCTGGTCGTACCGCACATCGTGCGCCGGCTGGTCGGCGGCGCGAACACCCGCGTGCTGCCGATGTCACTGCTGGTCGGCGGCGCGTTCCTGGTGCTGTGCGACCTCCTCGCCCGCGTCGTGCTCGCCCCCGCGGAGCTGCCGATCGGCGTGGTCACCGCGTTCATCGGGGCGCCCTTCTTCGCCGGGCTACTCTGGGTGGGGGCGAGGCGACGGTGAGCCGGCGCAGCGCCGTGCACGCCGCCGGCGGTGCCCGGGTCGAGGTCGTCGGCCTCGGCGCGGCGTACGGGCGCACCCGCGTGCTCGACGGTGTCCGGCTGACCGTCGAGCCCGGTGGCTGGCTCGCCGTCATCGGCCCCAACGGCTCGGGCAAGTCCACGCTGCTGCGGTCGGTCCTCGGTTTCCACCCGCACGAGGGCCAGGTCCGCGTCGACGGCGTGCCCACGACGGGCATGCCGCGCCGGGAGCGGGCCCTGTCGATGGCGTACGCGCCGCAGACCCCGGTCCTCCCCGAGGGCGTGACGACGCGCGACTACGTCACCCTCGGCCGCACCCCGCACCGCCCGCTGCTCGCCGCGCCCCGGGCGGTGGACCGGCAGGTCGTCGCCGACGTCATGGAGCGCCTCGGGCTGACCCCCCTGGCCGAGCGCCAGCTGACCACCCTGTCCGGCGGCGAGCAGCAGCGCGCCGTCCTCGCCCGCGCGCTGGCCCAGCAGCCGCGGGTGCTCTTCCTCGACGAGCCCACCGCCGCCCTCGACCTCGGGCACGCCCAGCAGGTGCTCGACCTGGTCGACCGGCTGCGCCGGCAGGACGGCCTGACCGTCGTCAGCACGCTGCACGACCTGACGCTCGCCGGCCAGTACGCCGACCGGCTGGCCCTGCTCGCCGACGGCCGGGTCGTCGCCGAGGGCACCCCCGCGGAGGTCGTCACCGCGGAGTCGCTGCGCAGCCACTACGGCGCGCGCGCCGAGATCGTGCAGGGGCCGTCGGGCCCCGCCGTCCTGCCCGTCAGGTCCACGGACTAGCGGGCCGGGCGGAACCGCACCACGTCGCCGGGACGCAGCTGCGCCGCCGCGGGCAGGTCCGCCGTCGCGACCACCGCCAGCACGGGGTAGCCGCCGGTCACCGGGTGGTCGGTCAGGAACAGCACCGGTGCCCCGTCGGGCGGCACCTGGATCGCGCCGGGGACCAGCCCCTCGCTCGGCAGCTCGCCGGTGACGGCTCGTTCCAGCCGGGGGCCGCTCAGCCGCAGGCCCACCCGGTCGCTGTCGGCGGTGACCGTCCAGCCCGACCCGGTCAGGGCGGTCCACGCCTCGGGAGCGAGCCAGTCCCGTCGCGGCCCGGGCAGCACGTGCAGGAGCGGGGACGACGACGGCGCACGGACCGGTGCCACGTCGACGAACGGCTCCGCCCCGGTGAGCGTGCCGACGGGCAGCTCGTCGCCGGGACGCAACGGTGCCGGTCCCAGGCCCGACAGCGTGTCGGTGCTGCGCGACCCGAGGACCGGCGGGACGTCGACCCCGCCCCGCACGGCCAGATAGGTGCGCAGCCCTACGGGCGGGACGCCGAGGACCAGCACCTGCCCGGGGCGCAGGGTCAGCGGTGCGGCGAAGGGCGCGGGCCGGTCGTCGACCAGCACGGGCGCCGGCGCGCCCGTGACCGCGACCAGGAGCGTCCGCCCGGCGCGCACCCGCAGCCCTCCGGCCGTCGCCTCGAGCACGGCCGCGGCGTCGTCGTTGCCCACGAGGCGGTTCGCCAGCGCGGCCGCCGTGCGGTCGGCGGCCCCGGACCGGGTCACGCCGATCGAGGCCCAGCCCGGCCGGCCGTCGTCCTGCACCGTGGCGAACGGCCCCGGCGCCAGCACCGTGAGCACTCAGCCCACCTCGCGCAGCCGCACGCGGGTGCCCGGAACCAGCAGGGCCGGGGGGTCGCGGTCGACGTCGAACAGGACGGCGTCGGTGCGGCCGACGAGCTGCCACCCGCCCGGCGAGGCGCGCGGGTAGGCGCCGGCGTACGGCCCGGCCAGTCCGACCGACCCGGCCGGCACCCGGGTGCGCGGGGTGTCGCGGCGGGGGACGTGCAGGTCGGTGGGCAGCCCGGTCAGGTAGGCGAAGCCCGGTGCGAAGCCGCCGAAGGCGACGGTGAGGTCGGCGGCTGCCAGCTCCCGCACCAGCGTGGGAACGTCCCGGCCGGTCAGCGCCGCGACGTCGGCAAGGTCGGGCCCGTCGAAGACGACCGGCAGCTCCACCAGACCCCCGCCGTCCGCCCCCTGGCCGACGTCGACGGACGTCCGGCGCAGGGCGGCGACGTCGAGGTCGGTCGGCTGCCGGTCCAGGACGACGAGCACGGTGCGGGCGGCCGGCACCAGCTCCCGCTGGCCGGGCAGCGGCGAACGCTCGAGCGCGGACCGGAGCGCCGCGACGGCCGGACCGTCGGCCACCTCGACGAGGAGCGCCCGGTCCCCGCAGGGCAGCACGGTCAGCTCCACCCGCCCATGATCGGGCATGCGGGGGAAGCGGTCGCGGCCCGGATGGGATCCTTCTCCCCCGTGACCCTCCCCGCACCGACCACGACCGACACCGCGACGCCGGTCGTCGTCCTCGGCCTCGTCGCCGCGCCCGGCTCTCCCGCCGACGTGGCCGGGTGGCTCGCCGGGGAGCTCGCCCGCGAGCTCGCCGACCGGCACCCCCAGGTCGCCTGGGACGTGCGGCCGGTCGTCGACGGTCTCGTCCAGCCGCCCGCGGACGACGACGAGCTGGTCGACGCGGCCCGCCGGCGGCTGCTGGCCGAGGACTGGGACCTCGTGCTGTGCCTCACCGACGTGCCGCTCGAGCTGTCGCGGCGGCCGGTCCTCGGGCACGCCAGCCCCGTGCACGGCGTCGCCCTCCTCTCCGTGCCCGCGCTCGGCGCCGTCGGCCTGCGCCGGCGGGCCCTCGAGACCGCGACCGGGCTGGTGCGGACCCTGCTCGGCGACGACGACGCCGACGACCCGGACGACGCCGCGCTGGTGGGGCGGCGGCTGCGCGAGCTGGCGACCGACCCGGCCGACGCCGAGCAGGGCGTTCGCTTCACCGCCCGCGTGCTCTCGGGCAACCTGCGCCTGCTGGTCGGCATGGTGCGCGCCAACCGGCCCTGGCGGCTGGCCGCCCGCCTGTCCCGTGCGCTGACCGCCGCGATCGCCGCGGGCGTGTTCGCGCTGGTCACACCCGACATCTGGCGCCTGGCCGACAACTTCGGCTGGCTGCGGCTCACGGTGGTCGCCGTCGGCTCGGTCGCCGCCACCGCGGTCACCCTCGTCGTGGGCGCCGAGCTGTGGGAGCGCGCCCGCAGCCGGCGGGTCCGCAAGCAGGTCACCCTGTTCAACCTCGCCACCGGCGCCACGGTGCTGATCGGCGTCCTGACCCTCTACGCGGCGCTGTTCCTCCTGGCGCTGGCCGGCTCGGCCCTGCTCGTGGTGCCGGACCTGTTCGCCGACGGGCTCGGCCACCCGGCGCGCGTCCCGGACTACCTGGAGCTGGCCTGGCTCATCAGCTCGCTGGCCACGGTGGGCGGCGCACTGGGTGCCGGGTTGGAGAGCGACGACGCGGTGCGCCAGGCGGCGTACAGCTACCGGCCCGATCGCGCCGTTGCCGAGGTCTCGGGCGACTGACCCGGCCGGTCCCCCGATCGGGCGAGGCCCGACGCTCCCGCGCGTCAGAGCGCGAGCGCTGGCTCAGAGGCGGTCGAACGTGGCACTCCGGCCTAGCGCCGTCGGGGTGTGCCGCGCACCCCGCGGGCGGAGAATCAGGCATGACCATCGCCGGCCGGTTCGCGGCGGCGCTCGACGACTCGGACGCACCCGACCTCCGCGGGCCCGAGCTGCTGCCCGTGCGGCTGGCCCGCGCCAGCGCCCGGACCCTGGCGGTCGACGACGCCGGGCTCTCCCTGCTCGACGCGGAGCACCAGCGGGTGCCGCTCGGCGCGAGTTCCCCGGAGGCGGCGACGGCCGAGCGGCTGCAGTTCACCGTCGGTGCGGGGCCGTGCATGACCGCGCAGGAGACCCGCCAGCCGGTGTTCGCCACCGAGGAGGACCTGCGCCGCCGGTGGCCCGCCTTCGCCGACCTGCTGCTGGGTTCGACCTCCTACCGCGCCGTGGTCGCCCTGCCGCTGCAGCCGGCACTGGCCGGCGCCGGCGCGATCGACCTCTACTTCCGCGACCCGGACGACGTCCCTGGCCTTGACGTGTTCGAGGCGCTCGCCGTCGGCGAGCTGGTGAGCTCGGCGCTGAGCGAGGCCTCTGTCTGGTCGACCTGGGTCCCCGGCCAGGGCCCGGAGTGGCTCCAGGGGCCCGCGCCCCGGCAGCGCGCGGCGGTGTGGGAGGCGATGGGCAAGGTCGGCGTCGAGCTGGAGCTGGACGCCCCCGCCGCGCTGGACCTCATGCGGGCGCGCGCCTACGGCGCCGGCCGGACCATCGAGGACGTCGCCACCGATCTGCTGTCCGGCACCCTCCGCGCGGCCGACCTCCTCGCCCCGGACAGCTAGGCCGGCAGACCCACGAACGACCGCACCGTCACACCGGCGTCGGTGAGCGCCGTCCGTACCGCCCGGGCCAGCTGCGCCGCCCCGGGGGTGTCCCCGTGCACGCAGATCGACTCGACGGGCATCGGCACCGTGCTCCCGTCGACCGCGGTCACCACCGCGTCGGTGACCATGCGCACCGCGCGCTCGACGACGGCCGCCGGGTCCTCGGCCAGCGCTCCCGGCTCGTGCCGGGGCACGAGCCGGCCCTCGGGCGTGTAGCCGCGGTCGGCGAACCCCTCGGGCACCGGCCGCATGCCGGCCGCCCCCGCCGCGCGCAACAGCGCCGAACCGGGCAGGCCGAGCAGCGGCAGCCCCGGGTCGAAGGCCAGGACGGCGTCGACGACGGCCTGCGCCTGCGCCTCGTGGGTGACCGCGGCGTTGTAGAGCGCCCCGTGCGGCTTGACGTACGCGACGCGGGTGCCCTCGGCCCGCGCGACGCCGTCGAGCGCGGCCAGCTGGTAGAGCACGTCCGCGGCGAGCTCGCCCGGCTCGACGTCGATGAACCGCCGGCCGAACCCGGGCAGGTCGCGGTAGGAGACCTGGGCACCCACGGCGACCCCGGCGGCCGCGGCCCGCGCGCAGACACGGCGCATGGTCCGCGGGTCGCCGGCGTGGAAGCCGCACGCCACGTTCGCGCTCGACACGACGTCCAGCAGGGCGTCGTCGTCACCGAGCCGCCACACGCCGAAGCCTTCCCCCAGGTCGGCGTTGAGGTCGACGGCGGGCCCGGGTGTGGTCACCGGCGCAGTCTCGCACCGGAAGGTGTCGTACCCCCGTGGTGCTGTACGGGGCGATGAGCACCGCCGCCCCCTCCGACGTCAGCCGGCTCCTCCAGGTCCGTGACATCTACGCCGAGCCCGCCGCCCTCGACTCCCCCCGCGGCCGCGACGTCCTGGCCCGCTTCCCCGATGCCCGGGTGACCGAGGTGCCCTCGCACTGGCAGATCCCCGACCTCCACGGCAACGCCGGCAACGTCGACCGGTGGGTGCGGGTCAAGACCGAGACGCTGGTCCTCGGCGTCAAGAAGTCGCTGTCGGCCCGGCCGAACGAGCGCTCGTCCAACTGGATCGCCCCGTCCACCGCCAACGGCTGCGCCATGGCCTGCGCCTACTGCTACGTGCCGCGGCGCAAGGGCTACGCCAACCCGATCACCGTCTTCACCAACATCGAGCAGATCACCGGCTACCTGCGCCGGCACGTCTCCCGGCGGGGCGCCAAGACCGAGCCCGACCAGTGCGACCCGGTCAGCTGGGTCTACGACATCGGCGAGAACAGCGACTGCTCCGTCGACGCGATGGTCAGCGACAACGTGGCCGACCTGATCGGCACGTTCCGCGAGCTGCCCACGGCCAAGGCGTCCTTCGCGACCAAGTACGTCAACCGGCAGCTGCTCGACCTCGACCCGCAGGGCCGCACCCGCGTCCGCTTCTCGCTCATGCCTGACGCCGACGCCAGGCTCCTCGACGTCCGCACCAGCCGGATCGCCGAGCGCATCGCCGCCGTCGACGACTTCGTCGAGGCCGGCTACGAGGTGCACCTCAACCTCTCCCCCGTGGTGCTGCGGGACGGCTGGGAGGCCGACTGGACGGCGCTGCTGACGCACCTGGACGACGTCCTCGCCCCCGTCACCAAGGCGCAGGCCGCCGCGGAGGTCATCTTCATGACGCACAACCGCGACCTGCACGAGGTCAACCTCGGCTGGCACCCACGGGCCGAGGACCTGCTGTGGCGGCCCGAGGTCCAGCAGCCCAAGCGCAGCCAGAACGGGCAGTGGAACGTCCGCTACCGCAACGACGTCAAGCGGGCAGGCGTGAACCGGCTGCAGGAGCTCATCGCCACGCACGCCCCCTGGCTGCGGGTGCGCTACGCCTTCTAGCCGTTCCTATCCGGTCTGGCCGGTGTCCTGGTGGGCGGCGCCCACGGGCTTCGACTCGGGAGAGCCGCGCTGGCGCAGGTAGACGCTGAAGATGGCCATCGACCCGACCGCCAGCATCTCCGACTGCCAGTTCTGCAGCGTGCGGTTCCAGAAGTCGGCCCGGCCGAGGTAGCTCACCCAGGTCACCGGGTCCTCGTGGCCCATCAGCTGCTCGTTGTTGAACGCCGACCAGCCCGCCACGGAGGACGCGGCCCAGGTCAGCAGGAACAGCGCGCCCATGACGAAGCCGAGGGACCGGGAGAAGACCGTCGTCCGCCAGCCGCCGGCCTTGACCCACGGTGGTGAGTCCTCCTGCGCGTGCTTCCCGACCTGCTGCTCGCGGTCGCTCTCCATGCCTGTCTTGTGTGCCTCCTTCGACTCCGCCGACCCCAGCTGGACCAGCCACACGGTGGCGAAGACGTAGAGGAAGAACTGGAGGTACTCCGACTGCCAGTTCTCCATGACGTCGACGGCGAAGGACGACGACGTGACGAAGCGGCCCAGGGAGATCGCCTCGAGACCTTCGGACATCCGCTGGTCGTTGACATCGGCGACGCCGGCGAAGGCCTGGCCGACCAGGCTGGCGACGAACAGCGCCCCGAAGCCGAGGCTCAGGCCGTTGAGGGTGAGGAAGCGGCGCACCGGCTCACCGCCCCAGGAGGCCGAGCGCCGTGCAGTAGGCGATACCGATCAGGATGACCGCCAGGTACGCGTAGTAGACGGCCCGGACCCCTCTCACGACGCCTCCACCTCGCAGTCGTACGGCCGGTCCTCGCCTTGCGGGGTGCAGCCCGCGGCGCTGACCCGCCACCCCTCGGCGGTGTGGGTGAGGAACAGGGTGTCGTCGGAGAGCCGCACCTGCGCCTCCGCGCCCCACACCTCGACCGACGTCACCTCGCCGGCACCGACGGGCACCTGCTCGATCGCCTCGGTGCAGGGCTCGGCCTCGTCCTGCTCGAGCGACGTCAGCGTGGCCGGCGCCAGCAGGTCGCACCGGTCGGTGGGGTCGCCCGCCGCGAAACCGGCGCCCACCCGTTCGACCTCGTCGGCCGCGAGACTGCCGCAGCCGGCGACCCCGAGGATCGCCAGCGCGACCGCCGCCATCCGACACCCGCGCACCCGTGCCAGCACTCTCGACGCCTCCTCCCGAGCTGGGGACTGACCCCGCGCTACCCCTGTTGCGTCCGGCGACAAACGGTCGTCACCCGTTCGGCCGACCCGCTCCGGCTACCGTGGCGGCGTGGCTCGGGTGGCGGTCGTCGGCGCGGGCCTGGGCGGTCTCGCGGCCGCCGCCCGCCTCGCCGCGGCCGGCCACGGGGTCACCGTGCTGGAGCAGGCGACGACGGTCGGCGGGAAGCTCGGGACCCACGAGCGCGACGGGCACGTCTTCGACACCGGGCCGTCGCTGGTGACCATGCCGCAGGTCTACCGCGACCTCTTCACCGCCACCGGCGGACCGCTGGAGGAGGCCGTCGAGCTCGTCCGCCTCGACCCGGCGGTGGCCTACCGGTTCGCCGACGGCACGCGGCTCGACCTGCCAGGTCGGCCCGCGGCCATACCCGGGGCGCTCACCGACGCGCTCGGGCCGCGGTCGGGACGAGAGTGGACCGCGCTGATGGAGCGAGCCGCGGCCATGTGGCGGATCAGCGAGGAGCCGTTCCTGCGCCGTCCGCTGCAGGGCGCGGCGACCCTCGCCCGGCTGGCCCGCAACCCGGCCGACGTCGCGACCATCGCCCCCTGGCAGACGCTGCGCGGGCTCGGCGCACGGCAGCTGTCCGATCCCCGCCTGCGGATGCTGCTCGACAGGTACGCCACCTACTCGGGCTCCGACCCCCGGCGCGCGCCGGCGGTGCTGGCGACGGTGCCCTACGCCGAGCAGGCGTTCGGCTCCTGGTACGTCCGCGGCGGGCTGCACCGGCTGGCGCTGGCCGTGGCCGAACGGGCCGAGAGCCGCGGCGCGGCGATCCGCACCGGCACGTCGGTGCGCCGCGTGCTCGTCGACGGCGGGCGCGCGGCCGGGGTGGAGCTCGCCGACGGCTCGCGCGTCCCGGCCGACGTCGTGGTCTCGGGGGTGGACGCCGCGGCGCTGTACGGCGACCTCGTCTTCGGGGACGGGCGGGCCGGCGGTCCCCGGCGCGACCTCGCACGGGCGACGCCGTCCCTGTCGGGCGTGGTCCTGCTGCTGGCCCTGCGCGGCCGGACGCCGGGTCTGGCCCACCACACCGTGCTCTTCCCCGAGGACTACGACGCGGAGTTCGACGCCGTGTTCGGCTCCGGCCCGTTCCGCGGAGCCCCCCGGCCGGTCGCCGACCCCACCGTCTACGTCAGCGCCCCTGACGACCGGGAGCTGCGGCCCGACGAGGACAGCGAGTCCTGGTTCGTGCTCGTCAACGCCCCGCGGCACGACCCCGCCCGGGGGATGGACTGGGACGAACCGGGGCTGGCCCGCCGGTACGCGGCCGACGTGCTGGACGTGCTGGCCCGGCGCGGGCTGGACGTCCGGGACCGGGTGCGCTGGTGCGAGGTGCGGACACCGGCCGACCTGGCCCGCGCCACCGGCAACCCCGGCGGATCGATCTACGGCTCGTCGAGCAACGGCACCCGCGCCGCCTTCCTGCGCCCGGCCAACGCCTCCCCCGTACCCGGCCTGTTCCTCGTGGGCGGATCGGCCCACCCCGGCGGCGGGCTCCCGCTCGTCACCCTGTCCGCCGAGATCGTTGCGGGCCTCGTCGGCCCCGCCTGAGAAGGTGTCGCCGTGCGCACCGATCCGCCGGACTCCGGCTCCGAACGCGACCTGCTCTCTGCTTTCCTCGACTTCCAGCGCGAGACCGTGCTGCTGAAGACCGAGGGTCTGAGCGCCGAGCAGCTGGCGCGGACCATCCCGTCGTCGTCGCTGACGCTGGCGGGCCTGCTCAACCACCTGGCCCTCGTGGAGGACTCCTGGTTCCAGGAGCGCTTCGCCGGGAACCCCGAGCGCGAGCCGTGGGCCGGCGTCGACTGGGACGCCGACCCCGACTTCGAGTTCCGCACGGCCACGGAGCTCGAGCCGGCCGAGTTGCGAGCCCGCTACGTCGAGGCGTGCGCCCGCAGCCGGGAGGTGGTCGCCGCGGCCGCGAGCCTGGACGAGCTGTCGGCCGGGACGTCACGCCGGACGGGGAACCGCTGGGACCTGCGCTGGGTGCTGCTGCACATGATCGAGGAGACAGCGCGGCACGCCGGGCACGCCGACCTGCTGCGCGAGGCGATCGACGGCTCGACCGGCGAGTAGCGCCGGCCGAGCCGTCGCTCAGTCGAGGACCGTCTCCTCCTGCTCGACCGGCGCCCCGGCCTCCAGCCAGTGCAGGAGCGTCCGGACGCCGAACCCGGTGCCGCCCTTGACCACCTCGGCGTCGTCGGAGCCGGCCCGCGCCGGCCCGGCGACGTCGAAGTGCGCCCACGGCAGGTCCCCGGCGAACGGCTGCAGGAACAGCGCGGCCGTGGTGCCGCCGGGGTTGCCCGGCGCGTTGTTGGCGTCGGCGACGGCGCTGTCGAGCAGGTCGCGGTGCTCCTCCAGCAGCGGCATGCGCCACGACGCCTCCCCCGCCTGCGCCCCGGCCGTGCGCAGCGCGTCGGCGAGGCCGTCGGTGGTGGCGAACAGGCCCGCCGTCTTCGTGCCGAGGGCGACCTTCATCGCCCCGGTGAGCGTGGCGACGTCGACCAGCACGGTCGCGCCCAGCTCCAGGCGGGCGTAGGCCAGCCCGTCGGCGAGCACCATGCGGCCCTCGGCGTCGGTGTTGAGCACCTCGGTCGTGCGCCCGCCCACGTGCCGGACGACGTCGGCGGGGCGGTAGGAGGAGCCGGACACGGCGTTCTCGGCGGCCGGGACCACTGCCGTCACCGCCACCGGCAGCTCGAGGCGCGCGGCGGCGTCGACCACCGCGAGGACCGCGGCGCCACCGGCCATGTCGGTCTTCATCTCGCGCATGCCGGCGTTGGGCTTGATCGAGAGGCCGCCGGTGTCGAAGGTGATGCCCTTCCCGACCAGGACCGGGTGCCCCGGACCCGCCGACGGGTGCCGGTAGGCGGCCACCACCACGCGGGGCGCGGTCGCCGACCCTCCGCCCACGGCCAGGACGCCGCCGAAGCCGCCCGCTCGGAGCTCGTCCGGACCCAGGACCGTCACCTGGACGTGCGGCAGGCCGGACAGCCGCTCGACGGCCTGGTCGGCGAGCCAGGCCGGGTTCTTCACGTTGCTCGGGGTGTTGGTCAGGTCGCGCGCCCAGGCGACGGCCCCGGCCGTGACGCGGCCGGCCTCGACCGCGGACACGACCGCCGGGTCCTCGGCGTCGGCGGCGACCACGGTGACCGCCGCCAGCCGTGGCGGGTGCGGCGTCGACAGCTCGCGGAACCGGTAGCCCGACAGCAGGGCGGCCTCGACGGCGGCGCGCACCTCGACGGCCCCCGCCGGGGCGACGGTCGTGTCCAGGGGCAGGACGAGCCGCTGTGCACCGTGCTCGGCCAGCGTCTGCGCCCGGCGCACCGCGGTGGCCACGTAGCCCCGGAGGTCGGGCAGCGTGCCCTCCCCCACCCCGACGGCGACGACGCTGCGCGGCCGCCGTCCGGCGATCGGGATGTTCGTAACGGTGCCGGCCCTGCCCCGGTTGCCGGTGTCGGCCAGGGCACCGGCCAGCAGCTCGGGGCTGACCGGCGGGTCGGCGGAGACGTCGAGCCAGGCCGGCAGGGCCCCGCCGGCCCCGACCGGGACGGCGAGGACGTCCTCGGGGCCGAGCGCCGGGACGACGGAGACGATCTCGACCCGCGGCAACGGCGCGGCCCCGGTCGCCGGCGAGCTGCCGACGGCCGGGGCCGTGTCGTTCGCGGGGCTGCCCGGGGGCAGGCTCGCGGAGGTGCTCAGCTGGTCGCGCCCTTCAGTGCCTCCGACAGCGCCGCCGCCTCGTCGGGCGACAGCTCGACGACCAGGCGACCGCCCCCCTCGAGCGGTACGCGCATGACCAGGCCGCGCCCCTCCTTGGTGACCTCGAGGGGACCTTCACCCGTGCGCGGCTTCATGGCCGCCATGCGTGCCTCCTTCATCGGCCCATCACGCCTGCCGGAGCAGGAGCGTGGGCGTCCGTCGCTGCTGTGCGCTCTGCACCAATGATCCCGTATGAGCGCCGTCCGTCCAACACGAGCCCCCCTGCGGGTCACCCGCCCGCGTTCGCGCGGAAGCAGCCGGCGACGTGGTCGTCGACCATCCCGGTGGCCTGCATGAGCGCGTAGGCGGTCGTCGGACCGACGAAGACGAAGCCCCGGCGCTTGAGCTCCTTGGCCATGTCGACCGACTCGGGGCTCGTGGCGGGCACGTCGGCCATCGTGGCCGGACGGGGCCGCGGACCCGTCGGCGCGAACGACCACAGCAGGTCGGAGAGGCCCTCCGGCTGCTGCTGCGCGGCCCGCGCGTTGCGGATCGCCGCCTCGATCTTCGCCCGGTTGCGCACGATGCCCGCGTCAGCCATCAGCCGCGCCTCGTCGTCGGGCCCGAACTCGGCCACGGCGTCGATGGAGAAGCCCGCGAACGCCGCACGGAACGCCGGCCGCTTGCGCAGGATCGTGATCCACGACAGCCCCGACTGGAACGCCTCGAGGCACAGCCGCTCGAACAGCGCGTCGTCCCCGCGCAGGGGCGTGCCCCACTCCTCGTCGTGGTACCGGACGTAGTCCGGCGTGCTGTCCGCCCACGCGCAACGGGTCTTCTCGTCCGGCACGGCGCGGACGCTAGCGCGCGCGTCCGACATGTCCTGCCCCGCGCCCCGTTACGGTCCGGCCGTGGCCCCTCCCGAGGCAGTCCTCCGCCGGCCGCCGGTCGCCTGGCTCCCGCGGGCGTCGCTGGCCGCCGCCGTCGCCGTCCTGCTGCTGGCCTTCGCCGGCCGGTACGGCTACCACCGCGACGAGCTGTACTTCCTGCGGGCCGGGCACGAGCTCGCGTTCGGCTACGTCGACCAGCCCCCGCTCACGCCGCTGCTCGCCCGCGCCATGGACGAGCTGTTCCCCGGCTCCCTCGTGGGGCTGCGGCTGCCGTCCGCGCTCGCCGCGGGCCTGCTGGTGCTGATCACGGGGCTGATCGCGCGCGAGTTCGGCGCGGGACGGACGGCGCAGCTGCTGGCCGCGGCCTGCATGGCGGTGTCCTCGGTCCTGCTGATCGTCGGCCACCTGCTCTCGACCACGACGCCCGACCTCCTCGCGTGGACGGCGCTCTCCTGGCTGCTGGTGCGCGCCCTGCGGGATGGCGGGCCGGTCTGGCTGCTGACCGGCGCGGTCGCCGGCGTGGCGCTGCAGAACAAGGTGCAGCCGGCGTTCCTCCTGGCCGCCGTCGTGGTCGGCGTCCTCGCGGTCGGGCCGCGCTCGGCCCTCCGCTCCCCCTGGCCGTGGCTGGGCGGGCTGGTGGCGCTCGCCGTCTGGACACCCAACCTGGTGTGGCAGGCGGCCAACGGCTGGCCGCAGCTGGAGCTCGCCGAGGCGATCGCCGGCGGCAGCTCGGGCACCAGCGAGCCCTGGTACCTGTTCGTGCCCTTCCAGCTCGTCCTGGTCAGCCCGCTCCTCGTCCCCGTGTGGGTGGCCGGGTGGTGGCGGCTGGCCCGCGATCCGGCGCTGCGCACCTGGCGTGCCTTCGCCGTCGCCTACGTCGTGCTCGTGGTCGTCTTCCTGCTCACCGGCGGCAAGCCGTACTACCTCGCCGGCATGTACCCGGTGCTGCTGGCCGCCGGCGCCGGCCCGGTCGTCGACTGGACGCGCCGGGGCGCCCGCCGGGTGCGCGCGGGGCTGGTGATCGCGGCCCTCGTCCTCAGCCTGGCGATCGACGGGACGCTCGGGCTCCCCGTGGTGCCCGTTGATCGGCTGGCCGGCACCCCGGTGCCCGACGTCAACTACGACGCCGGCGAGACCGTCGGCTGGCCGCGCCTGGTCGCCGAGGTTCGCGCCGCCCGCGGCCAGCTCCCCGCCGGCGAGCCGGTCGTCGTCCTCACCTCGAACTACGGGCAGGCCGGCGCCGTCGACAGGTTCGCGCCGGACCTCGGGCCCGCCTACAGCGGCCACAACTCGTACTGGACCTGGGGGGTGCCGCCGGAGGACGTCGACGCCGTCGTCGCCGTGGGGATCGACGACGAGCGGCTGGCGCGCTGGTTCGGGGAGGTCGAGACCGCCGGCACCGTGGACAACGGCGTCGGCCTCGACAACGACGAGCAGGGCACGCCGGTGCTCGTCGCCACCGACCGCCGGGTGCCGTGGCGCGAGATCTGGCCGGAGCTGCGCCGCCTCGGCTGACTCAGGGGACGGCGGAGTCCACGTCGCACAGCTCGGACGGCCGGCTGGGCACGGGGCTGCGGCGGGTGGCGAGGACGCAGCCCACCAGCACCAGCGGCAGGCCCAGGGCGATGCCGAGGGTGAAGGGCTCGTCGAGCAGGACGACGCCGAGCAGGACCGCCACCGCCGGGTTGACGAACGTGATCACCAGGGCCCGCTGCGGGCCGACCTCCCGGATCAGGGAGAAGAACAGCGCCAGCGCGAGCGCGGTGCAGATGACGCCCAGCCCGATCAGCGACAGCCAGGCAGGGGCCGACACGTCGGCCAGCTGACCGGAGTCCGGCAGGGCGAACGGCGCGTAGACGACCGCGGTGACGAACAGGGCGATCGAGCTGGCGGCCACGCCGGACACGTCGGGCAGCGCCCGGGAGACGACGAGCGGGCCGGTGGCGTAGCCGATCAGGACGAGCCCTATCGCGAGCAGGGGCAGCAGCTGGGCACCGTGGAAGTCCAGCCCCAGCAGGACGGCGATGCCGACGACGCCGATCGCCATGCCCAGGATCCGGATCGGGGTCAGCCGTTCGTCCTCACCGGCCACGCGCGCAGCCAGGGCCGCCACGAAGGGGACGCCGGCGACGAGCAGCCCGGTGAGGGAGCTCGACAGCGTCCCCTCGGCGTAGGCGATGAGGAACCAGGGGCCGGCCATCTCCAGCAGGGTGAACAGCAGCAGCGCCCGCCAGTGGCGCAGCGCCGGCCGCAGCCGGCCCGTCGCGATGGTCCACGGGAGCAGCAGAGCCGCTCCCACCACGCAGCGGACGAACACGAGCATCTCCGGCGAGACCTCGTCGACGGCCACCTTGATGAGCAGGTACGGGATGCCCCAGATGACCGACATGGTCAGGAACAGCGCCCAGCCCCGGCGGCTCACGGCCGGTCCTCCCTCGTCGTCACGGCAGCATCCTCGCCCACGACGCCGACGGTCTTGCGGGGCGACCGGCCGGAGGGCTGGGATGTGCGCGTGGACGCTGCCGGACGCTTCGCCGTGCTCGTCGACGCCTTGGCCGGGGCGCCGGGCGTGGTGCCGCCGGCCGAGGGTGGCGGTCGGCGCGCCTTCGGGTCGGAGGCGCTGAAGGTGGACGGCTCGATCTTCGCGATGCAGGTGCAGGGCGGCGTCGTGGTGAAGCTCCCCGCGGCGCGGGTGGCCGAGCTGATCGGCGCCGGCACGTGCGCGCCGTTCGCCAACGGCAAGGGCAGCCCGATGCGCGAGTGGGCGACCGTCACCGACCCGGCGGCCGACCTGCAGCTCGCGCGCGAGGCGCTGGCCCACGTGCGCTCGCCGCGCTGACTCAGCCCCGCTCGGCGAGCGCGGCCAGCCGCTGCAGCGAGCGCCGCAGGCCCCAGAGCACCAGCGGCCGGGAGAGGAACCAGCCGGCCACCCCCAGGTAGCCGTAGGGCAGGTACCAGGTCTCGCTGCAGACGACCGTCGAGTGCGCACCCCGCGGCAGCACCTCGAACGTGCCGGGCCCGCGCACGATGCGCCCGGTGTGCTGGACCTCGACCAGCCGGGGCGGGTCCCACTTCGTGATGATCATGGTGTCGAGGACACCGAGCCGCCGCCGGCCGGGCAGCGGCAGCCCCGTCCGGGCGGCGAGCCGCCCGTGCAGCCGCTGCGCGCTGTCGCCCACCGTGCGGACGTCGGTGAGCAGCATCCAGTCGCCCTGCCGCTCCCAGTCGGTCAGCAGCGCCCACACGCGCTCGGGCGGTGCGTCGACGTCGATGCGCTCCACCAGGTCAGGCACGCGGGGGTTCCTCCTCGTCGACCGCGCCGTCGTCCGGCGGCTGCTGCTCCTTCGTCGCGGGCGCGGGCGCCGGATGCAGCTGGGCGCGCAGGGTGGCGATCTCGGCGTCGCGCTCCTCGAGGACCGCGGCGAACTGGTCGAGCAGCCAGTCGACCTCCGTCATCCGGTACCCGCGGACGGTCACCGACAGCTGCAGCCCCCGGACGTCGTCCGCCGTCACCGGCCGGTCGCCCGGCAGCGCGACGGGTGAGCGGTCGGCCTCCGCCGGAGGCCGGGTCTCGCCGCGGCCGAGCAGGAGCGAGGCACCCAGGAACAGCAGCGCACCGACCACCAGCACGCCGACGACGAAGGCGACGAACGAGAGCATCAGCCCTCGACGGGACGCTGGTCGACCTGGACCTGCTGCATGCCCCCGCCCCCGTCGCCGGAGCGCCGGGCGGCGTCCGCGGCCTGGATCACCGACATGACCTCGGCGATGTCGTCGGTGACCGTGATCAGGTCGAGGTCGGCGGCGTTGATCGTGCCGGTGGAGGCCAGCGTCGTCCGGATCCACTCGACCAGCCCCGACCAGTACTCCCTGCCGAAGAGGATCACCGGGAAGCGGGTCACCTTGCGCGTCTGCACCAGCGTCAGGGCCTCGAACAGCTCGTCCAGGGTGCCGAAGCCGCCCGGGAGGATGACGAAGGCCTGGGCGTACTTCACGAACATCGTCTTGCGCACGAAGAAGTAGCGGAACGAGATGCCGACGTCGACCCACTCGTTGAGCTCCTGCTCGAACGGCAGCTCGATGCCCAGGCCGACCGACAGGCCGCCGGCCTCGGAGGCACCGCGGTTCGCCGCCTCCATCGCCCCCGGGCCGCCGCCGGTGATCACCGCGTAGCCGGCGTTCGCGAGGGCGGCGCCGATCGCCACGCCCGCGGCGTAGTGCGGGTGGTCCCGCGGCGTCCGGGCGCTGCCGAAGACGCTCACCGCGCGGGGCAGCTCGGCGAGCAGGCCGAAGCCCTCGACGAACTCGCTCTGGATGCGGAGCACGCGCCACGGATCGGTGTGCACCCAGTCCGTCGGGCCGCGCCGGTCGAGCAGCCGCTGGTCGGTCGTGGTGCCGACGGTCTGCGGGTCGGGCTCGCCCCCGCGCAGCATGATGGGCCCGCGGTGCCGCGTGGGTCGCGGCCGGCGGCCGTCGGGCGGCTGGGGGGACGGCGGCTGGGTCATGCCTGGTTCCTCACGACGGTGGTGCCGGACAGGTAGGCGATCAGGGCGTCCTCGGCCGGCTGCAGCCGGTCCACGCGGACGTGCTCCTCGCGGGTGTGGGCCAGCTGCGGGTCCCCCGGCCCGTAGTTCACCGCCGGGATGCCGAACGCGGCGAACCGGGCGACGTCGGTCCAGCCGAGCTTGGCCCGCGCCGCGCGGCCCACCGCGGCGACGAAGTCGGCGGCGGCGGGCTCGGAGAGCCCCGGCAGGGCTCCCCCGGCGTTGTCGACGACGGTCAGCGTGGCGCCGCCGGTCACCGCGTCGGCGAAGACCTCGCGCACGTGCGCCTCGGCGGCGTCCTCGTCCCGGTCGGGGGCGTAGCGGAAGTTGACCGTCACCCGGCACTCGTCGGGGATCACGTTGCCGGCCACCCCGCCCTCGATCCCGACGGCGTTGAGGCCCTCCCGGTAGGTGCAGCCGTCGATCTCCACCTCGCGGGCCTCGTACCCGGCCAGGGTCGCCAGGATGCCGGCGGCGCCGTGCACGGCGTTGACCCCGAGCCAGCTGCGTGCGCTGTGCGCCCGCCGGCCGGTCACCTCGAGGACGGCGCGCAGCGTGCCCTGGCAGCCTGCCTCGATCTCGCCGTCCGTGGGCTCCATGAGGACGGCGAGGTCGCCGTAGAGCCAGCCGCGCTTCTCCCGCGCCACCCGGCCGAGGCCGTTCTTCGCGTGCTCGACCTCCTCGTTGTCGTAGAACACGAACGTGAGGTCGTGCGCGGGCTCCGCGCCCGGGACGCCGAACCGCCCGGCCAGCCGCAGCATGACCGCGTCGCCGGCCTTCATGTCACTGGTGCCACATCCGTACAGCCGCTGTACCCCGTCGGCTTCCCGCAGGTCGGAAGGCACGTTGTCGGCGATCGGCACGGTGTCGAGGTGGCCGGCGAGCACCACCCGGGACGCGCGCCCGAGGTTGGTCCGCGCCAGCACGCTGTCGCCCACGCGCTCGACCTCGAGCCCACCCAGGGCGCGCAGCGCGGCCTCGACGGCGTCGGCGAGCGGCCCCTCCGAGCCGGAGACCGACGGCGCGTCCACCAGCGCCCGCGTGAGCGCGAGGACGTCGGCGGTGAGGTCGAGCGGCGGGAGGTCGGTCACGACTGCCGAGCCTAGGGGGCGGCGCCCGGACCGGCCCGCCCCGGCACGGGCAGCGCTGGGTAGCGTTCCGGCCGTGACCGCCGCAGCTCCCACCTCCGCCGTCGCCGCCGGGCTGGCCACCGTGACCCCCTCGGGAACGGTCCTCGACACCTGGTTCCCGGAGCCCCGCCTCGGTGCTCCCGCCGACGCCAAGCCGGGTACCACCCGGCTCGGCGCGCTGGAGCTCTCCGGGGAGCTCGGCCCCGACTACGGCGGCCTCGTCCGCCGGGACGAGGCCCGCGGGGTGGAGATCATCGCCGTGCGCACGGTCATCCCCGACCTGTCCCAGCCGCCGGTCGACACCCACGACGTCTGGCTGCGGCTGCACCTGCTCTCCCACCGGCTCATCCGCCCGCACCAGGCCGACCTCACCGGCATCTTCGGCCTGCTCACCAACGTCGCGTGGACCAGCGCCGGGCCGGTGGAGGCAGCCGGCTTCAACGCCCACCGGCTCCGGGCCGCCGTCGGCAACGTGACCGTGTTCGGCGTGGACAAGTTCCCGCGGATGGTCGACTACGTGATCCCCTCCGGCGTCCGCATCGCCGACGGCGACCGCGTGCGCCTCGGCGCACACCTGGCCGAGGGCACCACGGTCATGCACGAGGGCTTCGTGAACTACAACGCCGGGACGCTCGGCCCGTCGATGGTCGAGGGCCGGATCAGCGCCGGCGTGGTCGTGGACGCCGACAGCGACATCGGCGGCGGCGCCTCGATCATGGGGACGCTGTCCGGGGGCGGCAAGGAGACCATCTCGATCGGCAAGGGTTGCCTGCTGGGCGCGAACGCCGGCATCGGCATCTCGCTGGGCGACGGGTGCGTCGTCGAGGCGGGGTGCTACGTCACCGGCGGGTCCCGCGTGACCCTGCCCGACGGCTCGGTGGTCAAGGCCCGCGAGCTGTCGGGGCGCAGCGGCCTGCTGTTCCGCCGCAACAGCGTGAGCGGCGCCCTCGAGGCCCTCCCCCGCGAGGGCAGCTGGGGCGCGCTCAACGCGGAGCTGCACGCGAACTGAACGGCTCGCCGTTCCAGGGAACGTCCAGGAACGGCACCTACAGTCGAACGCGATGGTCACCCTGCACAGCTCCGGTCGTCCCGCGCCGGGCCGGAAGGGGCAGCGCCGCAGGAAAGGCGGCCGCCGGCCGTCACGTCGTCGCCGCCCGCTCGAGCAGCTCGCGCGGAAGTGGTGGCCCGCCCTGCTCGTCGCCGCCGCCGTGCTCGTCGGCGTGGCCTGGGACCCGAGGAGCGACATGGCCGCGGACGGCTGCCGGCTGCCCGCCTCCGGCGTGACGCTGACCGACGAGCAGCTCGGCAACGCGCAGACCATCGCCCAGGTCGGCAGGGACCGCGGGCTGCCCGACCGCGCGATCGTGATCGCGCTGGCGACGGCGCAGCAGGAATCGCGGCTGCGCAACCTCGACCACGGCGACCGCGACTCCCTGGGCCTCTTCCAGCAGCGACCCTCGCAGGGGTGGGGGTCCGAGGACCAGGTGCAGGACCCGGTCTACGCGGCCGGCATCTTCTACGACCGCCTCGTCCAGGTGCCCGGCTGGGACACCGGCCGGCTCACCGACGTCGCCCAGGCCGTCCAGCGCAGCGGCTTCCCGGAGCTCTACCAGCAGCACGAGGGGATGGCCGTGGAACTCACGGCGGCCCTCCAGCAGGGCCGCAGCCCCTGCGCCGAGGGCTGACCGCCGTCCCCCGCGAGGGGGAAGCCGCCGGTCAGACCCTCAATGCGACCGGCCGGGACGCCGACAGCTCTCCCATGACGACCGCACACGACACCACTCCCCTCGCGGCCGCGCCCGAGGCAGCGGTCTCCGACGTGACCGCCCTGCTGCCCTCCCGCGACGCCGTCCTCGGCCGCATCGCCGAGCAGCAGACCGCCGGCGGCACCGCCACCCTCATGGTCATCGGCCTCCTGCGCCGCGACGACGGCTGGCCCACCGCGCAGAGCACCCTGGCCCAGGTCACCGCTCTGCTGGCGAGCTCGCTGCGCGCCGACGACTTCCTCGGCAAGTCCGGGCCCGGCGAGTTCGCCGTCGTGCTCGGCGGCCCGGTCACCGCGGCCGAGACGGCCGCGGCCCGGCTCGTGGCCGCCGTCCCGGCGCTCGGGGTCCCGGGCCTCACCGCCGCTGCGGGGATCGCACCCGTGGTCGGCGACGCCGACGCCGGCGAGGTGCTGCGCCGGGCGCTGCTCAGCCTGACCGCCGCCCGCCGGGTCGGCGCCGGCACCGTCATCCGGTACCGCGAGCCGCAGTGACCGGCTGAGCGCTCAGCCGCCCAGCCGCTCCGCCGCCGCGGCGATCCGCTCGTCGGTGGCGGTCAGCGCCAGGCGGACGTGCCGGGCGCCGGCCGGGCCGTAGAAGCTGCCGGGCGCGGCGACGATGCCCAGGTCGGCCAGCCAGTCGATCGTCGTCCAGCAGTCCTCGTCGCGGGTCGCCCAGAGGTACAGCCCCGCCTCGGAGTGGTCGATGCGCAGCCCGGCGCTGCGGACGGCGGCGGCCAGCACGTCCCGGCGGGCGCGGTACCGCTCGCGCTGCGCCTCGACGTGCGCGTCGTCGTCCAGGGCCGCCGCCATCGCGGCCTGCACCGGACCGGGGACCAGCAGGCCGAGGTGCCGCCGGACCTCCCAGACCGGGCGGACGAGGGCCGGGTCACCGGAGAGCAGGCCCGCCCGGTACCCGGCCGCCGTCGACTGCTTGGACAGGGAGTGCACCGCCAGCAGGCCGGTGTGGTCCCCGCCGGCGACGGCGGGGTGCAGCAGCGAGCGGGGCTCGACGTCCCAGCCCAGCGTCACGTAGCACTCGTCGGCGACGACCGGGACGCCGTGCGCCCGGCCCCACGAGACCCACGCGCGGAGCTGGTCGTCGCTCAGCACGCGGCCGTGCGGGTTGCCCGGCGAGTTCAGCCACACCAGCACGACGCCGGCCGCGTCCGGCGGCGGGACGTCGGTGCGGCGTACGGCCAGCCCGGCGAGCACGGCGCCGACCTCGTAGGTCGGGTACGCGACCTCCGGGACGATCACCGTGCCGGTCCGGAGCCCGAGCAGGGTCGGCAGCAGGGCGACCAGTTCCTTGGACCCCACCGTCGGCACCAGCGCGGGGCCGCCGGCGGCCAGCGGGTCGCCGATCTCCACGCCGAGCCGGCGCCGGAGCCAGCCGGCCGCGGCCGTGCGGAGCTCCGGCGTGCCCAGGGCGGTCGGGTAACCCGGGGCGTTGCCCGCGGCGGTCAGCGCCGCGGACAGCAGTGCCGGGGTGTCGTCGACCGGGGTGCCGATCGAGAGATCGACCACCCCGCCGGGGTGCTCCGCGGCGCGGCTGCGGGCCCCGGTCAGGGCGTCCCACGGGAAGTCCGGCAGCGACCGGGACGTCCCCGGGGCCGTGTCGCCGGCCAAGGGGGCCGTCAGTGCCCTTCGCCCTGCGGCGGCAGCGCGGCGACCAACGGGTGGTCCTTGCCGATCTTGCCGGTCTTCGCCGCACCGCCGGGGCTGCCGAGGTCGGAGAAGAACTCCACGTTGGCGTTGTAGAAGTCCCGCCACTTGTCCGGGACGTCGTCCTCGTAGTAGATCGCCTCGACCGGGCAGACCGGCTCGCAGGCACCGCAGTCGACGCACTCGTCGGGGTGGATGTAGAGCATCCGGTCGCCCTCGTAGATGCAGTCCACCGGGCACTCGTCGATGCACGCCTTGTCGAGGACGTCGACGCAGGCCTGTGTGATGACGTAGGTCACGGTGGTTCCCTCCCGGGGACGCGGAGCACGATCCCTGGTCGGGGCCAGGGTCGATCGATCGCGCTCAGTATGCCGCGCGGCCGGGCGACCGGGCGCGACGGGTGCCCGATCGGGGCGGGCGGCCCTCACCCCGTAGGGGGTGGGCGGAGGCGGCGGCTCAAGCATTCCGCCGGCCTGCCGATCTCGATCCCGTGTCAGAGCAGACGCGCCACTGGGTGCAGGCGTCGCCCTACGACGCCCAGGCGGCGCTCGAGGGCCTGCTCGCCCGCCTGCGCGCCTCCGCGGGGGCGACGCGGGTGTCGGTGTGGGTGCACGAGGCCTCGACCGAGATGGTCGTCCCCTTCCGGCAGGCGGTCGCCGACCCGGCCGACGCCACGCCCGCGGCGACCCCCCGCACCGCCGTCACGCTCTCCAGCTCGCCGTTCATGGCCGCGATCGTCCGCAGCCGGAAGTCGCTCGTCGCGAAGGCCGAGGGCCGCCGGCTCTCCGACAAGGAGCTCGCCGAGCGGGGTGTGCGGTCCGCGCACGGCGAGCCGCTGCTCGTCGACGGCCAGGTGGTCGGCATCCTGACCATCGAGCCGTCCGCCGCGGCCGCACCCCACCTGCTCCGCCAGGTGACCCCCCGGCTCGCCGTCGCGCTGTCCGAGGCCTGGACCCGCCGCTCCGAGAAGCGCCGGACCGCCCAGGTCGAGGTGCTGCTCAGCCTGATCGAGTCCGCGTCGAAGGCGCAGTCGATGGACCACCTCCTCGGCTCCGCCTGCCGCCAGCTGGCCGAGCTGGGCGAGGTCGAGCGGGCCTGCATCTTCCTGCTCGAGGACGGCCGGCTCGTGCCGCGCATGGCCGCCTACGCCGACGGGCGCCGCGACGTGGCCACCTGGGAGCAGTTCATCAACGCCCCGGTCGGGATGCACCTGGCCGAGACGGTGCTGCGCACCGGCCGGCCGATGACGGCCGACAAGGACTCCGGCCTGCTCTCGGGCTGGTGGGTCGAGAAGTTCGGCGTCGCCTCGGGCCTCGCCGTCCCGATCGGGCGCAGCCCCCACCTCGCCGGCGTCCTCACCCTGGACAGCACCGTGGTGCGGCCCTTCTCCGAGGACGTCCGCCGGCTCGCCGCGGCAGCCGGCGCGCACCTCGGTGGCGTGATCGAGCAGGCCCGCACCAGCGAGGCCCGCGCCGCCTCCCTCACGACCGCCCGCGTCGTCCGGCAGATGCTGGTCGACGGCGCCGGGGCCACCGGGGTGTCCGAGGCCGCGGAGGTGCTCGCCCGCGCCGTCCAGCGCCTGGCCGGCACCGACCGCAGCGCGGCCTACCTGATCGCCGACGACGGCACCATCGGCGAGGTCCGGCACGTGGACTGGCCGCAGGAGCACAAGCAGGTCATCGCGACCCAGCTGGTGGGGCGCCCCGCCGCCGACGTGCCGCTCTGGCGGCTCACCGCCGAGCAGAGGCTGCCGGTCTTCGTCGAGGACGCGCCGGACGACGACCTGCTCGACCCGCGTCTGACCCGGGCCATCGACCTGGCCTCCTACGTCAGCGTGCCCCTGTTCTCCGGCGACCGGCTGCTCGGGCTGGTCGTCAGCGGCTCGGTGTCCCAGCCCCGCACGTGGTCCGCCGAGGTCCGCGAGGCCGTCCGCCAGGTGACCCTCGAGGGGTCCCTGGTCGTGGAGAACGCCGCCCTGCGCGCCGTCGAGAAGCTGCGCCTCCAGCAGCTGGCGACCGAGGCCCACCACGACCCGCTGACCGGGCTGGCCAACCGCCGCCGGTTCATCGAGGAGCTCGAGACCACCGTCTACGGTTCCGACGCCGACTGCGCCGTCCTCATGATCGACCTCGACCGGTTCAAGGAGATCAACGACAGCTTCGGGCACAGCGTCGGCGACGACCTGCTCTGCCTGGTGGGGCCGCGCCTGGAGCGGGCGCTGCAGCCCGGCGACCTGCTGGCGCGCATGGGCGGTGACGAGTTCGCCGTCCTCCTGCCCGGTGCCGACGCCGCCCGCGCCGAGGAGGTGGCGGGCCGGCTCATCGCCGCCCTGCGCGACGCGTTCGTGCTCGACGGGATGCCCCTGCACGTCGACGCCAGCATCGGCGTCGCGCTCTGCCCGGAGCACGGGCGGGACCGGTCGCTGCTGCTGGCCCGTGCGGACACCGCGATGTACGTGGCCAAGCGCGGCCGCAACGGCTACGAGATCTGGGCACCGGACGGGTCGACCGCCTCCCGCGACCGGCTGGAGACCCTCGAGCAGCTGCGCACGGCACTGGACACCGACCAGCTCGACGTCCACTACCAGCCGAAGCTGGACCTGCGGACCGGCGGCGTCACCGGCGTCGAGGCGCTGGTGCGCTGGAACCACCCCGAGCGCGGCCTGCTCTACCCCGACGTGTTCCTCCCGCTCGCCGAGCAGGCGGGCCTGATGCGCAGGCTCGCGCTGCGCGTCCTGGAGCGGTCGCTGCGCGACCTGCGGGCGTGGCGGGCGGGTGGCCTGGACCTGACCGTGGCGGTCAACCTGTCGGTCTCCAACCTGCAGGACGTCGCCCTGCCCGAGCAGGTGGAGATGCTGCTCGACTCCTTCGACGTGCCCGCGGACGCGTTGATCCTCGAGATCACCGAGGACGTGCTCATGGCCGACGCGGCCCGGAGCCAGCAGGTCATGGCGGGGCTGCGGCGGCTGGGCGTCCGGCTGTCGATCGACGACTACGGCACCGGCTACTCGTCGCTGTCCTACCTGCGGGCGCTCCCGGTCGACGAGCTCAAGCTCGACCGCAGCTTCGTGAGCGACCTGACGTCGGACGAGCGCGCGGCCGCGATCGTCCGCAGCACCCTGCAGCTGAGCCTGGACCTCGACATGACCATGGTCGTCGAGGGCGTCGAGGACGCCCCGACGCTCGCCGCGCTGCGCGCGTGGGGCTGCGACTACGCCCAGGGCTACCACATCGCCCGCCCCATGCCCGCCGAGCGGTTCCTCGCCTGGCTGGCCGAGCAGCCCAGGTTCGTCCCGCGCGGCGGCATCCCCACCCAGCGCGGGGTCCCCCAGCCGTCCTGACCGCCCCGCGCCGCCCGGCATGATCACCGGCATGGCCGACGTGCGGGACGTGTTCGAGCTCGAGCGGCTGGCCGCCCGCACCTGGCGCGGCCTCGAGCAGGAGCGACTCGGCGGCTGGCTGCTGCGCGCCGGCGGCGGCTTCACCGGGCGGGCCAACTCGGTCTTGGTCGCGGGCGACCCGCCCACCGACCTGCCGACCGCCGTCGCCGCGGTGGCCCGCTGGTACGCCGAGCGCGGGCTGCGGCCGCGCGCCCAGGTGCCGCTGCCCGGTGCCGAGGCGGCCGACGACGCGCTCGCCGCCGCCGGCTGGACCCGCGACGACGACAACCTGGTGCTCACCGCGCCGCTCGACGGCTGGGGCGAACCGTCGGTGCCGGTCGACCTCGCGCCGGAGCCGGACGAGGCCTGGCTGCTGGGCTACCGCTACCGCGGCACACCGCTGCCCCCGGTGGCGCTGGAGGTCCTGGTCGCGGCGGACGAGCCGGTGTTCGCCGCCGTCCGCACCGCTCCGGCGCCGGCCCCGCTGGCCGCCGTCGCCCGCGGTGTGGTGACCGACGGCTGGCTGGTGGTCACCGCCGTGACCGTGGACGAGGGATCGCGCCGGCAGGGCCTGGCGACCGCGGTCATGGCGGCGCTGGGGTCCTGGGCCCGCGAGCGGGGCGGCCACTCCTGCCTGCTCCAGGTCGCCGGGACGAACGCCGGGGCGCTGGCCCTCTACGAGCGGCTGGGCTTCACCGAGCACCACCGGTACCACTACCGGCTGGGTCCGGAGCCGGGGCGCTCTCCGGCCTGACCGGCGGCCGGCGCGGTCCGGCGAGCACCCGCCCGACGGAGAACGCGGCCGCCAGCACGCCGATCATCAGGAACGCCAGGTTGACCACCCCGGTCGCCCCAGCGCCGGTCATGACGAGATCCCCCTCCGGCCTGCGGACCATGGCGCCGATCGCCACCACGAGCCAGGCGACGGCGGGCAGGACGGCGACCAGCCGGCTGCCCGACCAGCGCAGCGCCGCCGCGGGCAGCAGCAAGTTGCCGACGACGGCGACGACGATCGACAGCGGCACGAGGACGCCGCCCACCCGCAGCGGCAGCCAGAAGACCTCGACCAGGGCGAGCCACGTGCCGAGGACGACGGCGGCGAGGGCCCAGCCCAGCCGCTCGACCGGTCTCATCCGGGCAGCCCGGCGAACAGGTCGTCCTCCCAGCCGTCGGGTCCAGGGCCCGCGGGTCCCCGTTCGCCCTGCACCAGCCGGTAGTACTCGACGCCCAGCACCTCGAGCCCCAGGTTGTTCGACAGGGCGAAGAACGGGCCGTCGACCAGGATCTGGGTGGGGTGCGCCCGCATGGCGGCGTCCTTGTGCCGCCCGAAGGCCGACGCGTCGACGGCGGCCGTCACGACCTCGTCGGGTACGGCGAACGGCAAGTCGTCGGCGCTGCTGACGCCCTCGAAGAACGTGTCGTCGCCCGCGGCTGCCATCGCCTCGATGCCCTGCTGGAGCACCGAGCGCGGCATGCAGTTCCAGTAGACCTTCGACACCGACCAGGCCTCGCCGAGGTCGGGGCGGTAGGCGGGGTCGGCGGCGGCCGCCACCGCGCCCATCGCGACCCGGTGGGCCTGGATGTGGTCGGGGTGCCCGTAGCCGCCGTTCTCGTCGTAGGTCACCACGACCTGCGGCCGCACCTCGCGGACAACCGCCACCGCATGGCCGACGGCCTCGTCGAGGTCGGCGTTCCAGAAGGCGCGCGGCTTCTCGTTCGACGGGACACCCATCATCCCGGAGTCGCGGTACCGGCCGGCACCGCCGAGGAAGCGGATGTCGGTGACGCCGAGGGCGTCCATCGCCGCGCGCAGCTCCCAGATGCGGTAGCCGCCCAGCTGGTCGGCCTGGTCCGCGGCCAGCTGCTCGAGCTCGGGGACGAGGATCTCCCCCTCCTCGCCCAGCGTGCAGGTGAGCAGGGTGACCTGCGCCCCCTCGGCGACGTACCGGGCCATCGTGGCCCCGTTGCCGATCGTCTCGTCGTCGGGGTGGGCGTGCACGAGCAGCATGCGTCGATCTGGCGTGGTCACGGGGCGATCCTGCCGGATCGCCCCGCGACGACCTCAGTCGACGTCGACCGGGACGACCTCGCGGGCCTCGGCGAAGTGGCAGGCGGCCGGGTGACCCTGGCCGCGGTCGATCAGCGCCGGCGGCTCGACGGCGCAGATGTCCTGCGCCTTCCAGCAGCGGGTGCGGAACCGGCACCCGGACGGCGGGTTCGCCGGGCTCGGGACGTCGCCCTGGAGCAGGATCCGGTCCTTCTGCCCGCGCAGCGCCGGCTCGTGCAGCGGGACCGACGAGAGCAGCGCCTGCGTGTAGGGGTGCGACGGCGAGCCGTACACCTGCGCGTCGGTGCCCTCCTCGACGACGCTGCCGAGGTACATCACGGCCACGCGGTCGGAGATGTGGCGCACCACCGACAGGTCGTGGGCGATGAACAGGTAGGACAGCCCGAAGTCGTCCTGCAGGTCCTCGAGCAGGTTGACCACCTGCGCCTGGACCGAGACGTCGAGGGCCGACACCGGCTCGTCGCAGATGATGATCTCGGGCTGGAGGGCCAGGGCGCGGGCGATCCCGATGCGCTGGCGCTGACCGCCGGAGAACTGGTGCGGGTAGCGGTTGACGAAGTCGGGGTTGAGGCCGACCCGGTCCATGAGCTCCTGCGTGCGCTTGAGCCGCCCCTTGCGGGGCGCGATGTCGGCGTGCACCGACCAGCCCTCGGCGACGATGTCACCGACGGTCATGCGCGGGTTCAGCGACGCGTACGGGTCCTGGAAGATGATCTGGACCTCGCGGCGGTACTGCTTGAGCGCGCGGCCGCCCATCTTGGCGACGTCCCGGCCCTTGTAGAGGATCGAGCCGTCGGTCGGCTTCTCCAGCGCCACGAGCAGCTTCGAGACCGTGGACTTGCCGCAACCGGACTCGCCCACCAGGCCCATCGTCTCGCCGCGGCGCAGGGTGAGGTCCACGCCGTCCACGGCCCGGACGTGCCCGATCGTGCGCTTGAAGACGATGCCCTGCGTGAGTGGGAAGTGCTTCTTCAGGCCCTTGATCTCCAGCAGCGGCGCCCCGGGCGGCGGCGCCGGCGGCAGCGCCTCCTCCGCCTCGGTCCCCTGGGGGACGGCGGACGCGGCAGTGGCTCCGGTGGGCTCAGACACCGAGCACCTCCTCGCTGTAGTGGCAGGCGGCCTCGCGACCCGGCACGACCAGCCGCAGCGGCGGGACGTCACCGGCGCAGTCGCGGCCGGGGAGCGCCTCGGCGCCCAGGCGGCGGCGGGCGCAGCGCGGGTGGAAGGGGCAGCCGGACGGGATCTTCGCCAGGTTCGGCGGCTGGCCGGTGATCGGCCGCAGCCGCCCGCCCTTGCTCTCCACCTGCGGCACCGAGTTCATCAGGCCCTCGGTGTAGGGGTGGGCCGGGTTGGTGAAGACGTCGTCGACGGTCCCCCGCTCGACGACGCGGCCGGCGTACATGACCGCCACGTTGTCGGCGACCTCGTTCACGACGCCGAGGTCGTGGGTGATGAGCACCAGGCCCATCCCGGTCTCCCGCTGCAGGTCCTTGAGCAGGTCCATGACCTGCGCCTGGACCGTCACGTCGAGGGCGGTGGTCGGCTCGTCCGCGATGAGGATCTTGGGGTCGAGGGCGATCGCCATCGCGATCATGACCCGCTGCCGCATGCCGCCGGAGAACTGGTGCGGGTAGTCGTTCACCCGCTGGGCGGCGGCCGGGATCCGGACGCGGTCCATCAGCTCGACCGCGCGCTGCTTGGCCTCCTTCTTGGAGAGGCCGCGGTGCGCGCGGAACATCTCGCCGATCTGGAAGCCGACGCTGTAGACCGGGTTCAGCGACGAGAGCGCGTCCTGGAAGATCATCGAGATCCCCGGGCCCCGTACCTTGCGCTGTTCCTCGGCCGGCTGCGTGAGCAGGTTCTTGCCGTCGAACCAGATCTCGCCGCGCGGGATGACCGCGGGCGGCGAGTCGAGGATGCCCATGATCGCCTGGGCCGAGACCGACTTGCCGGAGCCGGACTCCCCCAGGATCGCCAGGGTCTCCCCCGCGGACACGGTGTAGCTGATGCCGTTGACGGCGTTGACGGTGCTCTCGCGGGTGCGGAACTCGACGAAGAGGTCCTCGACGGAGAGGATCGGCGCCGAGCTGCCGCCGTCGCGTACGGACGACGCGGAGCTGGGAAGAGTGGTCATGCGCGCTGCCTCGGGTCGAGGGCGTCGCGCAGGGCGTCGCCCATCATGATGAACGCCATCACGGTGAGGGTCAGGATCAGGCTCGGGAACAGCACCAGGTGCGGCGCGGTGCGCAGCAGGTCCTGCCCTGCGTCGATCTGCAGACCCCACGAGATGGCCGGCCGCTGCAGCCCCACGCCGAGGTAGGTCAGCGTGGCCTCGGCAGCGATCAGCACACCGATGGTGATGGTCGCGTAGACCAGCACCGGCGCGACGGCGTTCGGGAGGATGTGCCGCACGAGGATACGCGGGCTCGACGCACCCATGGCCCGGGCGGCGGCCACGTAGTCCGAGCTCTTGACCGCGATGACCTGCGAGCGGACCAGCCGCATCGCGGTCATCCAGCCGAACAGCGCGAGCGCGAGCGCCACCGCCCCCGGTCCGCGGGTGTTGATGATCGGGATGTCGGTCGAGGGGCCGACCCGCAGCAGCACCAGCGCACCGAGGATCAGCGGCAGGCCGTAGAAGATGTCGGCGATCCGGGCGAGCAGGCCGTCGGTGAAGCCGCCGAAGTAGCCGGCGATCGCGCCGACGACGATGCCGAGCAGCAGCACCACGAGCACGGCGGTGATGCCGATGATCAGCGAGCTGCGCGCCCCGTAGACGACGTTGGCCAGGTAGTCGCAGCCCTGCTGGTCGAAGCCGAACCAGTGCTCGGCCGACGGCGTCTGGCGCGAGTTGGACAGGTTGCAATCGCGGGGGTCGGCGCCGCGGGCGAACCACTGCGGCGCGATCGCCATCAGCGTGAAGACCAGCCCGAAGACGGCGCCGATCCAGAAGAGCGGATTGCGCTTGAGCGTCTTCCAGGCGTCGCTCCAGAGGCTGTTCTGGCGCTCGTTGGTGACGTCGACCGACGGCTCGGCCAGGCCGGTGGTGGTGCCGGCCAGCACCTCGTCGTGGCGGAGGTCCTGCTGCTGCTGCGACTCAGTCATAGCGGATCCTCGGGTCGAGGACGGCGTAGAGCACGTCCACGACCAGGTTGAAGAAGATGAAGAAGAAGACGAGCAGGGTGACGATCCCGACCACCACGGCGCCCTCCTGCTGGCGGATGGCGTCGTAGACCTCGCGGCCGATGCCGGGCAGGTTGAAGACCGACTCCGTGACGATCGCGCCGCCGAGCAGGGCACCGATGTCGGCGCCGATGAACGTGACGACCGGGATCAGGCTGTTGCGGAGGGTGTGCCGCACGATGATCGTCCGGTTCGGGAGGCCCTTCGCCCGCGCCGTCCGGACGTAGTCGGCCCGCAGGTTCTCGGCCAGGCTCGTGCGGGTCAGCCGGGCGACGTAGGCCAGGGATCCGGACGCGAGCACCAGGCCCGGGAGGATGTAGCTGTACAGCCCCTCCCGCGTGCCGGCGATCGGGAACCACCCGAGCTGCAGGCCGAACACGTACTGGGAGATGAAGGCGAGCACGAGGATCGGGATGGACACGATCAGCGTGGTCGAGACCAGCACGAGGTTGTCGAAGAAGCCGTTGCGGCGGATGCCGGCGAGGACGCCGGCGACGATGCCGATGACGACCTCGAAGAAGACCGCCACCGCGGCGAGCTTGACCGTCACCGGCAGGGTGCGGGCGATCGTGTCCTTGACGGCGCGGCCGCTGAAGTCGGTCCCCAGGTCGCCCTGGAACAGGTCGCCGATGTACTTCAGGTACTGCACGCCGAGCGGATCGTTGAGGTTGAAGTCGTCGCGGAGCTGGGCCACCACGGCCGGCGAGAGCGGGCGGTCGCCTGCCAGAGCGCGGATGGGATCACCGGGCAGCGCGTAGACCATCGCGAAGATCAGGAAGGACGCGCCGAGCAGGACCGGGATCGTCAGCAAGAGGCGGCGCGCTACATAGCGGCCCATGTTCCCCCTCAGGTATGTGCGCCCCCGCGATCAGCGGGGCGCGCCGTAGATGCGCGACCACGGTCGGCGGTCGCGCCGGGTTACATCGTGCCCCCCGCAGGAGGCACGCGCGCCGCCGGGGGCGACTGTCTGCTTCGAGACAGCGCCCCCGGCGGGTCGTGCGGGTGGTGCTGGGGTCAGCCGACGACGGTGACGTTCTCGACGCGGACGCGCTGGAAGAGGTCCAGCGTGACGTTGTCGACATTCTCCGAGGTGACCGACTGGATCTCCGTGAAGAACAGCGGAGCCATCGGCATGTCCTGGACCACGAGGTCCTCGGCCGCCTGGTACGACTCGATGGCCTCCTCGGGGGTGGACGCCTGGTCACCCTGCAGCAGCAGAGCGGTGACCTCGGGGTTGTCGTAGAAGCTGTAGTTCGAACCCGCCGGCGGCTGCGAGGCCGGGATGAGCAGCGGGGTCAGGTAGCTGTCGGCGCTCGGGTAGTCGAAGCTCCAGCCGTAGCGGTAGGGGCCGGTGAAGCCCTTGTTCTCACCGAGCGGCAGGTACTCCGAGAAGTCGAGGTTGCCCTGGAGGACGAACTCGACACCGAGGTTCTCGCGCAGCTGGTTGCCCACGGCCTCCATCCACGCGTCGTGGCCGGCGCCGGAGTTGAACCACAGCTCGACCGGCTGGCTGCGGTCGAAGCCCGCCTCGTCGAGCAGGTCGTTGGCCCGCTCCACGTCGAGGGCGCAGTACTCGCAGGCGCCCTCGCGGTAGCCGTCGACGACCGGCGCGATGAAGGAGTCGGCCGGGGTGCGGGTGCCCTCGAAGATCGCCTGGGAGATGGCCTCCCGGTCGATCGCCATCGAGATGGCCTGGCGGACCCGCGGGTCGGCGTAGCGCTCGTCGTAGGTCGGGAACCCGATGTAGGTGATCTGCGAGGACTCGGTGCGGATGAACCGGTCACCGAACTCGTCCTCGGCCGTCGCCAGGGCGTCGGGCGGGATGACGTCGACGATGTCGAGGTTGCCGTCCTGCACGTCGGTGTAGGCGGTGCCCACCTCGGCGTAGACGCGGTACTCGACGCCCTCGGCCTGGGCCTTGTTGTCACCGGCGTAGTCGTCGTAGCGGCTCAGGGTGATGCCCTCGCCCGGGACGAACTCGCCGTCGGCCTTGAACGGACCGTTGCCGATCGGCTGGGTGCCGAACGCCTCTGGGTCGTCGAAGAAGGCCGTGGGCAGCGGGTAGAACGGGTTGTACCCGACGACCGCCGGCCACTGGGCGAAGGCGGAGCTCAGGGTGATCGTGAAGGTCGTGTCGTCGACGACCGCCAGACCGCTCATCTCGGTGGCGGCGGGCTCACCGGCGGGCTCGCCGGTCGCCTCGTCCACGGGGGCCTGCAGGTCCGCGTAGCCCGCGATGCGCGACAGGTAGCCGGAGCCGCCCTGGGCGTTGGGGCTGTAGGCGGTGTAGTTCCACGCGTCGACGAAGGACTGCGCGTTCACCGGCGAGCCGTCGTGGAAGGTCCAGCCGTCCTTGAGCGTGACGGTCCAGGTGGTGTTGTCGTCGGACTCGATCGACTCCGCGACGCCGTTGTACTCGACCTCACCGGAGTCCGAGTAGGTGACCAGACCGGTCCAGAGGGAGTTGACGACCTGGTCGCCCTCGCTCTCGGTGGTGTTGCCGGGAACCAGGGGGTTCTGCGGCTCACCGATGTACATGCTGAAGGTGCCGCCACCGTCGCCGGTGCCGCCCTCCTCGCCACCCTCGTCGCTACCGCCGCAGGCGGTCATCAGCAGCGCGGCTGCGATGGCCGTCGCGACGAGCGAACTACTCCGCTTGCTCAACTTCACGTGCAAGGCCTCCCTCGTCCCGCGTGCGCGGGGGGAACGGACAGGTCGGTCCACGGCCGCAGTGGGGCCGTCGGACGACTGATTGGTCACGAGCGAAACGCACCCGGGAGGTAGACCTCCCCAGTACGACGGGTGGACCCTAGGCACGCCCCGAAGAGGGTGTCCACGGACGTCATCGAGTTGTGACCTGGGCTCACGATCTGCACCCCAACCGTAACTTCGACACCTTCCGGGCCCTCCAGCCGCCACTGTTTCCCGCTCCCCCGGCCGGTTCGCCGGACGCCTTGCGGTCCGCCGTCCGGCGCATGTTCAACGCCCCTCAGCCGGGGTATCCGCAGCTCGGTACGGACATCGAGAAGAGGAGTGCGTAACCCATGAGCGGCACCGACAAGCTGACGAACAAGATCGAAGAGCTCTCCGGCAAGGGCAAGCAGGCGGTCGGCGACGCCACCGATAACCGCGACCTCCAGGCCGAGGGACAGAAGGAAGAGACGAAGAGCAACCTCAAGCAGGGCGTCGAGAACATCAAGGACGCCTTCAAGTCCTGACCTGACGCATCCCCGACGGACGCCGCCGCTCTCCGGAGCGCGGCGTCCGTCGCTGTCTGCGTGCTTTATCGCGATAAAGCACGGACGACGTCAGCCGGCGATCGGCGGTGTGGCGAGGGCCTCAGCGATCCGCCGGACGACGGCGTCCATGTCACGCAGGTCGTGGGCGGCCAGACGGATCACCCGCCACCCGGCGGCGACCAGACGAGCCAACCGTGCGTCGTCGCGGACGATCTGCACTCCGTCGAAGTGGTAGGCCCCCTCGTACTCGACGATCAGCCGCGCGTCGGGCCAGGCCAGGTCGACACGGGCGAGCCAGTTCCCGCCTTCCACGACCTCGTACTGGGGTACCGGCGACGGAAGGCCGGCCAGTGCGCAGGCCACGCGCACCCAGGACTCGGGTGGCGACCCGCTGCGTCCGTCCACCAGCTCGAACGCGCGACGCACCCGCCGGCTCCCCCACCGTCCGCCACGGTCGTGCAGCAGACGTCGCAACGCCTCGACGTCTACCCGACCGGCACCGACCAGAGCATCGAGCACACCGACCGCTGTCGCTATGGGCTCCAGCGCCGCGACGTCCCAGGCCGTCCTGAGCGGGGTGGTGTGCAGGAGCTGGTGGTCTGACGTCCGAACGTCCTCCGGCGCCAGCTCGGCGCGGTGTACCCGAACGCCCCGGGGCCCGGTCCAGGTCACGTCCGGCGGGACGACGACGGTGACCGGATCTGAGTAGGCAGGCTGCGGTCCACCCAGGAGCGCCGCGGCGGAGCGGCCGCCCAGAGCGGCCCTCTCCGGCATGAGCAGTGCTGTGGCCCGGCATCGGAGCGCGTGATCGCGTGGCAACGAGGGGTCGGCGTACACCCCGTGCAGCACGCGCACGTAGGGCCCCTGCTGGAGCTGGCGCCTCGTCAGGGATCCCTCGGCCACGGCCTGTGCGCCGATGAAGACACCGTGCAGTCCGAGTGAGTGCAGGAGCATCAGCGGATCCTGCAGCTCCCAGCGGGTCTATCTCCGCGTCGTCCACAAGCCCCGTGCTTTATCGCGATAAATCACGGTCAGGGTGGGTGAGCAGTGCGCGCACCGCGGGGAGGAGGGGGCGGTCGGCCGGGATCCAGTCGAGGTCCTCGAGCTCGTCCGCGCGCACCCAGCGGATCTCGGCGTGCTCGTGGGCGACGGGTTCGCCGCCCGTCGTCCGGGCCCACCACAGCCGCAGGGTGGAGGCTCCCGGCGCACCGCCGCCGACGACGCCGTCCAGCAGGACCTCGCCGACGAACGCCTGCGGCACGATCTCGACGCCGAGCTCCTCGGCGCACTCGCGGACCAGCGCCGACAGGTCGGACTCCCCCGGCTCGACCTTCCCGCCGGGGAACTCCCACAGGCCGTCGTAGGGGCCGCCCGACCGGCGGGCCACGAGCACGCGGCCGTCGTCCACGATCGCCGCGCCGACCACCTGGAGCACGTCCAGCGCCCGTCGTTCCGCGGCCGCCGCGTAGGCGTCGAGGTGCGCCCGCATGGCGCGGTGGACGCGGCGCCGCACGACCAACCGGTCCACCAGGCCGCCGAGGGGGCCGGACGTCCCGGTCTCCCAGTCGACCTGCTCGTCGACGAGGGTGCCGGCGCCGGTGGCGGAGAACCGCCGGGAGTGCGTCACCCAGCCCCGGCCGAGCCGCGCCGTGTGCACGTCGCGCTCGGGGCGGACGGAGACGACCTCCTCCAGCGAGGTGCCCCAGGGGCGCCCGAGGGCCCGCCCCACGTCGAAGGCGACGGTGAGGGGCGCCTCCACCAAGGTGGTGAAACGCAGCCGGAACACGGTCCCAGCCTCCCAGAACCGGCAGGATGGACCGGCAGGCCCAGGCAGCACCGGCGCTGCGGGACCCGGCAGAAGGAGAAGTGTGCGCATCACCGCCCGCGTGGACTACGCCGTCCGCGCAGCCCTCGAACTGGCCGCCGTGGCCCCCGAGGCGCTGACCGCCGAACGCATCGCCACCACCCAGGGCATCCCGGCACGCTTCCTGCAGACGATCCTCAGCGACCTCCAGCACGCCCGGCTGGTCAACAGCCAGCGCGGCCGTGAGGGCGGCTACCGCTTGGCCCTCCCGCCGTCGGAGATCTCCATCGCCCGCGTGATGCGCGTCGAGCAGGGCTTCCTCGCCGAGGTGCACGGCAAGCGCCCGGAGGACGTCGAGTACCCGGGCGCCGCCGGAACGCTGGCGTCGGTCTGGGTGGCCGCCCGCGAGGGGTACCGCAGGGTCCTCGAGGAGGTCACGCTCGCCGACGTCGTCGCCGGGAAGCTGCCCGCGCACGCCGCCGAGCTGGTCGCGCTCGAGGACGCCTGGCGCTCGTTCGGGGACGCCCCCGGCGCCTGAGGGACGCCCTCCGGGACACTGGCACCCATGTCCGCACCGCAGCCCGGCGTCACCGTGTTCCTCACCGGCCTCTCCGGGGCGGGCAAGTCCACGATCGCCGACGCGCTCGTCGCGCAGCTGGAGGCCGAGGGACGCCCGGTCACCGTCCTGGACGGCGACGTCGTCCGCACGCACCTGTCCAGCGAGCTGGACTTCTCCAAGGAGCACCGCGACCTCAACATCCGCCGGATCGGGTGGGTCGCCGGCGAGGTGGTCAAGCACGGCGGCACCGTCGTCGTGGCGGCCATCGCCCCGTACGACGCCGCCCGCGAGGAGGCCCGCGCGCTGGTGGAGAAGCACGGCCGGTTCCTGCTGGTCCACGTCTCCACGCCGCTCGAGGTCGTCGAGCAGCGGGACGTGAAGGGGCTGTACGCCCGGGCGCGCGCCGGCGAGATCCCGCAGTTCACCGGCATCAGCGACCCGTACGAGGAGCCGGCGCGGGCGGAGCTCACCATCGACACGTCGGTGACCCCGCTCGAGGAGTCCGTCGCCCGCATCCGGGCGGCCATGGCGGAAGGACCCCGTCCCCCCCACCCTTCGCACGCTCAGGGCGGGCCCCTGGACGGCGCCGTTACCTGACTCATACACCTTCCCGGTCGGGATATGGGAGGATCGACGGCATGACGGACCGCGGCAGCCTGCTCGTCGCGCGTCTGCACATCGATCTGGCGCTCGTCTCCAGCGCCGCCTGTCGCGCCTCGCGCTGACACCGGTACCCGCGCAGCCCTGCGCACCCGATCTGCAGCGCCCCTCCTCCCCGGCCGGTCGCCGCGGGCGGTGGTGAGCGCAGGAAGAAGCCCCAGCGTGACCGTCCCACCTCGTACGGCGCCTCCCCGCACCAGCAACCGCCCGCAGCGCGGTCAGGGCCAGTGGGCCCTCGGCTACCGGGAACCGCTCAACCCCAACGAGCGGATGAAGAAGGACTCCGACGGCCTCGAGGTGCGCCAGCGGATCCTCGACATCTACTCGAAGGCCGGCTTCGACTCGATCGACCCCGGCGACCTCCGCGGCCGCATGCGCTGGATGGGCCTCTACACCCAGCGGGCACCGGGCATCCCCGGCGGCAAGACCGCCGTCCTGGAGCCGGAGGAGCTCGAGGACTCCTACTTCATGATGCGGGTGCGCATCGACGGCGGGCAGCTGACCAGCGACGCGCTGCGCGTCATCGGCGGCATCAGCACCGAGTTCGGCCGGGACGTCGCCGACGTGACCGACCGGCAGAACGTGCAGTACCACTGGATCCGCGTCGAGGACGTGCCCGAGATCTGGCGGCGGCTCGAGTCGGTCGGCCTCTCGACCACCGAGGCCTGCGGCGACGTGCCCCGCGTCATGCTCGGGTGCCCGCTGGCCGGCATCCTCGAGGACGAGGTCATCGACGCCACCGACGTCCTCGCGGAGACCGTGGCGAAGTACGTGGGCAGCCCGGAGTTCAGCAACCTGCCCCGCAAGTGGAAGACCTCGATGTCGGGGTGCGTGGACCACTGCACCGAGCCGGAGATCGACGACGTCTCCTTCGTCGGCGTCGTCAACGCCGACGGCGAGGCCGGCTACGACCTCATGGTCGGCGGCGGGCTGTCGACGAACCCGAAGTTCGCGGAGCGGATCGGCGTCTTCGTGCGCCCCGACCAGGTGACCGACGTCTGGGCGGCCTGCACCTCGATCTTCCGCGACTACGGCTACCGCCGGCAGCGCAACCACGCGCGGATCAAGTTCCTCATGGCCGACTGGGGCCCGGAGAAGTTCCGCCAGGTGCTGCAGGACGAGTACCTGCACGAGGCGCTGCCCGACGGCCCGGCTCCCGCCCCGGCCAAGCACGACCAGCGCGACCACGTCGGCGTGGCCCGGCAGAAGGACGGCAACAACGCCGTCGGGTTCGCCCTGCGGTCGGGCCGGATCAGCGGCTGGCTGCTGACCACCATCGCCGACCTCGCCGACGAGTACGGCCAGGGACGCATCCGGACGACGACGCAGCAGAAGCTGGTCATCCTCGACGTGCCTGACGAGCGCGTGGAGGCGCTGGTCGAGGCCCTCGCCGTGCACGACCTGCAGGTGCGGCCGAGCGCCTTCCGCCGCGGCACCATGGCCTGCACCGGCCTGGAGTTCTGCAAGCTCGCGATCGTGGAGACCAAGCAGCACGCGCAGGACCTCTACGCGGAGCTGGAGAAGCGGCTGCCCGACTTCGACGTGCCGATCGGCATCAACGTCAACGGGTGCCCGAACAGCTGCGCCCGGTTCCAGACCGCCGACATCGGGTTCAAGGGCTCGATGGTGCGCGACGCCAACGGCGAGATGGTCGAGGGCTTCCAGGTGCACCTGGGTGGCCACCTCGGCGTGGAGAAAACGTTCGGGCGCAAGTTCCGCGGCCACAAGGTCACCAAGGCCGAGACCGCCGACTACTGCGAGCGCGTGCTGCGCGGCTTCCTCGAGCGCCGCACCGAGGGCGAGTCGTTCGCGCACTACGTCTTCCGCGCGGAGGAGGACTGGCTGCTGTGAGCGAGCAGCCGGGCACGGGAAGGAGCCGGCAGCTGCCGGTGTTCCACTGCCCGTACTGCGGAGACGAGGAGCTGACGCCCTACGAGGGGGAGTCGGCGGACGGCTGGCGCTGCGGCGCCTGCCTGCGGGCCTTCTCGGTCCGGCTGATCGCGACGGGAGTGACGGAGTGACGATCGCCATCCGGCCCACCCCGGAACTGGCTGCGGCGGCCGACGCCCGGTTCGAGGGCATCGCCGACCCGGTGGAGCAGGCGCTCGCCGTCCTCCGCTGGGCCGGGGACACGTTCGGCGACGGATTCGCGATCACGTCGTCCATGGCCGACGGGCTGCTCGCCCACCTCGCCAGCCGGGTGATCCCGGGCGTGAACGTCGTCTTCCTCGACACCGGCTACCACTTCGCCGAGACCATCGGCACCCGCGACTGGATCAGCTCGGTCCTGCCCATCACGCTGGTGAACGTCACGCCGCCGCAGACGGTCGCGGAGCAGGACCTCGCCCACGGGCCCCGGCTGCACGACCGGGACCCCGACCTCTGCTGCTCGCTGCGCAAGGTGACGCCGCTCGCGGAAGCGCTGGCCGGGTACGTGGCGTGGGGCTCGGGCATCCGCCGCGACGAGTCGCCGACCCGCACCGGCACCCGACTGGTCGACTGGGACGCCAAGCGCGGGATGGTCAAGGTCAACCCGATCGCGGCCTGGACCCAGGACGTCGTCGACGCCTACATCGCCGAGCACCAGGTGCCGGTCAACCCGCTGTTCGAGATCGGCTACGGCTCGATCGGGTGCGAGCCCTGCACCCGGCCGGTCGCGCCGGGCGAGGACGCGCGCGCCGGCCGCTGGGCGGGCAAGAACAAGATCGAGTGCGGCCTCCACACCTGATCCGCGCCGCGCCAGACTGACCTCGTGCCCCGTCCACCGCGCCTCTCCCCCGACGAGATCACCGCCGCCCTGCGCGGGCTCCCGAACTGGTCGGGGGACGCCGACGGCATCCGCCGGTCGGTCGAGCTGCCCAGCTTCCGCGACGCCGTCGCCGCGATCGTGTCGATCGCCGACGTCGCGGAGGAGATGGACCACCACCCCGACGTCGACCTGCGCTGGCGGACGCTGCACCTCGCCGTCGTCACCCACTCGGCCGGCGGGGTGACCGAGCTGGACCTCGAGCTCGCCCGCCGCATCGACGCCCTGCTGCCCGGCTGAGAGCTGCTGCGTCTCAGGTCGGCAGCGGGCAGAAGACGTCGACCCGGTAGCCGTCCGGATCGGCCACCGTCGCGTAGCGCTGGCCCCACGGCGCGTCGTAGGGCTGCTTCACCACCGCGTGCCCCGCATCCCGGATCCGCTCGACCGTCGCGTCGACGGCGGCCGGTGACTCCTGCACCAGGGCGAAGCCGGCGACGGTCCCCGGTCGTGGCGGCTCCCCGTACAGCTCGGTCATGGACGTGGCGTCGTCGATCATCAGCCTGACGCCGGAGTCGTCCTCGGCCTCGAGGTGCGGGTCGTCCGGCCCGGCCTCCGGGAAGCGGAAGCCCAGCAGCTCGTAGAAGGCACGCGCGCGCGGCAGGTCGGTCGCGCTCACGGCCACTGCGTAGATCGTCATGGCGCCGGTCTACCGCCTCCGTCCGACAGTTCCCGGGCCGGGAACGGTGCCGGGACCACCGCAGCGGCGATCCCGGCACCGCGGCCGGCTCAGCTGCCGACCCGGCCGCCGTCCTCGCGGTAGGCCACCGCCACGCTCGGCCGGGGGAAGGGCCGGGCCGGCGCGCGGTCGGGCCAGGTGCTGTACGGGTTGTCCCGGGTCGAGCCGGTGATCTCACCGGGGTGCTGGACCGACACGAACACCGACCGCGCATCCGGGGAGACCAGCGGCCCGCTGCACTCGGCACCTCGCGGCACGGTCAGGAACGCCTTGAGGTGCCCCCGCTCGCGGCCCTCGGTGGGGACGGCGAACAGCCCGTCGTTGGTGCCACCGAGCGTGCCCTCCGCCTGGTTGACGCGGGACAGCACGTTGCCGTCGGTGGAGATCCAGAGGTTCCCGGCGGGGTCGAAGTCGACGTTGTCCGGGCAGGAGATCGGGCTGACCTGCGACTTGTCGTAGCCGGCGAAGTAGGTCTCCGGACGGGCCGGGTCACCGGCGACGAGGAAGATCCGCCAGTCGAAGCGGTCGCCGGCCGCCCCGCGGGACTCGCGCCACTCGATGACGTGGCCGTTCCGGTTGCCACCGCGCTCGGCGTAGGTGCCCGGCGCCCCGCCCGACCCCGCCGCGTAGCCGTACGAGCGGTTGAGCGGGTTGGCCTCGTCCGGACCGGTCGGCGTCCCCGGGGCCCCGGTCCGGTTCGAGTTGTTGGTGAGTGCCGCGTAGACCCGGCCGTTCACCGGGTTCACCTGGATGTCCTCCGGCCGGTCCATCCGCGTCGGCACCTTCGCCGCGTCGACGACGACCGGGGCCGCGGGGTTCGGGAAGTCGCCCTTGGCGTCCAGCTGCTTGCCGAGCCGGTCGGCGGCCAGCCGGGTGAAGGTCAGCACCCAGGCGACGTCCTTGCCCGGGATCATCGACCGGCCGTCCTCGACCAGCGGGATCCACTGTCCCCAGCCGTCGAACTCGCCGTCGGAGGGCAGCCGCCCGCTGCCGTCGATCTCGGCAGCCGTGTCGCCGACGAAACGGGCGACGTAGAGGTCGCCCTCGTCGAGCAGGGTGAGGTTGTGCGCCCGCGACTGCCGGTCGTTGCCCCGCTTCATCTTCTTCTTCGAGACGAACTTGTAGATGTAGTCGAAGCGCTCGTCGTCGCCGGAGTACGCCACGACGCGGCCGTCCTCGGCGATCTGGACGTTCGCGCCCTCGTGCTTGAACCGCCCCAGGGCCGTGCGCTTCTTCGGCCTGGCGCGCGGATCGTAGGGGTCGAGCTCGACCACCCAGCCGAAGCGGTTGACCTCGTTGGGTTCCTTCGACAGGTCGAAGCGGCGGTCGACCTCGTGCCAGAGGCGCTCGTCGGGGGCGGTGGTCGACACCCCGTAGCGGGCCAGCCGCGGCTCCTTCGGGTCCTCGGTGATCGGCACCGTCGTCCCGAAGTACTGGTTGAAGTTCTCCTCGCCGTGGAGCGTGGTCCCCCAGGGGGTCATGCCACCGGCGCAGTTGTTCAGGGTGCCCAGCACCAGGCGGCCACGCGGGTCGGCGGTGGTGCGCAGGTACGGCGAACCGGCGGCGGGGCCGGTCAGCTCCATCTCCGTGGCGGTGGTGACGCGGCGGTTGCGGTCGCCGTTGCGCACGGGCCGCCAGTTGCCGGATCGGCCCTCGCGCCTCACCTCGACCACCGAGATGCCGTGGGCCATCATCGCGATCCTCCGCTGCTGCGGCGTCGTCGTCCGCGGGCCGGTGACGCCCGCGAACATCAGCTCCTCGTTCGTGTACTCGTGGTTCACCACGAGCAGGAACCGGTCGCCGCGGTCGTCGAGCGGCAGGAAGCCGATGTAGTCGCAGTTGTAGCCGAACTGCTCGGCCTGCGCCTCGGGGGTCTGGGCGTCCACGGCGAACTCGGGAGCGCCCTTCTCGACCGGGTCGCCCCACCGCATGACGACCGAGTACCGGTAGCCCACCGGCACGATCAACTCGTCCTCGAGGTTCTGCTCGACCGGCTGGAAGGTCAGGTCGCCGCGGGAACCGGACGGCCGGCCCGGACCACCCCGCCGCTCGGTCGCCGCCGCCGTCGCCGCGGGGCCGGCGGCCACGACGAGCGCGCCCACGCCGGCCGCCTTGAGCATGCTGCGGCGGCTGAACGCCGTCTGCACGACCTCGGCGAAGGTCGGGTTGCCGGTCTGGTTGGGGATGGCCGAGTCGCACGCGTTCCCGCACTTGTAGAAGCAGGTGGCGTGGCTGCGACTGCCGTGGCGCACCGAGTGGAGGAAGGGCAGGAGCGGTCGGGTCTTCGGTTCCTGGATGTCGGTCATCACGAGCCTCTGGTCGGGGGCGAGACCCCCGGGACGCTAGGCACGGCAGCCCGCCGGGCGATGGCCGTCAGGTGAACCGCCGGTGACCCCTCGGACACCGGCGGTGGCCGGCCGTGCCGATCAGCCCGGCTGCCGCGCCGAACCCCGTCGCAGCCGCCTGCGGCGCACCGCGGCGACCAGGAGCAGCACACCCCAGACCAGGAACCACATGTCCCAGACGAGGACGTGCCAGCGCAGCGCCGTGACGTTCTCGGGCGCCCCCCACCACCCGGTGAGCGCGAGCGCCCCGACGAGCACGAGCCCTCCGCCGTAGAGCACGAGCACCGCGCCCGCCACCCCCGCGGCGCTCTCGAGGAGACGCGCGGGCAGCCGCCTGCCCCACGGCCGGACCAGGGCCAGGGCCAGCAGGGCGCCGATCGCCTTGAGGACGACGGTGAGGATCCCGACCGCGACGGCTCCGGCATCCCCGCTGCGCGCGAGCTCCTCCAGGCCACCCCCGACGGTCGACAGCAGCGCCGTACCGCCCGCTGCCCAGTACGCGCTGACCACGGCGTACGCGCCGGCCAGGACGGCCGCCCCGTAGGCCGGGAGGGCGATCCGGCGAGACACCACGCCGGGCCCGGAGGTCATCCCTCGACCGGCATGACCAGCAGCCGCAGCAGCCGGTCGGCCTCCGCGTCCGGGTCGTCGGTGAGCCCGGTGTGGACCGGCCCCGGCTGGATGACGGTGCTGCGCGGGGCGGTGAGCCAGCGGAACCGCGACCCCAGCGCCTCGCGGCCCGCGGCGCCGGCTCCCGGGTCCGCCGAGCACACGTCGGTGGCCGCCTGGAGGGCCCGGCCGATGGCCTCGGCGTCCGCCGTCGGATCCAGGGCGTGCAGCCGGTCGACGTCGAGGTGCACGCGCGAGCCGAGGTAGTCGCGCTGGCGGCAGTAGACGAGCACGCCGGCGTTCAGCGCCTCCCCCCGCTCGACCCGCGGGACGACGCGCAGCACCGCGTACTCGAAGGTGTCCCTGCTGCCGCTCATCGCTGCGTCACTCCCTCCGGCGGGGGCGGCCCCAGCCACGCGGGCCGGTTCTCCCCTCGCGGCGCCCGGCGGCGCGCGCCGCCACCCGCCTGCGCGGCGGCGACCAGGCCGGGCAGCCACGCGTCCCGCGCGCCCAGCCGGGCCAGCAGCTGGTCGACGTAGCGCGTGCGCACCTCGGACGGCTCGTCCTCCAGCCACTCGTCGGGGACCTGCGCGAGCACCTTCTCCAGCAGGGGGCGCGTCACCCTTCCGGCGAGCGCCGCGTCGGCGTCGGTCACCTGGGGGTCGCACTCCAGCAGCGCGTGGGCGGAGGCGTCGTAGGGGCGGGTGACCGCGGCGTCCGCGCCGGGCCAGTGGTGGTGGAAGGTGAGCGCGGCGCCGTGGTCGATCAGCTGCAGCCGGCCGTGCCAGAACAGCATGTTGGGGTTGCGCCACGACCTGTCGACGTTGCCGATCAGCGCGTCGAACCACAGCACCCGACCGGCCAGCCCCGGGTCGACGCCGTCGGCACCGGCCTCGAAGTCCAGCGCCCCGGGCAGGTAGTCCAGTCCCAGGTTGCGGCCTGCGGAGCGCTGCAGCAGCTCCTGGACCTCGTGGTCGGGCTCCCCCACCGCGAGCTCCGGGACGACGTCGACGGTCACCAGCGCCGGCACCGGGAGGTCCAGGCCGCGGGCCAGCTCGGCGCAGATCACCTCGGCGACGAGCACCTTCACGCCCTGGCCGGCGGCCCGCCACTTGACCACGTAGGTGCCGAGGTCGTCGGCCTCCATGAGCCCCGGCAGCGAGCCACCCTCGCGCAGCGGGGTGACGTAGCGGGTGGCGGTGACGGCGGGCAGCACAGTGCCGACAACCTACGGGGTCCGCCGCGGTTGCGGCTCGACCTCCACCGGGCCGCCCTACCCGCCGACCCGCAGACTGGCCCCGACCGTCCGGCGGAGGAGGCAGCGGTGGGGTTCTTCTCGGCCGTCGATCCCGCCTCCCTCGTCGACGCACCGCTCACCTACGACGCCGTGGGTGCGGCCCGCTCCGGGGTGGTGCCCGACGGGTTCCGCGGCGCAAACGTCAGCGCTGTCGTGGGTTCGGGCCTGGCGGACTTCGAGCGGGCGGCCGCCGCCGTCCTCGACTGGCGGGCGCAGCGCGGCGCCGGACTGCGGGTGCGCGCCACCGGTCCGAGCAGCGAGCCCGGCACCGTCGTCGTCCTCACCGCGGGGCTCCCCCGGTTCGGCTACGACATCCCGTGCCGGGTGGTGTGGGCGGAGACCCGGGGCGACGAGCGCGGCTTCGCCTACGGCACCCTGCCCGGCCACCCCGAGAGCGGCGAGGAGTGCTTCCTCGTCCGGCTGACGCCCGCCGGGGAGGTCGTCTACGAGATCCGCGTGTTCTTCCGGCTGGCCTCACCCGCGGCCCGGCTGGGCGGTCCGCTGAGCTTCGTCCTGCAGCGCCTGGCGACCGCGCGGTACGTCGCGGCCATCCGCTCCGCCGCGCGCGGCTGAACCGCCGCACCGTCGACGCACCGGCGCGCCGTGATGGCGCTCGGTGGTGACGCGCCGTGACGGCGACCAGGCGAAGACCGCGCGGCGACGGTGACTCCCCGTATACGAGGCCCGCTGTGGAGGGATGCCCCCGACGTGCTCGACCGGACCGATCGTGGGAGGAACCCGTGGCACACAAGCCTGCGGGACGGGGCAATCCCCGGACGCGAGCCAACCGCGCTCGCACCGCTGACCAGTGGCTGGAACTCCCGGGGTGGCGCCGCCCCCTCGACGCGGTCTTCGTCTTCGTGCTGGTGGCGGGCATCGCGTGGCTCGTCCTCGTGACCATCCCCGCGGCGGCCGACCGGACCCCGGACGCGGTGCTCGCCGACGACAGCACGAGCACGACCTCCGTCGACGACCGCCAGTCGTCCCCCGACGGGTCCGGGGACTCCGACGAGTGGGTGGCCGGCCCGGTCTACACGGGGGCGCCCCCGACGCCCGAGGCGCCGGCCGCGGTGCCGGCCGCCGACAGCGCCGCGCGCCCCGCGGTGGCCGGCGCGTCGTCCCGCGGTGCCGCCCGGGTGACCCCATCGCGCACGGCCGCGCGGACCACACCGAGGACGTCGGCCCGGACGTCGGCACCGCCTCCGCCGCCCCCTGCCGTCACCGAGACGCCACCGGTCGTGGCCGCCGCGACGACCCCGGTGGAGACCTCGACGCCCGTCCAGACGACGACGTCCACGGCCCCGACGGAGACCACGACGCCGACCGAGACCACGACGCCGACCACGACGTCCTCGGAGACGACCACGCCGACGGAGACGAGCAGCGAGACCGTGACCCCCTGACCGGCGGTCAGACGTCCCGTCGCTCGAGCAGCGCGGCTCCGGCGGCCCACGTGCCGACCGCCCACGCGGCGAGGATCGCCATGCCCACGGGCCAGGTGGTGCTGGCGGCGAGGAAGGCGTCCTGCCCCACCCGCAGCGCGGGCAGGCCCTGCGAGACGCGCGAGGCGACGGCGCCGCCGACCAGGGCGAGGACCGGCGGCAGGACGAAGGTGAGGCCGGCGCCCAGCCCCACCGCTCCCGCCGTCGAGCGCAGCGCCACCCCGAGCGCGACGGACAGGACGCCAACCAGCCCGGCCGACGCCACCTGCAGGCCGAGGATGCGCAGGACCTCCGGGTCGGTGACCTGCACGCCGCCGGGCACCGCGGTGAGCGTGCGCGCGGCCAGGGCGCAGGTTCCGGCCAGGACGGCGCTGAGCGCGAGGCACCAGGCGGTGACCACCACCGTCTTCGCGGCCAGCCAGCGCGTCCGGCGGGGCACGGCCGTCAGCGAGACGAGGACGCTGCCGGAGGCGAACTCCGAGCTCACCGCCAGCACACCGAGGACGACGAGCAGCAGCTGGCCGAAACCGAACCCGGTCAGCGCCGTCTGCACCGCGATGCCGGCCCGTGCCGCGCTGTCGGTGCTCGCCGCCGCTAGCCACCCGGTCCCACCGACGGCGAGCAGGTAGAGGCCGCTGCACCACCAGGTGGCGCGGACCGAGCGCAGCTTCGTCCACTCGCTGCGCAGCAGGGCGGGGAACGGGACGGGCCGGCTCACGGCGCGACCGCCCGGTACTCCACGTCGTCGCCGGTCAGCGTCAGGTAGGCCGCCTCCAGCGAGGCGGTGGCGCGGCTGAGCTCGTGCACGCGGGCACCGACCGCGAAGGCGACGTCCCCGACGTCGGCGAGCTCCAGCCCTTCGACCCGGAGCGCACCGTCGGCCTGCAGCTCGACGGTCCCCCCGGCCCGCTGCAGCGCCGGGGCGAGGAGCCGCACCTGGGGGCTGCTGACGCGGACCGTGGCGGAGGCGCCCAGCAGCTCGTGCATCGGCACGTCGGCCAGCAGCCGGCCCCGCCCGAGGACGACGAGGTGGTCGGCGGTGTCCTCCATCTCGCTCATGAGGTGGCTGGAGACCAGGACCGTGCGGCCCTCGCCGGCCAGGCCGCGCAGGAGCTCCCGCACCCAGCGGATGCCCTCGGGGTCCAGGCCGTTGACCGGCTCGTCGAGCAGCAGGACGTCGGGGTCGCCGAGCAGCGCCGCCGCGATCCCCAGCCGCTGCCCCATGCCGAGGGAGAACCCGCGGACGCGGTCGTGGGCCACCGCCTCGAGGCCGACCATCCCGATGACGTCGTCGACCCGGTGCGGCGGCAGCGCGTTGCTCTGCGCCAGCGCGAGCAGGTGCGCGTGGGCGGTGCGGTGCGGGTGCCGGGCGCGCGGGTCCAGCAGGGCTCCCACGCGGCGCATCGGCCGCGCCAGCTCCCGGTAGGGACGGCCCAGGACCCGCGCCGTGCCGGAGGTCGGCCGGGTGAGGCCGAGGATGCAGCGCATCGTCGTCGTCTTGCCCGAGCCGTTCGGGCCCAGGAAGCCGGTCACCCGGCCCGGCTCGACGGTCACCGTGAGGTCGTCGACGGCGACGCGCGCTCGGTACCGCTTGGTCAGCCCGTCGAGCTCGATCACGCGGCCAGCATGGCCGAACGGACCGGGGGGCCGGCGACGGCGCGCTCAGTCCCCGCCGTGCGCCCGCGCGCGCTCCTGCTCGATCAGCTCCTTGCTCCTCACCAGGCGCAGCAGGGTGACCACGAGCAGCCCGCCGGCCATGTTCAGCAGCGTCACGTACCAGAACCAGGCGAGCCAGTCGCCGTAGCCGAAGGGCGCCCCGGCGTGCAGCGCGCCGAAGATGATCAGCGAGTCCAGGATCGAGTGGAAGAGGACGAGACCGGCCAGGACGAAGGCACCGGCCACGGCGGCGACGATCTTGGCGCCCTCCGTGTCGGCGCCGTGCTGCATGCGCGTCATGAGGGTGATGGCGCTGCCGGCGAGGAAGGCCAGGCAGACCGACTGCAGGTCCAGGGGCGCGTCGACGAACGTGGCCGACGACTCGATCGCCGTGGTGCCGATCGGGGGCAGGGCGTGGACGACGACCCACATGACCAGCCAGCCGCCGACGAGGTTGGCCACGAGGGTCCCGCCCCACAGCTTGGCCAGCTGCGCGACACGCGCCCGCCCCGCCACCACGGCGGTCACGGGGACGAGGAACCCCTCGGTGAACAGCTCGCTCCGGGCGAGCAGGAGGGCGATGAAGCCGATGGCGAAGGCGATGCCGGCCAGCAGGTGGCTGCCCGTCTCGGCGTAGACGGCGAGCAGCGCGAGCACCCCCATGGCCACCTCGAGCCCGCCGGCCAGCCCCGTGGTCAGGACCTCCCGCCAGGAACGGTGCAACCGCTGGGCGCCCTCGTCGACGATCCGGTCGAACGCGGTGGCCACCTCGTCCTCGGCGGGGGCGTCGGTCTCCCCCAGCTCGGCGCGCTTCTGGTCCAGCTCCACGGCTCCTCCTCGGGCACGCCGGGCGTCCACGGCGCACGGTCGCCGCACCCCTACCCCCGCCGCTCCCGCCGCGACACCCGCCCGGCGATCCTCACCGTCGTCACCGGCTGCCGCGTGTTGCATGGTCGCCATGGCACGTGGTCTCCGGCAGGCGTTGCTCATGGTCACCGGCGGCGTCGCCGTCTCCGTCGCGGCCGGCGGGCTCTGGTGGTGGCTCGGGGACTCAGGGTTCCGGCGCAGCACCGCGATCTGCCTCATGGTGGTCGCCGGCCTGCTCGCCCTCACCGGGGGGACCGCCCTGTCCCGGGCCTCCACCAGCGACGTGCGGGCCTTCCTCGGCTGGGGCCTGGACGACGAGGAGCCCGACAGCGGGGAGGGCCTCACCGCCGTCGGGGTCTTCCTGTTCGTCTGCCTGCCGCTGCTCGCCGCGGGGCTGGCGCTGGACGCGTCGGCCTGAGTCAGCCCGGGGCGCCGGTGGGTCCGAAGCGCTCGACCCGGATGTGCGGGGCCGGGAACCCCATGCCCACGAGCAGCTGGCTGGCCGCCTCGGCGAAGGAGGCCGACCCGCAGACGAAGGCCGTCTGGTCCGGCTCCCACAGCGGCAGCAGGTCCGCGGCGGTCAGCCGGGCGGCCGGGCGGATGCCGTGCGCCTCGCGGGTGAGCACGATCAGCGCCCCGGCCTCCATGAGCTCCTCGGCGTAGGGCAGCTCGGCGAGCGTCCGGCTGGAGACGGCCACCCGCAGCAGGTCCAGCCGCCCGAGCTCGCGGGCGTGCCGGATCATCGCCACGAAGGGGACGACGCCGTAGCCGCCGGCCACCAGGAGGGCGGGCGTCTCGCCGTCCCAGACGAACCAGCCGCCGATCGGGCCGCGCACCTCCAGCTCGTCACCGGGCTCGACGACGTCGGCCAGGTACGTCGACACCTCGCCGTCCTCGAGCCGCTCCACCATCAGTTCGACGAGGGGGTCGCCGGGCGCCGACGCGACCGAGTAGGAGCGCTGCGCGGTGTAGCCGTCCTCGGCGGTCAGCCGGACGACGTAGTGCTGTCCGGGCATGTGGTCGATCCGGTCGAGGACGTCGAGGCGCAGCTCCACCGACCGCGGGATCGGCCGGCGCACCCGCGAGACGGTCGCCGTGCGCCAACCGCCGCGGGGCGCGTCGGGGGCGCCCTGCCCCAGAGCCTCAGTCACCCTGGTAGCGCTGCTCGCGCCACGGGTCACCGCGGTCGTGGTAGCCGTTCTGCTCCCAGAACCCGGGCTGGTCGCGAGCGATCAGCGAGAGCTTGCTGATCCACTTCGCGCTCTTCCAGAAGTAGAGGTGCGGGACCAGCAGCCGGACCGGACCGCCGTGCTCGATCGGCAGGGGCTTGCCGTCGAACTCCCAGACCACCCACGCCTTGCCACCGGTGACGTCCTCGAGCGGCAGGTTGGTCGTGTAGCCGGTCTTCGACGTCGCCATGACGAAGTGCGCCTCGGGCGTGGGGCGCGCGGCCTCGAGCAGCGTGTCGACGCTGATGCCGGAGAAGTGGGTGTCGAACTTCGACCACGTGGTGACGCAGTGGATGTCGCCGCGGTAGTCCGACGGCGGCAGCTGGTGCGCCTCGTCCCAGGTCCAGGTGGTCGGCGACTCCACGAGGCCGTCGACGGTGATGCTCCACGTCTCGGGCGAGATCCGCGGCGTGGGCTCCGCGGTGAGCACCGGCCAGTCACGGCCGACGTCGTACTGCCCTGGGGGCAGCCGCGGGTCGCGCGCGCGGCGGCCGAGGAATCCTCTGGTTGCTCCGGGCACGGCGTCGTCCTCTCACCTGGGTGGTCGCGGCCGTGCGACCCCCGTCCGCACCGCCCGACCCTAGGCCCTGAGGTGCAGGTGAGGGCAGCCTTACATGAGCCGTGTCACCCTGTGTTTACCTCGCCGCAAAGACGTGGGCGGCCTAACTTGTGTGCTGTGGTGACGGTGACAGACACGAGCGTCCGCAGGACGCCCAAGGCGGCGAAGACCAGCTCGGTCTTCAAGAAGATCGTGATGGCCGTAACGGGCATCATCATGATCCTGTTCCTGATCGCGCACATGATCGGGAACCTGCACGTCTTCCAGGGTGCGGAGTCGTTCAACGACTACTCCGAATGGCTGCGGGACTTCGGCGAGCCGGCCCTCCCGCCGCGCACCTTCCTCACCGGCCTCGAGGTCGTGCTGCTGATCTCGGTGATCGCGCACATCTGGGCCGCGGTGGCCCTGTGGCGCCAGGCCAAGCGCGCCCGGCCGCAGTCCTACGTCACGAAGAAGTCGGTGGCACAGAGCTACGCGTCGCGCACCATGCGCTGGGGCGGCGTGATCATCGGCGGCTTCATCGTCTACCACATCCTCGACCTCACCTTCGGCGTCGCGAACCCGGACGGCACCGACTCCACGCCCTACGACCGGTTGGTCGCGAGCTTCCAGAACCCGATCGCCACCACGGTCTACGTCGTCACGCTGATCCTGCTCGGGATGCACCTGCGGCACGGGATCTGGAGCGCCACCCAGACGCTGGGGCAGAGCAACCGGCGCCGCGAGCGCACCGTCAACGCCTTCGCGTTCGGCTTCGCCACCCTCCTCATCGCCGGCTACCTCGTGGTCCCGGCAGCCGTCGTCTTCGGGCTCGTGGACTAAGGACAGGAACGCACTCCACATGGCACTCGAACTGTTCACCGTCGGCGAGCCGATCGCCGACACCAAGGCCCCGACCGACGTCGAGATCGGCGAGCGCTGGAGCCAGCGCCGGTTCCGCGGCCGCCTGGTCAACCCGGCCAACCGCCGCAAGATGACGATCATCGTCGTCGGCACCGGCCTGGCCGGCGGCTCGGCCGCCGCGACGCTCGGCGAGGCCGGCTACAAGGTCAAGTCGTTCTGGTACCAGGACAGCCCGCGCCGCGCGCACAGCGTCGCCGCGCAGGGCGGGATCAACGCCGCGAAGAACTACCGCAACGACGGCGACAGCGTGTACCGGCTGTTCTACGACACGATCAAGGGCGGCGACTTCCGCTCCCGCGAGAACAACGTGCACCGCCTGGCCGAGGTCAGCGTCAACATCATCGACCAGTGCGTCGCCCAGGGCGTGCCGTTCGCCCGTGAGTACGGCGGCCTGCTCGACAACCGCTCCTTCGGTGGCACCCAGGTGTCGCGCACCTTCTACGCCCGCGGCCAGACGGGTCAGCAGCTGCTCTACGGCGCCTACCAGGCGCTGGAGCGGCAGATCGCCGCAGGCAACGTGGAGCAGCACGCCCGCACCGAGATGCTCGACCTGATCGTGGTCGACGGCCGCGCCCGCGGCATCGTCGCCCGCGATCTGGTGACCGGCGAGATCAGCACGCACTTCGCCGACGCCGTCGTCCTCGCCACCGGCGGCTACGGCAACGTCTTCTACCTGTCGACGAACGCGATGGGGTCGAACGCGACGGCGATCTGGCGGGCCCACAAGCGCGGCGCCTACTTCGCCAACCCCTGCTACACGCAGATCCACCCGACCTGCATCCCGGTCAAGGGCGACTACCAGTCGAAGCTCACGCTGATGAGCGAGTCGCTGCGCAACGACGGCCGCGTGTGGGTGCCCAAGGAGCGCGGCGACACCCGCGACCCGCGCGAGATCCCCGAGGGCGAGCGCGACTACTACCTCGAGCGCATCTACCCCTCGTTCGGCAACCTGGTCCCCCGCGACATCGCCTCCCGCGCGGCCAAGAACGTGTGCGACGAGGGCCGCGGCGTGGGCCCGGGCGGGCTCGGCGTCTACCTGGACTTCGCCGACGCCATCGAGCGCCTGGGCCGGCCGGCCGTCGAGGCCAAGTACGGCAACCTCTTCGACATGTACGCCCAGATCACGGGCGAGGACCCCTACGCGGTGCCGATGCGGATCTACCCCGCCGTGCACTACACGATGGGTGGCCTGTGGGTGGACTACGACCTCCAGTCGTCGATCCCCGGCATGTTCGTGATCGGTGAGGCCAACTTCTCCGACCACGGCGCCAACCGCCTCGGCGCGAGCGCGCTGATGCAGGGCCTCGCCGACGGCTACTTCGTGCTGCCGGCGACGATCACCGAGTACCTGGCCGACGCGCCGTTCGAGAAGGTCGACGACAGCCACCCGGCCGCCGTCGAGGCGCTGCAGGGCGTCCAGGCACAGGTGCAGAAGCTGCTCAACATCAACGGCACCCGCACGCCGGCCTCGTTCCACCGGGAGCTGGGCAAGCTGATGTGGGACCTGTGCGGTATGGAGCGCACCGACGAGGGCCTGCGCAAGGCCCTCGACCGGATCCCCGAGATCCGCCAGGAGTTCTGGACGAACGTGAAGGTGTCCGGCGACTGGCACTCGTTCAACCAGACCCTCGAGATGGCCGGCCGGGTCGCCGACTTCATCGAGCTCGCCGAGCTCATGTGCGTCGACGCCCTGCACCGCAACGAGAGCTGCGGTGGCCACTTCCGGGCGGAGAGCCAGACCCCTGACGGCGAGGCGCTGCGCGACGACGAGAACTTCGCCTACGTCGCGGCCTGGGAGTGGACGCCGGAGGGCCAGCCCCCCGTCCTGCACCGGGAAGCCCTCGAGTACGAGTACGTCCACCTCGCACAGCGGAGCTACAAGTGACCATCACCGAGCAGGGGCCGCACTCGACGCCCGGCGGCACGTCGGAGAAGCGCGGCATGAACCTGACGCTGCGCGTCTGGCGGCAGAAGGACCCGTCCGTGAAGGGCAAGATGGTGACCTACAAGGTCACCGACATCTCGCCGGACATGTCCTTCCTCGAGATGCTCGACGTGCTGAACGAGCAGCTGATCATGCAGGGCGACGACCCGGTCGCCTTCGACCACGACTGCCGCGAGGGCATCTGCGGCATGTGCGGTCTGATGATCAACGGCGAGGCGCACGGCCCGCAGCAGACCACCACGTGCCAGCTGCACATGCGCTCGTTCAAGGACGGCGACAAGATCGACATCGAGCCGTGGCGGGCCAGCCCGTTCCCGGTGATCAAGGACCTCGCCGTCGACCGGCGGGCGTTCGACCGGATCATCCAGGCCGGCGGCTACATCTCGGTTCCGACCGGCACCGCCCCCGAGGCGCACTCGACCCCGGTGCCGAAGAAGGACTCGGACGCGGCGTTCGACGCGGCGACCTGCATCGGCTGCGGCGCCTGCGTCGCGGCCTGCCCGAACGGCTCCTCGATGCTGTTCACGGCGGCCAAGGTCACCCACCTCGGCCTGCTCCCCCAGGGCCAGCCCGAGCGCAACGACCGCGTGGTCAACATGGTCGCCCAGCAGGACCGCGAGGGCTTCGGCGGCTGCACCAACATCGGTGAGTGCTCGCACGCCTGCCCGAAGGGGATCTCGATGGAGACGATCTCCCGGCTCAACCACGACCTGCTCGGCGCGCTCCGGGCCGGGGCGCGACCCAAGAGCTGAGCGCTCCGCGACACCCGCACGTCGGAGGACCCGTCCCGTTCAGGGGCGGGTCCTCCGTCGTTCCGGGGCCCCGCTGCGGACAACCCTGGGTTCGATGTGCGAACCTAGACCCATGACGGCAGACCTGACGACCGCGTCCACCCCCGACACCTGGGGCGAGCCCCGTTCGCGGACGGTGGAGTGGCACGACCCGATGATCACCGCCGCCGGGGCGCTCGAGCGGTCGGGGCTGGAGACGATGGAGGCGATCCGCGACGGCGTCCTGCCCCCTCCCCCGATCGCGAAGCTGGTGCAGATGGGCATCACCGCGCTCGAGGAGGGCCGGGTCGAGTTCACCTGCGACCTGGACGAGTCGGTCTACAACCCGATCGGCGTCGTCCACGGCGGCCTGGTCTGCACGATGCTCGACACCGTCGCCGGGTGCGCCGTGCACACGACGCTGCCCGCCGGGGTCGGCTACACCTCGATCGAGCTCAAGGTGAGCTACCTGCGCGCCGTGCACGCGAGCAGCGGTCCGCTCACCGCGATCGGCCGGGTGGTCAAGCCGGGGCGGCGGGTCGCGTTCGCCGAGGGCGAGGTCCTCGACGCGGCCGGGAGAACCGTGGCGACGGCGTCCAGCTCGCTGCTGGTGTTCCCCATCCCGGCGAGCTGACTCAGGCCAGCGAGCGCACCGTCGCCGGCGGGCGGTCCTGCAGCCACGACCACAGCTGCTCCGGCGGGAGCGGACGGCTCAGGTGGTACCCCTGGACGACGTCGCAGCCGAGGCTGGCGAGGGCGTCGACGGTGGCCTGGTCCTCGGCGCCCTCGGCGACCAGCGTCAGGTCGAGGGCGTGGGCCAGCTGCAGGGTCGAGGTGACGATCGAGGCGGCGCGCGGGCTGCCGGTCATGGCGCCGACGAACACCCGGTCGAGCTTCAGCTCGGTGACCGGCAGCGCCGCGAGGTAGGCCAGGCTCGAGTAGCCGGTGCCGTAGTCGTCGATCGAGACGCCGACGCCGGCCTCCCGCAGGCGCGAGAGCACGCCGACGGCCCGCTCGCGGTCCTCCATGAGGATGCTCTCGGTGACCTCGAGGACGAGCGCGGCGGCGGGCAGGCCGTGCCGCGCCAGCGTCTCGGCGACCTCGTCGGGGAACTCCTCGTCGACCAGGTTCGACGGGCTGACGTTGACCGACACGGTGAGCAGGCAGCCGTCGTCGGCCCATGCGCGCGCCTGGGCCAGGGCCATGTCGATGACCGTCGAGGTCAGCCGGCTCATCAGCCCGGCCGACTCGGCGAGGTCGATGAACGCGTCGGGGAAGAGCAGCCCGCGGGTCGGGTGCTGCCAGCGGACCAGCGCCTCGACGCCCTCCACCTCACCCGTCGCCAGGGCCAGCTTCGGCTGGTAGTGCAGGACGAGCTGGCCGCCGGTGATGCCGGCCCGCAGCTGCTCGACCGCCTCCAGCCGGTGCCGGCCGTGCCCGTCGCGCGCGTCGTCGTAGACGGCGACGCCGGTGCGGCCGGCCTTGGCGGAGTACATCGCGAGGTCGGCGAGCTGGAGCAGCTCCTCGGCGGTGACCGAGTGCTCGGGGCCGATCGCCACGCCGACGCTGGCGTCGATGGTCAGGCTCATCCCGCCGATGCGGAACGGCTGCTGGAGCTGCGCGCGCAGGCGTGCGGCCAGCGTCGTCGCGTCGGCGCCGCCCAGGTCGGCGGCCAGGACGACGAACTCGTCGCCGCCCAGGCGCGCGAGCAGGTCCTCCGAGCGCAGCTCGCGGGACAGCCGCGGCCCGACCTGCCGCAGCAGCGCGTCGCCCACGGCGTGGCCGAGGGAGTCGTTGATCTCCTTGAAGCGGTCGAGGTCGAGGACGAGCACGGCCACCCCGGCGCCGCCGGCGAGCCGGTCGTCGGCGGCCTCCAACGCCTCGAACACCGACCGCCGGTTGGGCAGGCCGGTCAGCTCGTCGGTCCGGGCCTGCCGGCGGCTGTCGGCCAGCGCCCGGACGTCGCGGAAGGTGAGCCCGGTGCGGGCCAGCGCGGCGAGGACCGCGCCGAGGGCGAGCACGCCGGCGACCGGGTCCCCCTCCCCCAGGTAGCCCCAGAAGAGCAGGCCGACGGCGGCCAGCGCGCACGCCGCGGGGACGACGAGGACCAGCCGCCCCTCGGCCCGGCTGCCGATCCCGCCGCGGATGCGCATGCAGGCGGCCATGCCGACGCAGATGAAGGCTGCGCTCCAGCCGACGTCGAGCGGGCCGCCGACCTCGTAGGTGCCGTGCACGACCTGGTAGGCGTAGACGGTGTCGGTCACGACGAAGAGGGCGACACCACCGGCCGGCCACCACCACGCCGGCCCGTCACCCCGGCCGACGACGACCAGCGCGCCGGCCAGCAGGCTGAGCAGGACCAGGTCGGCGATCGGGTAGGCGACGCTGGTGATAACCACGGCCAGCCCGCCCTCGGCCTCGCGGACGAGGGCGCCCAGCGCCACGGCCGCGGCGAGGGCCGACGCGGTGAGCCCCGTGATGACGCAGTCCAGCCAGGTGGCCGCGGTCAGCCGGCGGACCCGGGACCGGAGCATGAGGAACAGGGCGGCGCACGCGAGCGGGTAGAAGCCCATGTAGCCGACGTCGGACCACGACGGGCGCGGCGCGACCGGGAGGCCGCGGTAGTACAGCTCGTAGGCCAGCGCACCGGCGAAGTAGGAGCCGACGGCCCCGGCCAGCAGCCACCACGCGGTCCTGCCCTCGGCGGTGGCGAACCCGCGGACGACGAGGACCGCGACGAGGCCGACGAAGAAGACCAGCTTGCCGGACGAGGCGAGCAGCGACCCGATCCCTGTCGCGCCGAGCGCGCCGGCGGTCAGGGCCAGGAGCCACGTCCCGCCGAACACCGCGGCGAGGACGCGCGCCACCCGCAGGAGACGGTCGCTGCCGCGCACCCGGGCATCCGTGCCCTGGGCGTCGTGCGGCCGCTTCGTGCGCATGCAGCTGTATCGGCCCGTGCGCGCCGACACTGAAATCCCGCGGGACGATTGCTCGGAGTGGCCCCCCGCACGAGGGAGCAACGCGCCTTTCCGCCCGGGTGTCCGTACTGTGCGCCCGTGGCGGACTGGGACGACGTGGCGCGCGTCGCGCTGGCGCTGCCCGGCACCGCGGAGGCGCGGTCGGCGAGCGGTCGCCGGCGCTGGCTGGTGCGGGGGAAGACGTTCCTGCGCGAACGGCCGCTGCACCGGAAGGACCTCGACGAGCTGGGCGCCGACGCGCCGGCGGGACCGGTCATGGTGGCCTCCGTGCCCGACGAGGGGGCGAAGGCGGCCCTGCTCGCCGCGGAGCCGGGCGTCTACTTCTCGACGTCGCACTTCGACGGGTGGGCCGCCGTCCTCTGCCGGCTCGACCGGCTCGACGGGACCGCACTGACCGAGCTCGCCGGCGAGGCGTGGGCCGCCCGCGCACCCCGGCGGCTGGTCCTCGACCACCAGGAGGTCTGAGATGGCGAGCTGGGACGACGTCGCGCGCACCTGCCTGGCCCTGCCGGCCACCACCGAGGGGACCACCCGCGGCTGGCGGCAGTGGCTGGTGCAGGGCAAGGGCTTCGTCTGGGAGCGACCGCTCGGCAAGAAGGACACCGCCGAGCTGGGCGACGCCGCGCCGGACGGGCCGGTGATCGCCGCCTACGTCCCCGACGAGGGGGCGAAGCAGGCCCTGATCGCCGAGGAGCCGGACGTCTACTTCACGACGTCGCACTTCGACGGGTACGCGATCGTGCTGTGCCGGCTCGACGAGCTCGACCAGCAGTCGCTCACCGAGCTCGCGGCGGAGGCGTGGGCCTGCCGGGCGCCGCGCCGTCTGCTGGCCGAGCGCCCGCCCGGTCCGGCCTGACTCAGGCCCCCGCGGGCACGATCCGCTCGACGACGTCGGCGGGCATGAGCCCGGCCTTGCCGAAGCGCCGCGCCGCCTCGAGGAACTGCGGAGCCGTGCCGGCGAGCTCGCCGAGCATCTCGCGGGCGGCGTCCTCCCGGCCGGCGAGCGCGGCGACCACAGCGCGCCACATCAGCTGGTCGGGCTCGGTCCGCGGGTCCATGGGCCGCAGCAGGTCCAGCTCCCGGTCCGCGGTGACGGGGTCGCCGTCGATGGCCTGCTCGAAGTAGCGGACGACGTCCTGGTACCGGACCTTGGTGATCAGCAGGTCGCCCAGCGCCGCGATCGGGTCGGCGGAGTCGTCGACGCGGAGGTCGACCACGGTGTCGTGCCAGGGGCGACCGGTCGTCGTCGCCCGGATGACCATGATCGCCGCGGAGCGGCGCCCCCGGAAGTCGCCGCCGGCGTCCTCCCCGGCCTGCAGCGCGGTCAGCAGCCGCTGGGCCAGCGGGCCGGCCGAGTTCTCGAACGACTCGACCATGGCCGGCCACACCCGGTCGCAGGTGGCCATGTTGGCCAGCGCCACGCAGGTGTCGCCCTGCAGGTGACCGGCCGCGTCGACGCACTGGTCCCCGGTGTACGCGGCGAGGTCGCCGTTCACCCCCAGGACGGCGACCTGGCGCCGTCCCGGGTGCGGGTCGACGCTGCTGAGCGCCGTCAGCACCTCCTGGGCGGTGAACCCGCCCTGCAGCAGGTCGAGACCGACCTGGCCGTACATGGGCTCGGCCATCGACTGGGTCGCGATGACGCCGTGGCCGGGCAGCGCGAAGGGCACGCTGTTGCCGACGGCGAAGGCCTGCGACTGGGTGGCAACACCCATCTCGCCGGTGTCGGGGTCTCGGGCGACGATCGAGTAGGTCACCGGATCGGCCTACCCGCCGACCCGGAGGTGAACCCGGTCAGTCGTCGTCCTCGCTGCCCTCGTCCTCCTCGACGTCGTTCTCGGTGTCGTTCTCGACGGTGTCCTCCGCCGTGTCGGAACCGCAGGCGGTCAGCGTCGCCGTCCCGCCGGAGAAGATGGCCGTGACGGCGAAGAGGGTCGCGATCGAACGTCGGATGCGCATGCCCGACGGTAAGCGGGACGGCGGCGTCCCGCTGACCGGCGGTCAGCCCTCGAGCGCCTCGGCGAGCAGCGTGACCGACCGCAGGCGGGCCTCGGTGCTCGGCGCCTGGTGGGCGACGATGAGCTCGTCAGCGTCGGCGGCCTTGAGGAAGCGCTCCACGTACTCGCCGACCTCGTCGCGGGTGCCCACCGCGGTGTGGGTGAGCATGGTCTCGACGTGCATGCCCGCGCCCTGGGCGAGCAGCTGGTCGGCCTGCGCGTCGTCGAGCTGCTGCCCGCGGCCGAACAGCCCGACGGCGAGGTTCCGCTTGACGGCCGCGAGGTTCTGGTGGGCCTCCTCCGCGGTGTCGGCGGCGACGACGTTCGCGCCGGCGATCACGTAGGGCTCGGCCAGCTGCTCGGAGGGCTTGAACTCCCGGCGGTAGGCGGCGACCGCCGGCTCGAGCATCTGCGGCGCGAAGTGCGAGGCGAACGCGTAGGGAAGGCCCAGTGCGGCGGCCAGCGTCGCGCCGAACATCGACGACCCCAGGATGTAGAGCGGGACGTTCGAGCCCTTGCCCGGGACGGCGTCGACGCCGGGCACCCGCGTCTCGCCGGCGAGGTAGGCCTGCAGCTCGAGCACGTCCTGCGGGAAGCGGTCGGCCGAGTTCGGGTTGCGGCGCAGCGCGTACATCGTGTTCTGGTCGGAGCCGGGGGCGCGGCCGAGCCCCAGGTCGATCCGGCCCGGGTACATCGCGTCCAGGGTGCCGAACTGCTCGGCGATCGTCAGCGGCGAGTGGTTGGGCAGCATCACGCCGCCGGCGCCGAGCCGGATGGTCCGCGTGTGCGCGCCGACGTGCGAGATCAGGACGCTGGTCGCCGACGACGCGATGGACGGCATGTTGTGGTGCTCGGCGTACCAGACCCGGTGGTAGCCGTGCTCCTCGGCGCGCTGCGCGAGCGCGACGCTGGCCGCGATGCTGCTGCCCGCCGTCTCACCGCGGGCGATGGGGGCCAGGTCGAGGATGGATACCGGGATGCGCATGGAGGAGAGCCCTTTCGTCGTTGCCCTCTGCAACGCGGCGGGCCGGGCAGGGCTTCCCCCGCGCGTCAGCGGCTCTGCAGCGCGTCCAGGGCGACGGCCATGGATGCGGCGACCCGGAAGTCCAGGCGCGGGTCGGGGACCGTGACCTCGTAGCGGTCCCGGATGGCCTTCTGCCGCTCGCTCACCATGACCGTCGCGCCGGTGGCGGTGTCGACGAAGTCGAAGTGGAAGACGAACGGCACCCAGATGTCGCCCAGGTACGGGATGAGCTCCCAGATCCGGCGCAGGATCGCGATGACGGGACGGCGTTCCCGGCCCACGGACTCCAGCCCCGGTGCGGACAGGTTCCAGGTGGAGCGCAGCAGGCTCGCGCCGAACTGCTTGCTGAACCAGCCGATGACGTTGCCGTACTCGTCGAACACGTCGTGCTCGGCGTGCACGTCGAGGCGCTGGCGCGCCTTGAACGAGAAGACCGCGCGGCTGCGGCTCTCGTCGGCGAAGAAGGTGATCTCCTCCTTGAGCTTCATCCGCTTCTGCTCGGCGAACGCCAGCAGGTGCCCCTCGGTGCCGTCGGGGTTGGCGGCGCGGACCTCGTAGCGGTTCACCATCATCGTGATGCGCTGCTTGACGAGGAACCGCGGCACCACCATGGCGGCCGGCGGGTGCTGCTCAGATGGCACGGTCACTGCGTGGTGCTCCTGTCCTGGTCGCGGCGCGGACGCCCATCCTGGCAGGACGGCCGGGCGCCCCCCAGGTGTTCCGGAGCGCGTCACCCGGCGGACACCTGCGGGGCCCATCCTCGGACGATGACGGCGACCCCCATCCTCACCGGCTCGACGGGACGCGACCCGCGGGCCGCAGGCCCTGCGCTGGGCCGGTCCGGCGGCACCGCCCACGCCGTCGCGCGGCCCGTGGTGGACGGGCTCGACGCGTCGCTGTGCGGGCAGCTGGTCACCGTGAGCGCCGCCGCGGACTGGGCATCGGCGCCGGCCTCGGACCGGTGCGCGGAGTGCACCCGCCTCGCGGGCTGACCACCTCTCGCGCGGCGCGCCCCCGAGGACGCGCCGTCGAAGCCCTTCTCAGCGTCCGGGGTCCGTGATCCACTGCGCTCCTCCGCCGCGCGGGGCGGCGTCAGCGACGAGGCTGGAGGCAGCGATGCCGGTGGTGCCAGACGAAGCAGCTCCTCCGACCGGCTCCGAGCCCCACCACGCGGCACCGTGACCACCACGGCTCCCCGCGGCACCGGAGCGGTCACCCCGGGGCGCGGCGACGGCGGACCGGCCCCGCGGCGCGCGGCGATCGCGCGACGGCACCTGCGCACGGACCGGTGGTGGGTCCAGCCGCTGGTCACGGTCGTGGTGCTGCTGTCGTTCGTCGTCTACTCGACCTTCCGGGCGTTCCAGAACGCCTACTACTTCGCCGAGCCCTACATCTCGCCCTTCTACTCGCCGTGCATCACGACGGGGTGCGAGGGCGACACCTTCCCCGAGTTCTTCACCGGGCCGTCGTTCATCTCGCCGGCGATCTACATCCTGGTCATCCCGCTGGGTCTGCGGGCGACCTGCTACTACTACCGGAAGGCGTACTACCGGTCGTTCTGGCTCTCTCCCCCGGCGTGCGCCGTCGGCGAGCCGCACCGGCGCTACACGGGTGAGTCCCGGCCGCCGCTGCTGATCCAAAACCTGCACCGCTACGCGCTCTACGGCGCCCTGGTGTTCAACGTGATCCTCACCTACGACGCCGTCCTCGGGTTCCGCGACGAGACCGGCGAGTGGGGCCACATGGGCCTGGGCACGCTCATCCTGCTGGCCAACGCCGGACTGCTGTGGGCCTACTCGCTGTCCTGCCACTCCTGCCGGCACATCGTCGGCGGCCGGCTCAACCACTTCTCCCGGCACCCGCTGCGCTACAAGCTCTGGACCCAGGCCTCTCGGCTCAACGCCCACCACGCGAAGTTCGCCTGGCTGTCCCTGTTCAGCGTCGCCATCGCCGACGCCTACGTCTTCCTGCTGGCCACCGACACGATCAGCGATCTGCGCTTCTTCTGAGATGGGGCCCTTCTGATGGAGCTGGAGAGGCACGAGTACGACGTGGTCGTCGTCGGGGCGGGAGGTGCGGGCCTGCGGGCCGCGATCGAAGCCCACGAGAACGGCGCCCGCACCGCCGTGGTGTGCAAGTCGCTGCTCGGCAAGGCGCACACGGTGATGGCCGAGGGCGGCATCGCCGCCGCGATGGCCAACCTCTACCCCGAGGACAACTGGCGGGTGCACTTCCGCGACACCATGCGCGGCGGGAAGATGCTCAACCACTGGCGCATGGCGCAGCTGCACGCCCAGGAGGCGCCCGACCGGGTCCGCGAGCTCGAGGACTGGGGTGCGCTGTTCGACCGGACGGCGGACGGCCTGATCAGCCAGCGCGACTTCGGGGGCCACCGCTACGCCCGCCTCGCCCACGTCGGCGACCGCACCGGGCTCGAGCTGATCCGCACCCTCCAGCAGCGCACGGTCGCGCTCGGGATCGACGTGTACATGGAGTGCACGGTCACCCGGCTCCTCACCGACGACGAGGGCATCACCGGCGCCTTCGGCTACTGGCGGGAGTCGGGCCGGTTCGTGGCCTGGCAGGCGCCGTCGGTGGTGCTGGCGACCGGTGGGATCGGCAAGAGCTACAAGGTGACGTCGAACTCCTGGGAGTACACCGGAGACGGGCACTCCCTGGCGCTCCAGGCCGGCGCGACGCTGGTGAACATGGAGTTCGTCCAGTTCCACCCGACGGGGATGGTCTGGCCGCCGTCGGTGCGCGGCATCCTGGTGACCGAGAGCGTCCGCGGCGACGGCGGGATCCTGAAGAACTCCGCCGGCAACCGGTTCATGTTCGACTACATCCCCGACTTCTTCCGCAAGGAGACGGCGGAGACCGAGGCCGAGGCCGACCGCTGGTACGAGGACAAGAAGAACAACCGGCGCCCGCCCGAGCTGCTCCCGCGCGACGAGGTGGCCCGCGCCATCAACAGCGAGGTCAAGGCCGGCCGCGGCACCCCGCACGGCGGCGTCTACCTCGACATCGCCTCCCGCCGGTCGGCCGACTACATCCGCAAGCGGCTGCCCTCGATGTACCACCAGTTCAAGGAGCTGGCCGAGGTGGACATCACGGCCGAGGCGATGGAGGTCGGGCCCACCTGCCACTACGTGATGGGCGGGGTGGAGGTCGACCCGGACACCGAGGCGGCCCGGGTGCCCGGCCTGTTCGCGGCCGGCGAGGTGGCCGGCGGCATGCACGGCTCCAACCGGCTGGGCGGCAACTCGCTGTCGGACCTGCTGGTGTTCGGCCGGCGCGCGGGCCTGGCCGCGGCCGAGCACGCGCTCAAGCGGATCGACCGCGTCGCGCTCGCCGAGGACGCGCTGACCGACGCCGCGCGCGCCGCCCTGGCCCCGTTCGACCGCGAGGGCGGCGAGAACCCCTACACCGTGCAGCACGACCTGCAGCAGACGATGCACGACCTGGTCGGGATCATCCGGACGGCGCCGGAGATGGAGCAGGCCCTGGAGCGGATCGCCGCGCTGCGGGAGCGGGTGGCGAACCTGTCGGTCGAGGGGCACCGGCAGTACAACCCCGGCTGGCACCTGGCCCTCGACCTGCCGCACATGCTCGTCGTCAGCGAGTGCATCGCCCGCGCCGCGCTGGAGCGCCAGGAGAGCCGGGGCGGGCACACCCGCGACGACTTCCCCGCGACCGACTCCGAGTGGGCGCGGACCAACCTCATCTGCTCGCGCGCCCCGGACGGCTCGGTGGCGCTGACCCGGCAACCGCTCCCCCAGATGCCGGGCGAGCTGGCCGAGATCTTCGAGGAGATCGCATGAGCTACGACGCGAGGTTCCGGGTGTGGCGCGGCGACGCCACCGGCGGCGACCTGCAGGACTTCACCGTGCAGGTCAACGAGGGCGAGGTCGTCCTCGACATCATCCACCGGCTGCAGGCGACGCAGGCCGGCGACCTCGCCGTCCGGTGGAACTGCAAGGCCGGCAAGTGCGGCTCCTGCAGCGCCGAGATCAACGGCCGGCCACGGCTGATGTGCATGACCCGGATGGGGACGTTCGCCGAGGACGAGACGGTGACCGTGACCCCGCTGCGGACGTTCCCGGTCATCCGCGACCTGGTCACCGACGTGTCCTTCAACTACGAGGTTGCCTCGCGGATCCCCGCGTTCGCCCCACGGCCGCGGGAGGAGGACGGCAGCCACCGGATGCAGCAGGTCGACGTCGAGCGCTCCCAGGAGTTCCGCAAGTGCATCGAGTGCTGGCTCTGCCAGGACACCTGCCACGTCATCCGCGACCACGAGGGGAACAAGGGCGCCTTCGCCGGCCCGCGCTTCCTCATCCGGCTGGCGGAGCTCGACATGCACCCGCTGGACGTGACCGACCGGCGGGACGCGGCGCAGGACGAGTTCGGCCTGGGCTACTGCAACATCACCAAGTGCTGCAGCGAGGTGTGCCCGGAGGGCATCCACCTCACCGACAACGGGATCATCCCGCTCAAGGAACGGGTGGTGGACCGCCGGTTCGACCCGCTCACCTGGCTCGGCTCGAAGATCGGCCGGCGGCCCAAGGACTGATGGGACGTCCCGGGGCAGGTTCGCCGAGCCGCTGGAAGGCACAAATCAGATCAGCAGCTCGTCATGCCTTCGCGGCGGCGGAGCCGTCGGGGTGGCCGTGCGGGGTACGAGAGCGGGCAGCGGCGGAAGCCCGCTCAAGAGAGAGGCCAGCTTCTCGCGAACCTCTGCGGTGGCCCGTCGCGCTGCGAGGCCCGGGAAATCACGGCACGCGGTGTCGAGATCGATCTGAGCGACCCGGAGAGGCGAACGACGGCGATACGCGTTTCTCTGGGCGATCCCGGCGATCGCGGTCTCGTAATGCTGGAGGGCCTGCTCGTCCCGCCCCTGGCAGAGGGACACGAGTCCCAGATCCAGGGTGACCTCCTCGCCGTCCATCGGCAGCGCGGTCGCAGCGAACAGATGGCGCCCCGCCGGCGACAGCTCCCGGAGGCGGAACAGGCACCAGCCGACGACCCAACGGGTGAAGAGGCTGTTCCCTGAACCCAGCTGCCCCAGCTCGATGGCCCGACGGTACAGCGACTTGGCGTCATCACTGCCCAGGAAGTGATGAGCCTCTGCCTGGTTCTTGGTGATGATCAGGCGACCGGGCGCCAGCCGACTCGCCTCGTCGAACTCGTACCGCGCAGCCTCGAAGTCGGGGACGACAGCATGCATCAACGACCAGCCGAGGTTGTTGTGCGTCCAGGCGTTGTTGGGGTTCAGCTCCAGCGACCTCCGAAGCGGAACGATCGCCTCGTCGAAGTTGCCGAGCGACGTGAGGTGCTGCCCCAGTACGGCCCACGCCTCGCCGTCACCAGGGCGTCGCTGTGCGATGGCGGACACGAGTTCGATGGACTCATCCACTTGGTCCAGGAGCTTGAGCGACTCGGCGAGGACACCGACGAGCGACGCGTCGTCAGGCCTGATCTCCATCGCGTGCCGCAGCAGGAGAACCGCTTCGCGGGGTGACCCCGTGTCCTTCTTGGCGGCCGCGAGAGAACGCAGCGCCACCGAGTCGTCCGGCGCCAACTCGACCGCCCGCCGAGCCAGTGTGACCGCCTGGTCGGGCTGCCCCAGGTGGGTGTGGCAGATGGCTGCGCCGCTGAGGGCGTCCACGCTGTCGGGCTCGTCGCCGAGTACGGTCTCGAACTCGGCGAGCGCATCGACGAGCCTTTCGTGCTCGAGCAGGAGCCAGCCACGATGCACCCGGAGACCAGTAAAGTCACGGGTCACCGGCTCGAGCCGCGCGAGTAGGCCAAGTGCCTCCTCGAGGTTGTCGGCCAACCGCGCCTTCTCCATGACACCGAACTCGTACGCCGGGTCATTGGCGATGGCCTCGTCGAAGGCGGCACGGGCCTCCTCCCGTCGGCCGGCCATCGCCAGAGCGGCCCCCAGGGAGCCCAGCGCCCTGACATCATCGGGCCGCACGGCCAGGACCCGTTCGCTAGCCTCGACCGCCGTCTCCCAGTCGCCCGCGAGCCGAGCCACCTCGGACAGTGCGAACCAGGACTCCGGATCGTCTCGTGCGGCCGCGACCTCGGCGCGGTCTTTCTGCGCGGCCGCCCAGTGAGCTAGCGCCTCCTGCGCCTCGGCGCGTACCTGCAGCCACGTCGTGCCGTAGGGGCCGACGTCAGGTGGCGGGTCCGCGAGGAGCCGCACCACCTCCCGCTCCCGCTTCTGCTCGCGCAGCGTGATCGCGGTTTGCAGCCGGAAGTACGGGTCGTCGGTGAGGAGCAGACCGGTCCGCGCGAACGCCTCGGCCTCGGCGAGCCGCCGTCGGTCCAAGAGGAGCTCGACGAGCTGTTTCAGCGCCTCGACATGGTCGGGTGCTCGCTCCAGAGCCACGCGGAAGAGCGTCTCGGCCTCGACCTCGTCTTCCCGGGAACGTGCACGTACACCCCGGACCACCAGGACGTCGGGATCGTCGGGCGCCAGATAAGCCGCCTCGTCCACCGCCGCGGTGAACTCGTGACCCCACGGGTCCTGCCCATAGGCGTGTCTCGCGATGGCGGAGCCAAGAATCCGGCGCAGGTCCGGGTTGTCCGGGTCTTGCTCGGACCGCACCCTCGCGACCCGGAGGGCGTCCTCCGCCTGGTCCTGCTGGAACAGCGCGTCGACGAGATGCGCGATGTCGAGGGAACCGAGGGCCGGGTGCCGCCACACCGGAGCCAGGGTCTCGATGACCACCGCCCGCTCGTCGAGATGCCAGGCCAGGAGGGCGTAGGACTTGGTCAGCTCGATGTCGTCCCGGAGGGCGAGGTGCGCCGACAACAGCGGCTCGCGGGCCTCGGCGTAGCGCCCCATCCGCATGAGGACCAGGCCCTTGTGCGCCTCCGCCAGCCGATTGTCCGGCTCAACTTCCAGCACCCGCGCGGCGTACTGCAGCGACTGCTCGAGGGCTTCCCTGTCAGCCTCGACGTAGGCACGGACCAGGAGAGCCGTGGGTTCGAACTCGTCGATCGCCAGTGCTGCGTCCGTATCGGCTAGCGCCTCGGCGAGGCGGCCCAGCTGACGCCGAACCAGGGCTCGGGCCAGCCATGCCTGCAGGGACTGGGGGAATGCGGCGACTGCGCGGTCCGCGAGCTCCTCCGCCTCGACGACCCGTCCCGAGCTCCGCAGCGCCTCGACGAGCGCGATCAGGTTCTCGGGTACCTCGGCCTGCAGTTCCAGCAGGCGCCTCATCGCCGGCAGCGCCTGGTCGAACGCGCTGCGCTGAAGCCACAGCACGGCCGCCTGCCGATAAGCAGCCACCACACCGGGCTCACCGAGCCGCTCGCGTATCCGGGCGGCGGTGTACCAGGCTTGCGCGTCGGTCGGCAGGACGGGCAGGACCTCGCGCAACAGGTCGGCGGCCACGTCCAGCTCGCCGTGTGCCGCGGCGTAGCCCGCAAGCCGCCGCGTCGCCTCCGGTGTGGTCGGACCGTATCGCCGGCTGTCGCGCAGCGCACGTTCGGCCCGCTCGTGGTCGCCGATACCAGCCAGGGCCATGCCGACGTCGCCGAGGGCGCGCGGGCCCATGGACTCGACCAGGGCATCGAGCCCCAGGTCGGGACCGCTCGCTTCGACGAACGTATCGATTGCCCGGTGGAAGTAGGTGGTCGCCTCCTCCGCGTTCCCCCAAGTCTCCAGTCCCTGACCCCAGACGCTGTAGGCGATGCCCAGCACTCTCCTGAAGGCGAGGTCGTCGACATGTCGGGCGACGTCCTCCAAGATGTCGGCGCCACGACTGAGGTTGCCGTAGCGAATCTCCGACCGGGCCTGCTCGACGGCCCCCTGGGACCGCAGGAGCCCCATCTCAGGCGGTTCGCGATCCGGCGACAGGAAGCCGCCTAGGACTCTTTCCGTCAGTCTGCTGCTCAGCTCGCTCATGACTGGGCCTCCATCCGGGCGACCACGTCTACTGCGGAGGTGGCCCGCTGATCGATGCGGGTCAGCGATTCCGGATGCCGCCACCGCGCCAGCCACATGGCGTTCAAGACGTCACGCAGGTCCGGCTGGGGGCCCAGCGCGACGTCCGCGGTGCGCAAGGCCGAACTCAGCGCCTCCACGTCGTCCCAGTGATCCTGAGCCAGGTAAGCAGCGTTCTCGCAGTGCGCGGCCACCTCAGCGAACACCTGGCGGATGCCGGCTTCGTCCGGGAGAACCACCGAGGATCCGTTTCCGCTCGCTCGCGACTCCTCCCACACCTGCTCGGCCTTGGCCCACTCCTTCTCGATCTCGCCGGCGAGCTCCGAGAACCGCCGGTTGTCATCTTGCTCGTCTAGGTGGCGAAGCACGCGGAGGATGGCGTGCGCCCGCCGTCGGTCCGAAGCGAGTCGGGGGTCCAGTTCGAACAGAACCGCAGCGAACGCGTACGCCGGACCCAGCACGAAGGTGCCGAACACATCGGGGAGAAGGTCGGGGAAGGTCATCTGCTTCAACCCCTCCCGCACTCTCTCGTCCTCCCGCAGCAGCTCCCCGACCCCCCCGGCGACCAGCGGGAGGCTCCAGAGCGTCCATCCGGGAGGCAAGGGGATCCGGACGTGCTCAGCCTGGATGAGTGCCTGCGGTGAGTGACGCGAGGGCACGGCGAGCGCCAGACGGCGGGTGAAGGACTGGAGGAGAAGGGTGACCAGCGCGTCGGCTGGCCGGCTGACACGGCGGTCGAGCCCCTGGTCACGCAGTGCGATCCCGCCGACGAGGTCCACGTACTGGGCGAAGAGGTCGTCGCACGAGTCCTGCACCTGCGCCATGTAGTACACCCATGGCTCCGGTTTGCCCTGCGTGTCACCAACCGTCCTGGCGAGCTTCTGCGCCGTCAGCCGCAGACCACGATCGATGTCGATGTGGTTGTCGGTCTTGTTGCTGGACAGTGGACTCCACCGCCGCAGCTGACGTACCGCGTTGGACGCGTCGACGGAAAGGCTTCCGCGGAGCTCGGCGAGCTTGGCCTTGAGCTTTTCAGCGTTACCCAGCTGCGCGAGCAGGTCCTCGGAACTGATCAGGTACGCAGGGTTGCGCGTCGTCTCGAAAACCTGCATCCGCTCGGTCATCTCCTCGAGCCCGGACCGGATCTGCGTGGCAAGGCTCGTGACGGCTGTGACGAGCCCGCCCATCCCGTCGATCTGGTCGTTGAGATCGTCGAGCCCCTTGCGCGCCGCCGATACGTCCAAGCTGAGCTCCTGTAGCCCTTTGAGGACCAGGTCGATGGACTCCAACCTCGTGCGCAGGACTCTGTCGATGCCCGGCTCAGTCATGTCGTTGCTCCCGTTGGCCGGCCGCGGCCCGCCGCAGCTGAAGACTTGTCCACTCGGCGAGGTTGTCCGGCGGTTGCTCGCCGACTCGCCACGCACGGAACCGGGCGAGCCACGCAGCATTGAGGGCGTCGCGGCAGGACACCTCGTCCCTTCCGGGTGTACGTGCTTCCCCCAGGACGTCGGCCAGCGCGCGCGCCTCGGGAAAGGTGGCGTAACGGGTGCCGGCCAATCTGGAAGAAGCGATGCGGTCCCAGATCCGATCTGCCTCCGCTGTGACGCTCGCGGCCTCGAGCTCGGTCAGCCGGGCCGAGGGCGGGGCGGCGCTCTGGGCGTCCGACCACCACGCCGTGAGGGTCGTGACGAGGAAGTCGTACTGACGTCGCCGCTCTTCGATGTCGCAGGCAGAGAGGCGTCCCAGGAGATGCAGCACGGCGGCGACCCGGCTGGCGTCCCCCGGGTGCGTGGCGTCGGCTGCCGACACTGCCCCGGCGGTGGGGTCCATCCGGTGAAGGACGAGGGTGAGGGGGTAGGCCGGGCCGAGCACGTAGACCGCGAACACGTCGGCCGCCAGCTCCGCTGCCTGGCGCCGGCGGCCGGCGAGGAAGTCCGCCAACGGCCGGCTGGTATCACCGGACACGGGATCCACGTCGAGGAGATCGCGCGCGACGAGGTGGCCGTATTCGTGGGCGACGACCGGAAGGTCCCAGATGCCGTGGTCCGGAAAGCGCCGCCGGACGACGGTGGATACCAGGCTGGCGCACTCGGTCTCCGCCGGGATGATGCTGTGATCTGCGGCGACCCGGGTGAGGCCGTGGAGTTCCTGAGCCAAGCCCTGCGCCTCTTCGCAAGAACTCGAGATTCGCGGGATCGGCCGGGTGAACGCGCCTGCGACCACTGCGAGGCACTCAGCGAGAACTCGGTCCACCGTGCGTCGGCGCTCGCGGAAACCGTCCCAGCTGGGCATCTGCGTGGATGCGGGATCTCCGAGAGCGGCTTGCTGCTGCTGGAGCAGCTGCCGGAGGGTGGCTGTCACGCCCGGGCCCAGGCGCGCGAGCACCTCGGGCTCGTCCAGCAACGACCGGAACTCGTGCAGTCGCTGGCGCTCCAGCTTCGCCCGCTCCCGCAGGAGTACCGGCTGAGTCCCGGCCACGTTCAGACCGGGCCCAGACGGGTGAGGGTCTCCTTCACGCCTGCGATGCGAGCGAACCGTCCGCTCGTGTCGAGGTAATCGCGGGCGATCACGATGATCGACCCCGCGGCGAGGAGGTATCCGCTCGCGGCGGCGAGTGGGAGCCACGCCGCCACCGCCGCGACGACCGCGGCCACCAAGGTGGCGACCGCCAGCGCGGCGGCGAGAGCGCGGAGCACCCTCGAGAAGGTGTGCACCAGCCCCGAGAAGCGGGCGCTCAAGGCACGCAGTTCGTCGATGGCGCCGTCCAGGTCCTGCGGGGGCGATCCGGACACGTTCGCGACCCGCACGGCCTCGACCACCTCCGGCGCGCCCACCAAGCGGCTGACGACCGTGCGTTGGAGGCCGTCACCGCTGGCCTCCCACAGCGTGCGCGCGCGCTCGCGCACCGCCTCCTTCACCGTCTCGGGAAGGAGCTCGAACAGCGACAGCAGAGCCCGCTTGACGGCCTGGAGCCCCAACCGCAGGAACCGGCCCACCTGGGGCGCCACGTCGAGCACGGCATCGACCGCGGTCACCGTCTTCGACACCAGCCCGGCAGGCAATGCCCGCAGTCGCTGCCAAGCCTCCTCGAGCACGGTGAGCGTGCCGTCCACCACCGTGTCGACGGTTTTCTGGAACGTCTCCGCGAGCGCGGCGCGGGAATGCTCACGCGGCGCCGCCGGCGGGAGGGCATCGGTGAAACCGGGCACGGCTCCGCCCCTGATGCGTTCCGCTGCCAGGTCGTCCTGCAGGTGCTCGACGGACGTCCTGAGCATGTCCCGGCCCTCGAACTCCGTGTTCACCTCATGGGCGGCGATGCCCGCCGCGAGCAGCACTTCTGCCACGTTCAGATCTGTGACCACGGCTCCCAGACGGGCCTCGGGCGGCAACTCCACCTCTTCGGGGGTCCGTGCCCCGGCGAAGCCCTGGATTGCCTCGGCGCGCGCAGCCCAGGTCCGTGCAGCCTGCTCCAGTTCCTGTAGCGCGACAGCCTGCTCGGCCGGTGTCCGGTCGAGGGCCGCCGAGAACGCCCGAGCGGATTCGGCCACGAGCGTCGCGTCGTTCACGAGACCGGTCATCGACTTTCCCCCTACCGGCTGACCGAGCCGTTGCCATGGTCGCGCCGGCCTGCTCCGGTGACAACGACTTGCGGCGCGCGAGACCGATCCGTCTCATGACCCGGGCGGGCATGAACGGCGGCCGGTTCGCCTTGTGGCCTGCCGGCCGGCTCGACGGCGGTCCGGATCACCGGAACCATCGAGGAACCGGCGTCGTGCGCATCGCTTTCGCCGAACTGGCTTCGGATTGGGTGGCGTTGGCATCTCCCCGTTTCGCATGCTCGCCGCAGTTTCTGGACGACCGCGCAGGTCGCGGGTGCGAGGATCGCTCCCCGTGCGAGTTCTCGGCCGGGGTGAGCTGCCGCGCGAGGTCGGCGTGCTCGCCGTCATCGCGTTCGTGGTGGCCCTCGGGTTCGGCATCGTGGCCCCTGCCATCCCGCTGTTCGCCCGCGCGTTCGGGGTGGGGACGACGGCCGTCGGGCTGGCCGTGAGCGCCTTCGCGTTCTTCCGCTTCGTGTCGGCGTTCAGCGGCGGCACGCTGGTCGAGCGGTTCGGAGAGCGCGTGGTGCTGGCCGCGGGGCTGCTGGTCGTCGCCGTCACCACCGGCCTGGCCGGGCTGGCCACCAACTTCCCCGTCTTCCTCGCCCTGCGGGCCGCGGGCGGCGTGGGCAGCGCGATGTTCACCGTCTCCGCCCTGTCCCTGCTGCTGCGGGTCGCGCCGCCCACCCACCGGGGCCGGGCGGCGGCGACGTGGCAGGGCGGCTTCATCCTCGGCGGCATCGCGGGGCCGGCGGCCGGCGGGCTGCTCGCCGAACTCTCCCCCCGGCTGCCGTTCTTCCTGTACGCCGGCTTCCTCCTGGTGGCCGGCGCGGTCGCCGTCGCCATGCTCCGCACCGCGCCCTCGGCCACCGATCCCGGCGAGGAGCCCGTGACGACCGGCCCCGACCTGGACGCCGGGCCGGTGCGGCTCCGCTCGGCACTGCGGTCGCGGGCCTACGTCGCGGCGCTGGTCGCGAACTTCGGCGTCGGCTGGGTGCTGTTCGGCGTCCGCAACTCGCTGGTGCCGCTGTACGTGACCGAGGAGCTGGGCCGCACCGTGGCCTGGGCGGGTGCCGGCCTGCTCGCCGGTTCCCTCGCGCAGGCGCTCGGGCTGCTCCGGTCGGGCCGCCTCGTCGACGGCTGGGGACGGCGCCCGTCGCTGGTGCTCGGCTCGGCGACGGCCACCGCGTCGATGGCCGTCCTCGTCCTGCCCCCGGCGATCGGGGCGTTCCTCTTCTCCATGGCCCTGTTCGGGCTGGCGGCCTCGCTGCTGGCGAGCGCCCCCGCCGCGCTGGTGGGCGACGTCAGCCCGGCGCGCGGCGGCCGGGTGGTCGCGGTCTTCCAGATGTCGGCGGACCTCGGGGCGATCGGCGGGCCGCTGGTCGCTGGGTGGCTGACCGACGTGGCGTCCTACCAGGTGGCCTTCGCCGTGACCGCGGCCGTGCTGGGTGCCGGCCTGGCCGCCGCCCTCGCGATGCCGCCGGCGAAGCGCGCAGCCGCTCAGTCCTCCTGAGCCGCGGCCCGTCGCTCGGCGCCGGTCTCGCCCGCGTAGCCGACGTCCTGACCGGCCACCCGGCCGACGAACGTCTCCGACTCGCCGGTGCCGGTGGTGGCCCCGGCGTCGGGCTCGTCGCTCGGGCCGCCGCCCGTGGCCCGCGACAGCGCCTGGGCGTCGTCCGGGTCGACGTCCTCCTCGGCGGGGCGGGGGTCGGTCACGGCATGCCGTCGCCGAAGAAGGTGCCGGCCGGCGGCAGCGGGCGGCGGACGACCGGGCGCACCTTGCGGGCGGCGGGCAGGCGCGCGGTGTAGCTCTCCGCGTTGGCGCGGATGTGCGCGAGGTCGTCGTCCGTGGCCTGCCGGACGACCTTCGCCGGGACGCCGGCCACGACCGAGCCGGGCGGCACCGTGGTGCCCGGCGTGACGACCGCGCCGGCAGCGACGATGGAACCCGTGCCGATGTGCGCGCCGTTCATGACGACGCTGCCCATGCCGACGAGGACGTCGTCGTCGACCCGGGCCCCGTGCAGCACCACCCGGTGCCCGACGGTGACCCCGCGACCGACGAGCAGCGGTGAACCCGGATCGGAGTGCAGGCTGCAGCCGTCCTGGATGTTGGAGTCCGGTCCGATGACGATCACCTCTTCGTCGGCCCGGGCGATGGCGCCGTACCAGATGCTGGCGCGGGAGCCGAGCGTGACGGCGCCGACCACCACCGCGGTGGGCGCCACGAAGGCGTCCTCGTCGATCTTCGGCGCCCCGAACTGCAGTTCGGCGACGTAGTTGCTGTTGCCGGTCATCCACGCCCTCCCGGTCGTCGACGCGGAGTCTCGCGGACCGGCGCCGGTTCGGGGAGGGGTTCGGCCGCGGCCGGGGTCAGCTGCCTGCAGGGTCCGGCGGCGCGGCCCACCACCGGGACCGCCACTCCGGTGCCTCCCAGCCGTCCATGACGTAGATCGTCTCGCGGGCAACCTTGCTGCCCCGGAACTCGAGGACCTGCACGCCGAAGTTCACCGGCCCGCCGTCGTAGCGGATGCGGAGCTCCACGACCCAGACGTCGCCGCCGCCGCGGACCCGGCGGACGTCGAAGTCGATCTGCGTGGCCGGGTACTCAGCGCGCCACACCTCGAAGTTGCCGACACCCTCGAACCGCTCGCCCGACTGCGGGAACTCCAGGACCGCGTCGCGGTGGTAGATCTCGTGCGCGACGTCCTCCTCCCCCGCGGCGCTGTGGTCGAGGTAGTGCTGCAGTACGGCTCGGACCCCCTGCTCGTCCACGGCGTCCTCCTAGGCGACCGCGGTGAACCGCGCCGATGCCGGGCCGCGCAGCCGCCCGTCGGCGAGCCGGCGACCGCAGACGAGCAGCAGCAGGTCCTGCGCCCGGCCCTCGACGGGTTCGCCGCTGCCGTAGCTCCAGTCGAGGTCGTCCGCGCGCAGCTGCACGCCGTCGAGGTCGACGCCGAAGAACGCGACCTGCCTCGGCCGGAGCCCGCCGAGCACCATGCCGACGCGCTCCGCGGAGACGACGTCGTCACGGCCCAGGGGCGTGGACACGTCCAGGCCGTGGATGACGTCGTGGGACAGCGCGCCGAGCGGTCCACCGCCGGGCGGGGTCCAGGGGTGCTCGACGTTGTCGCGCAGCGACTCCCACAGCTGCGCGCTGGACAGCTGGCGGGCGTCGATGCGGGCCCGGCGGTCGGCCATGCGGTCGAAGCTGCCGCGGGCCTTGACCAGCTCCCAGCCGACCCGGCGCAGCGAGTACCGGAAGGGCATCGTCACGTGGGCGAGCACCTCCCGGACCCGCCAGCCGGCGCACAGGCTCGGGCTGTCCCACTCCTCCTCCGACAGCGAGGAGTAGAGCTCGACCTGCGCACGTCGCTCGGCGGCGACGGCCGCGGCGATCCCGGCGTCTGCCATGTCGTCCTCCTCCGGCGCCCCGACGGGCGCTGAGCACGGGCTCTCGGGAGGAGGACTCCGGTCCCACCGGCCACTCATCGCTGCCGGCCGTCAGGCGCCCGGGGTGGTCGCGTTCGCCCCCGACAGCCGGGCGTGGATCCGGGCCACGAGCTGCTCGAGCGGGCTGGGCTCCTCCCCCGGGCGCATCGGGCCGGAGGGCATGAGCACCCACAGCAGCAGGTAGATCAGGACGCCGGCTCCGCCCGCGACGGTGAGGCCGACGAAGCCGACGCGCCAGAGGACGGGGTCGATGCCGCTGTACTCGGCGAGGCCGCCGGCGACGCCGCCGACCATCCGGTCGGTGCCGCTGCGGCGGAGCTGGGGCCGGGCCGGGCGGGGCTGCTCCGGCGCGGGCTGGTCGATGGGCGGGGTGGGCGGGACTGCGTTCGTCATGGCCACGAGCCTGCCGGGACGGGCACCTCCCGGACATCAGGTGACCCCCGGATCCGACCCTGGTTCCGCAGGTCAGGGTGGTGGCCCTCCGTCAGGGGCACGTGCTCTCATCTCCCCATGCCACAGGCCGACGTCACGGGCGCCGCGTACGAGACCACCGCGATGGCGGGCTGAACCGTGGCGGAGAACGCGCGGATCAAGCCGGTCGAGCGGGCCACGAAGCGGACGTGGGACGAGTGGCTGGCGTTCATGGACCGCATCGGGGCCCAGGACCTCGACCACAAGGCGATCGCCCTGCAGGTCTACGAGGAGATCGACGAGACGCTCGACCAGCGCGGTTGGTGGACCCAGGCGGTCACCGTGGCCTACGAGCAGCACATCGGCCGGCGGATCCCCGGGCAGCGGCCCGACGGGACGTTCCAGACGAGCGTCAGCCGGTCGACGTCGCTCGGCATGCGCGAGCTGATGGACCGGTGGGAGTCCTTCGCCGCCGGGGACGAGGGGGTGCTCGCGATCGTCGGGGGTGAGCCGCGGGTCAGCGGAACCGAGCGCCGGATCACCTGGCGGGCCAAGGCAGCGGACGGCTCGTCCGTCGTCGTGATCAGCGAACCGAAGAAGAACGGGACGGCGTCGCTCGTCGTGCAGCACATGGGTCTGGCGACGCTGGAGCTGAACGAGGCGGCGCGCGAGCGGTGGGCGGGGATCGTCGCCCGCTTCCTCGACGAGGTCTGAGCGGGCGGGTGTCACACCCGGGCGCCGGCCGGTGTCTCCATGTCGACACCACCGACCGACCTGGAGGAGACATGGCGAACAGCACCCGGGTGCCCCCGACCCGGATCACGGGCGTCTACGGGGCCCTGCTCACGGCGCTCAGCAAGAAGATGCTCGGCCAGGTGCCGGAGGGCGCCGCGGTGATGTGGCACTACCCCGCCGTCCTGAAGGACTCCATGTCGTTCGGGCGCAAGGTCGACTCGTGGAACCGGCTGGACCCGAACCTCGCGTCGTTCGCGGCGATGGCCGCCGCCGGCGCCATCGGCTGCAGCTTCTGCCTCGACCTCCACTACTTCATGACCCACGACCGCGGGCTCGACGAGGCCAAGGCACGCGAGGTGCCGCGGTGGCGGCACTCCACCGCCTTCACACCCCTGGAGCGGCGGGTCATGGAGTACGCCGAGGCGATGAGCCAGACGCCGCCCGCGGTGACCGACGAGATGTCGGCCGCGCTGCTCGAGGACCTGGGTCCGGCCGCGCTCGTGGAGCTCACCGGCAGAGTCGCTTTCATGAACTCCAGCGCCCGCGGCAACGTGGCACTGGGCATCCGCTCGCAGGAGTTCTCGGCCTCCTGCGGGCTGCCGCCGCTCGCGGCCCGGACCTCGGACGGTGTCGCCTCCGCATGACCGACGACCCGTTCCTCGCCCACCGCAGCCTGCTCTTCACCGTGGCCTACGAGATGCTCGGCTCGGCCGCCGACGCCGACGACGTGGTGCAGGAGACCTGGCTGCGGTGGGCCGAGGCCGACCGGTCGGTGGTGCGGGACCCGCGGGCCTACCTGGTGCGGATCGTCACCCGGCAGGCGCTCAACCGGTTGCGGACCATGGCGCGGCGCCGGGAGGACTACGTGGGCGAGTGGCTGCCCGAGCCGCTGCTGACCAGTCCCGACGTCGCCGAGGACGTCGAGCTGGCCGAGAGCGTCTCGATCGCGATGCTGACCGTGCTGGAGACGCTGGCCCCCATCGAGCGCGCGGTGCTCGTGCTGCACGAGGTGTTCGAGGTGCCGTACGACGAGATCGCCGAGGCCGTGGGCAAGTCCGGCGCGGCGGTGCGGCAGATCGCGCACCGGGCGCGCGGCCACGTCGCGGCGCGGCGTCCGCGGATGGTGGTGAGCCGGTCCGAGCAGCAGCAGGTCGTGGACCGGTTCCTGGCCGCGCTCACCGCGGGCGACGTGCAGGGGCTGCTCGACGTGCTGGCGCCCGACGTCGTCGTGGTCGCGGACGGCGGCGGGCTGGCGCCTGCTGCGCTGCGGCCGATCTCCGGAGCGGCGCGGGTCGCCAACGCGCTCTCCCGGTTCCGGGGCCTGGTGCCGGAGGTGGAGATCACCACGCCCCTGGTCAACGGAGCGGTCGCCGCGCGCATCGACCCCGGGGGCGAGTTCGACACCGCGGTCACGTTCGTCGTCGAGGCCGGGCGGATCACCCGGATGTACGCCATGCGGAACCCGCACAAGCTGGGCAGGCTGGACCAGGTGGCCGAGCTGCGGCGTTGACGGAGTCCGTGGCCCTTTCCGGGGAGCGGACGTGGGACGTGCCGAGGTGCTGATCGTCGGCGGCGGCAACGCCGGGATCTCGTCGGCCGCGCGGTTGCTGCGCGACGGCGTCCGGGACGTCACCGTGGTGGCTCCGCAACCGGTGCACCGGTACAAGCCGTTGCTGAACTACGTCGCCGGCGGCGAGGCGTCGATGGCCGACCTGGAGCGGCCCATGGCCGACGTCGTGCCGGACGGGTGCACCTGGGTCCGCGACAGCGTGGTGGCCGTCGATGCGGAGGCGATGTCCGTCCGCACGCGCGGTGGCCGGACGCTGGGCTTCTCGACGCTGGTCCTGTGCCCGGGGCTGGTCGAGGACTGGGAGGCCACGCCCGGTTTGCAGCAGGCGTACGCCGACGGATGGGTGGCCTCGTCCTACGTCCCGGGGAGCACCCCGGTGGTGTGGCAGCGCCTGGCGCCGCTCCGGAGCGGGACTGTCGTGTTCACCGTGCCGCCCGAGCCCGCGTCCTGCGGCCCGACGGCGCTCAAGCCGCTGCTCATGGCCTGCGACCACTGGCGCCGGACCGGGGTGCTGGCCGACCTGGACGTGCGGCTCGTGCTGCCGGCGGCGACCGTGACGGGGATCCCCGAGGCGGACCGGTACCTGGAGGAGACCTTCGCGGGGTACGGCGTGGAGGTGCTCCGCGAGGCGCGCATCGAGCGGGTGGACTGGGACACCCATGCCATGACCGTCACCTCCCCCACGGGGCGGCACGTGCTGGAGGACATCACCTTCGCCCACGCGGTCCCGCACTACCGGGCGCCCGCGTGGATCGCCGACGCCGGGCTCGCGGTGGACTCCTCCCCCGGCCTCGTGGACGTCGACCCGGAGACGCTGCGCTCCCGCCGGCACCCGTCGATCTGGGCGATCGGCGACGCCGCGGACGTGGCCACCCGGCCGTCCGGTGGCGCGCTGCGCAAGCAGGTCGACGTCCTGGCGCGGAACCTGCGGGCCGCCCGGACGGGCGGGCGGCTGCACCGGTACGACGGCTACACGGTCATGCCGATCACCGTGGGCCGGCGGAAGCTGATGCTCGACGAGGTCGACCGCGAGGGCCGGCCGAGCCCGTCGGTGCCGTTCCTGGACCCGTTCGTGCCCCGGCGCTGGCAGTGGTTCTTCGACCGCTACGGCCTGCCGCAGGTCTACTGGCGCCGCATCCTGCGCGGCCGGGTCTGAGCCGCCTACGCCTGGGCGACGGCGTCCCCGGTCGCGGACGACCGGTCCGCAGCGGCCGTCGGGAAGGAGATCCCGATCAGCTCCTCGGAGACGCGCCAGATCCGGGCGGCGTCCTCGCGGCTGCGGAGCGGCCGGTAGATGTCCTGCTCGGCGGGGGCGCCGCTGAGGTGCGCGAGCCCGCTCGGCCCGTACATCCGCCCGCCGCGCGCCTGCGGGGACGTAGCGGCGTGGAGGGCGGGGAGCAGCGCGGTGGCGACGGTCCCGGTCAGACCGATCCGCGACAGGGCGCGGATGAGACGCAGCGAGCCGACGTCCCTGCCGCGCCCGACCTCAGGACGTGCGGCGAGCAGGTTGGTCGGGACCACGCCCGGGTGCGAGAGGTTGCTGGTGATCCCCCAGCCCTCGGCCCTGCTGCGCCGGTCGAGCTCGAGGCCGAAGAGCCCGAAGGCGATCTTCGACTGGCGGTAGGCGCGCATGCCGTCGTAGGAGCGCTGCCAGGCCAGGTCGTCCCAGTTGATGGCGCCCCGGCTCGCCGCGACGCTGATCTGCGAGGTCACCCGCGCGCGCCCTGCCCGCAGGAGGGGCAGGAGGCCGGCCACCAGCGCGACGTGCCCGAGGTGGTTGGTGCCGAACTGGAGCTCGGACCCGTCGACCGTCGTCTGCCGGTCGGGCGGGGTCATGACACCGGCGTTGCCGACGAGGACGTGGATCGGCCGCCCGTCGTCGCGCAGCGTCGCGGTGAGGGCCGCGACCGACTCGAGCGAGCTCAGGTCGAGGTCGCACAGGACGACGTCGGCGTCGGGCACCTGGCGGCGGACGGCGACCAGCGCCGCCTCCCCCTTGCGCCGGTTGCGGACGGGCAGGACGAGCTCGGCGCCGGCGGCCGCGAGCCTGGTGGCGAGGCCGAGGCCGACGCCGTCGCTGGCGCCGGTGACGAGGGCGCGCCGGCCGGTGAGGTCGGGGACGGTGATGTCGGGAGTGCGAGGCATGGCGGTGCTCCTGGATGAGTGGGACGCGATCGCCGCGGATGCGGCGTGCCACGACACTCACGCGCCGGCTCGACGGCTGCCAGGACGCCCTCATCCGGGGATCGCCGATCCGCCCCTGCGCCCGAGGGGCGGATCGGCAGGCCGTGGCTCGACCCGTCTCCCGGCGGTAGACACGGGTGGTCACGGCAAGCGGAGGAGGTTCGATGATCGACCGGGCGGGGCTGGCCGAGTTCCTGCGGCGCCGGCGGGAGTCGCTGCAGCCGGAGGACGTCGGGCTGCCTCGCGGGCAGCGCAGGCGGACCAGCGGGCTGCGCCGCGAGGAGGTGGCCGCGCTGTGCCACATGTCGACCGACTACTACGCGCGGCTGGAGCGGCAGCGCGGTCCGCAGCCGTCCGAGCAGATGATCGCCTCGATCGCCCAGGGGCTGCACCTCTCCCTCGACGAGCGGGACCACCTGTTCCGGTTGGCAGGCCACCGGGCGCCGGTCCGCGGCCCGGTCACCGACCACATCAGCCCCGGTCTGCTGCGGGTGCTCGACCGCCTGGCCGACACCCCGGCCGAGATCGTCACCGAACTCGGGGAGACGCTGCGGCAGAGCCCGATGGGCGTCGCGCTGACGGGTGACACCACGCGGTACACCGGTCCCGCGCGCAGCCTCGGATTCCGGTGGTTCACCGACCCGGACGCCCGGCGGATCTACGCGCCGTCCGAGCACGAGTTCCTCTCCCGGATGTTCGCCTCGGGCCTGCGCGGGATCGTCACGCTGCGCGGGCCGGCGTCCCGCGCGGCGCACCTGGCCGACCTGCTGCTCGACTCCAGCGAGGAGTTCCGGCGGCTGTGGGACGACCACGAGGTGGGTCTCCGGCCGAACGACACGAAACGGTTCGTGCACCCGGAGGTGGGCGAGCTGGAGCTGAACTGCCAGGTGCTGCACGCCACGGAGCAGTCGCAGAACCTGCTCGTCTACACCGCCGTCCCCGGCAGCGAGAGCTACGACAAGCTGGAGCTGCTGTCGGTCATCGGGGCCCAGGCGCTGCGCTGAGCCGGTCAGACGTTGAAGCGGAACTCCACGACGTCGCCGTCCTGCATGACGTAGTCCTTGCCCTCCATGCGAACCCAGCCCTTGGACTTGGCCTCGGCCATGGAGCCGGCCTCGACCAGCTGGTCGAAGGAGACGATCTCGGCCTTGATGAAGCCGCGCTGGAAGTCGGTGTGGATCACGCCGGCGGCCTGCGGGGCGGTGGCGCCGACCGGGATCGTCCAGGCGCGCGCCTCCTTCGGCCCTGCGGTCAGGTAGGTCTGCAGCCCGAGGGTGCGGAACCCGACCTTCGCCAGCTGGTCCAGACCCGGCTCGCTCTGGCCGATCGACTCGAGCAGCTCGGCTGCCTCCTCGGCGGGCAGCTCGATGAGCTCCGACTCCGTCTGCGCGTCGAGGAAGATCGCCTCGGCCGGGGCGACCAGGGCACGCAGCTCGTCGAGCATCGCGGAGTTCGCGAGCTCGTCGGCGTCGACGTTGAAGACGTAGAGAAACGGCTTGGTCGTCAGCAGGGTCAGCTCGCGCAGCGGCTCCGGGTCGACGCCGGCGGAGAACAGCGTGCGGCCCTCGTCGAGGACCTTCTGCGCGTCCTGGGCGGCGGACAGCAGCGCGGCGCGCTCCTTGTCCTTCTTCGCCTCCTTCTCCAGCCGCGGCAGCGCCTTCTCCAGCGTCTGCATGTCGGCGAGCACCAGCTCGGTGTTGATCGTCTCGATGTCGTCGGCAGGGCTGACCTTGCCCTCGACGTGCACGACGTCGGGGTCGGTGAACACCCGGATGACCTGGCAGATCGCGTCGCTTTCGCGGATGTTGGCGAGGAACTTGTTGCCCAGCCCGGCGCCCTCGCTGGCGCCCCGGACGATGCCGGCGATGTCCACGAACGAGACGGTCGCCGGGATGGTCTTCTGAGAGGCGAAGAGCTCCGCGAGCTTGTCCAACCGCGGGTCGGGCACGCCCACCACGCCGACGTTGGGCTCGATCGTCGCGAAGGGGTAGTTCGCCGCGAGCACGTCGTTCTTGGTCAGGGCGTTGAAGAGGGTCGACTTGCCGACGTTGGGCAGGCCGACGATCCCGATGGTGAGGCTCACGGGAGTCCAGGTTACGGGGCGCGCGCAGGCGTCCCCGTCGGTCCGGCCGGGACTCAGACGAGCAGCGGCTGGGCCAGCCGGATCTCGGTGCCGTCGGGTCGCCAGGTGCGCCATCGGCCGTCGGGTTGTCGTTCGACCCGGAAGCCGTGGTGGACCTTGGTGTGGTGCCGTTCGCACAGCAGCGCCGAGTTCTCCAGCGAGGTGTCCCCGCCGTGGATCCAGTGGACCAGGTGGTGGACGTCGCACCAGTGGGACGGGGCGTCGCAGCCGGTGAACACGCAGGTCCGGTCTCGGTGCTCGACGGCGCGGCGAAGATGGGGCGGGACGACCCGTTTGGTGCGGCCCACGTCCAGCGGCTGGCCTTCCGGCCCGATCACGATGCGGCTGATGCTCCCGTCACAAGCGAGCCAGCGGGCGCGGGCGGCGGAGATGGTGGCGCCGAAGCCGGTGGTGGCGACGGCCGGACCGGTCGATGGGTCGGCAAGGTCGCCGAGCGGGATGGTGACCACGACGTGCGGCTTCACCGTCCGCAGGATCGGTAGGTCGCCCGACGCGAGCGCCTTGTCGGCGCCGTGCACCAGGGCGTCTCCCAACTGCTGCGCGCGGGTGCGCAGATCACCCGCCGGGCGGTCGCTCTGGACCAGGCTTTCCAGCCACGCCTCGACCTTCTCCCCGCCGACCGCGTCCAGCTCGGCGCGGAGCACCCGCCGCCCGTCGAGCAGCTTCGCGATCGTCAGCGACCGACCCTCGGTGGGATCGGGTTCGGCGCCGTCCGGGTCGAGGCGAGCCATGAAGTGGGCGACGACCTGCTTCAGTTCGGCGTACGGCCGTGTGGCGGCGACCTCAGTCAGCGTCGCGTCGACCTCCGCCAGGTCCACGCCCTGCCCGACAGCCTCGGCCTGCACCTCCACCGCCGCGACCGGCGCGATCACCGCCACCTGCTCAGCGCCGATGCGGCCGGCGGCGAACGCCTCTCGCAAAGCCGGGAGCTGGTCCAGCGCACGACCGTTCCGGACCAGCCGGGCGATCTCCGCGGGCGAGAGCCGGGTGTGCGTGCGCAGCCACGACCGCATCGATGCCAGCCCGTCCTGCTCGGCCGCCTGCACCGCCTCCGCGCGGCGGACCACGTCGGTGACCACGGCGTCCAGCCGGTTGCGGGCGCCGGTCAGGCGACGGGCGAGGTCGAGCAGATCCTGGCCCTGGAGGTCGGCGCCGGCGAGCACGTCCAGGGCGGCGTCCAGCTCGTCCACGACACCCTCCGCTCGTTCGCTCAGGTGTTCGAACTCTACCGCCGATGGACCTGCTGTGCAGCACGAATCCCCAGCTCAGCGGCCCGTCCACAGATCCGGTCAAGCAGTTGACAGGTCACCGTCAGCCGCAGGCCGCGCCACCGCGGCGGCCAGCCGCTTCGGGGCCAGCAGGCAGTAGCTGTCGGTGAGGAGCTCGGCCACCTCGGCCCAGTCGACGCCGTCCCCCAGGACCATGCCGACCTCGTCGCCGCGCCACGGTGGCGCGAAGAACGGCGCACCGGTCCGGCGCAGCGCCTCCAGCTCCATCCCCGCCGAGCGGAAGGTGAGGATCCAGCAGGGCCCGGCCGTCCCGGCGGCACGCGCGTGGGACTGCGGCCGCCCCGCCACGATCTCCAGCACGTGCGCGAACGTCCTCCCGCGCACGCGCCACCGCGTGCCCACCCAGGCCGGTTCCTCGTACGTCTCCGGCAACCCGAGGGCGATGGGGCGCAGCCGGGCGAGCAATGTGGACTCCACGACGGGATTGACTACCGCAACCGCGTCGACTGAGCGGTGCCACGGCGACGTCCGAAATCCGCCAGTCCTCGTCGTGGGCCGCTGGCATGCTCGTCGTCGTGACACCGCCCCTGGACGCCGAGCGCTGCTACCGCGCCGTGGCCGGCCGCGACGCACGGTTCGACGGCTGGTTCTTCACCGCCGTGCACACGACCGGGATCTACTGCCGCCCGTCCTGCCCGGCGCGCACTCCCCTGGCCCGCAACGTCTCCTTCTTCTCCACCGCGGCCGCGGCCCAGGGCGCCGGGTTCCGCGCCTGCCGCCGCTGCCGGCCCGACGCCGTCCCCGGGTCCCCGGAGTGGGACGTCCGCGCCGATGTCGTCGCCCGGGCCATGCGGCTGATCGCCGACGGCGAGGTGGAGCGCTCGGGGGTGCCCGGGCTGTCCGCCCGGCTGGGCTACTCCGAGCGCCAGCTGCACCGGCTGCTCGTCGGCGAGCTGGGGGTCGGCCCGTTGGCCCTGGCTCGCGCGCAGCGGGCGCAGACCGCGCGGGTGCTCATCGAGACGACGGACCTGCCGATGGCCGACGTCGCCTTCGCGGCCGGGTTCGCCAGCATCCGCCAGTTCAACGACACCGTGCGCGAGATCTTCGCGACCACCCCCACCGACCTGCGCCGCAGGAGCTCCGGCACGACCGGCGGGGCGCCCGGGTGGCTGACCCTCCGGCTGGCCGCCCGCGCGCCGTACGAGGCCGCCGAGGTGCTGCTCTTCCTGGGTGCGCACGCCGTGCCGGGCCTGGAGGAGTGGGACGGGACGACGTTCTCCCGCGTCCTCGACCTGCCCCACGGCCCGGCCGTCGTGCAGCTCTCGTCCGCGCCCGGCGGGGGCCCGGCCGTCATCGCGCGGCTGCGCCTGGCCGAGCTGCGCGACCTCGGCGCCGCCGTGACCCGGTGCCGCCGGATGCTCGACCTGGACGCCGACCCGGCGGCCGTGGACGGCGTCCTCGGCGCCGACCCGGCCCTCGCGCCGCTGGTCGCCGCCGCGCCGGGGCGGCGGGTGCCCGCCTCGCCCGACGCGGCCGAGCTGGCGGTCCGCGCCGTCCTCGGCCAGCAGGTCTCGTTGGCGGGAGCGCGCACGCTCACCGCGCGGCTGCTCCCCTTCGGCGCTCCCCTCGCCGAGCCGGTCGGGACCCTCACCCACGCCTTCCCGCGGGCGGCCGCCCTCGCCGAGGCGGATCTGAGCGCGGTCGGCCTGACCGGCGCCCGCCGGCGGACCGTGTCCGCGCTCGCCACCGCGCTCGCCTCGGGCGACATCGCGCTCGACCCCGGCGCCGACCGCGAGGAGGCCGGCCGGGCACTGCTCGCCGTCCCCGGGATCGGTCCCTGGACGGCGGCGCTGGTCGGCCTCCGCGGCCTCGCCGACCCCGACGTCTGGCTGCCCGGCGACCTCGCGCTGCGCCGGTCGCTCGCCGCCCTGGGCAGCTCCGACGCCGACGCCGCCACGCGCTGGCGGCCGTGGCGGTCGTACGCCGTCCTCCACCTCTGGGCGCTCGCCGTGCCCTCCCTCTTCACCCGCCCGCTGCCAGCAGCCCTCCCGAGGAGCGCCTGATGACCGTGCCCACCGTCGCCCGCCACGCCACCGTCGCCACTCCCCCCGGCCCGTTCACCGTCGTCGTCGACACCGACCTCGACGGCCGGGACGTCGTCGTCGCCAGCGGCTGGACCGCCGACGTGGCCGACCTCCTCCCCGTCGTCCACCGCTCCCTGCGCCCCGCAGGAAGCGAGCTCGTCGACCGCTTGCCCGTGCTCGACGAGGTGGAGAAGTTCTTCGCCGGCGACGTGACCGCGATCGACGACGTCGTCCTGCGGCAGCGGTCGGGCCCCTTCCTCCAGGAGGCCTGGGAGGTGCTGCGGACCGTGCCCGCGGGCCGGCCGGACACCTATGCCGCGTTCGCCGCCCGCTGCGGCCGGCCGGCGGCCGTCCGGGCTGCCGCCAACGCCTGCGCGCGCAACGCGGCGGCGCTGTTCGTGCCCTGCCACCGCGTGCTCGGCTCCGACGGCGGCCTCGGCGGCTTCCGCTGGGGCACGCCGGTCAAGCGGTGGCTCCTCGACCACGAGGCGGAGCACGCGCCGGTCGCCTGAGCGGTTCTGTCGGACCCGTCCGGCACCCTCCGGGGCATGGACGCCGCTTCCCTGCTCACCGGTCTCCTCCTCGGCGCACTGCTGGCCACCGCCGTCACCCTCGGGGTGGTCACCCTGCTCGCGCGGCGCCGCCCCGACGACGCCGGGCTCGAGCCGGTGCACGAGTCGCTGGACCACCTGCACCGGTTGCTGGCCGGCATGGAGCGCGCCCGCGCGACCGCGCACGGCGAGCTGCGCGAGCAGATGGGCACGGTCGGCCAGGCGTCGGCCCAGCTCAAGCACGAGACCGCCGCGCTGGTCACGGCGCTGCGCACCCCCCACGTCCGCGGCCGCTGGGGCGAGGTGCAGCTCCGTCGCGTGGTGGAGGTCGCCGGCCTGGTCGAGCACTGCGACTTCGTCGAGCAGCCCGCCGGCACCAACGACCAGGGCGCCGGCGTCCGGCCCGACCTGATCGTCACCCTCGCCGACGGGCGCCAGGTGATCGTCGACGCCAAGGTGCCCTTCACCGGTTACATCGAGGCGGTGCAGGCCACCGACGAGGCGGTCCGGCAGCAGCGGGTCGCCATGCACGCCCGGCAGCTGCGCACGCACGTCGACGCCCTCTCCGCGCGCCGCTACCCGACGGCCTTCCGGCCCGCAGCCCCGTTCACCGTCCTGTTCGTGCCCTCCGACGGCTTCCTGACCACGGCGCTGGAGGCCGAGCCCGGCCTGCTCGAATACGGGTTCTCCCGCGACGTCGTGCTCGCCACGCCGAGCACCCTGCTCGCGCTCCTCCGCACCGTGGCCTACTCGTGGCGGCAGGAGCGGCTGGCCCGTGACGCCGACCAGGTCCTCGAGGTCGGCCGCCGGCTGCACGCCCGGCTCAGCACGCTGTCGGGTCACCTCACCCGGCTCGGGTCGGCCCTGGGCACCACGATGACCCGCTTCAACGAGACCGTCGGCTCGTACGAGCGCTCGGTCCTCACCGCCGCCCGTCGGTTCGACGACCTCGGGATCGCCGAGACCCCGGTGCCGACGCCCGAGCCGCTGGAGGCCACGGTGCGCACCCTGCGCCCGGCCGAACCGGCCTTCGACGACGACGACGACGAGGACGGCGCGATGAGCCGGAACGGCACCACCGGCTGACCCGGCGCAGCACCCGTGCGGCGCACCCGTCCCGCCGGTCCCACCCATCCCGGGAGTGACCACGGACGGCGGGCGACGCGGTGCCGTCCTGCAGGTGAGATGCCGTTCCGGTCGTTACCGTGGAGTCACACGTCGGCCAGGGAGGCCGGCCGCGGCCGCACGGGGACGGAGGAGCGCCATGGCGACAGCCGACGCATGGCCTCGGAGTGGGGCCCGGGCCGGTCGCGGGTCGTCGGCCGAGAGCCGCCCCGGCCGCCCGATGAGCGCCGACCGGTCGCCCCGGCCGCAGTCCTCCCGCCGCAGCCCCGAGCCGCCCCGCCCGAGGCGCGACGTCCCGCGCGGTCGCGTCGAGGACCGCTACCGCATCGAGGACCGGTACCGCGACGACGACCGGTACCGCGACGACGACAGGTACCGCAGCGCGCCGGTCGAGCGCCCCCGCGCGGCCGCCCCGGCCCGCGAGCGCGCCACCGCCAACCCGGCCGACACCGGCCGTGACGGCAGGATCCGCGGCCTGGTCGCCGTCATCGGCATGTTCCTGGTGACCCTCGGCGGCGCCGCAGTCGACTCCTTCATCGGCATCGGGCTCGGCACCATCACGCTCGCCGCCATGGTCGCGTCCACCGCTCTGGCCGCCCTGCTCGTCCGGCGCCGGGACATCGTCTCCGTCGTCGTCGCGCCCCCGCTGGTCTTCCTCGCCGTGGCCGGCGCCAACATCGCCCTGGCGCCGTCGGCGAGCTTCAACCTGCCCACGGTCGCGACGCTGCTGGTCCGCGGCTTCCCCACGATGGGGATCGCGACAGGCGTCGCCCTCGTGCTCGCGCTGATCCGGCTGGTCTCCCGCCGCTGAGCGCCACCCCGGACGCCGAAGAGCCCGTCACCGCAGCGCGGTGACGGGCTCTTCCGGTCTCACGGGCGAGGTCAGTCCCCGGCGGTGCGCGCAGCCTTCTCCGCACGCCGCAGCTCGTGCGGCAGCGCGAAGACCAGGCGCTCCTCGGCGGCCTTGACCGTCTCGACGTCGCCGTAGCCGCGCTCGGCCAGCCAGTCGAGGACCTCGCTCACGAGGATCTCCGGCACCGAGGCACCACTGGTGACGCCGACCGTGCGGACGCCCTCGAGCCAAGCGGGGTCGATCTCGGAGGCGAAGTCGATCAGGTGCGAGTCGCGGGCGCCGGCCTCCAGCGCCACCTCGACCAGGCGCACCGAGTTGGACGAGTTCGTCGAACCGACCACCAGCACGAGGTCGCACTCGGCGGCCATCTGCTTGACGGCCTGCTGGCGGTTCTGCGTGGCGTAGCAGATGTCGTCGCTCGGCGGGGACTGCAGACCGGGGAACCGGGTCCGGAGCTGGTCGACGGTCGCGAGCGTCTCGTCGACCGACAGCGTGGTCTGCGAGAGCCACACGACCTTCTCCGGGTCGCGCACCTGGACGTTGGCGACGTCCTCGGCGCCGTCGACGAGCTGGATGTGCGACGGCGCCTCACCGGAGGTGCCCTCGACCTCCTCGTGACCGCGGTGGCCGATCAGCAGGATGTCGTAGTCGTCGCGGGCGAAGCGCTTGGCCTCCTGGTGCACCTTGGTCACCAGCGGGCAGGTGGCGTCGATCGTCCGCAGCTGCCGGGCCGCGGCCTCCTCGTGCACCGCCGGCGAGACGCCGTGGGCGCTGAAGACGACGACGGAGCCCTCGGGCACCTCGTCGGTCTCCTCCACGAAGATCGCGCCGCGCCGCTCGAGCGTGGCCACGACGTGCTTGTTGTGGACGATCTGCTTGCGGACGTACACCGGGGCGCCGTGGATCTCCAGCGCCCGCTCGACGGCGACGACCGCCCGGTCGACGCCGGCGCAGTAACCCCGGGGATCGGCCAGCAGGACCCGTCCGCGCTGATCAGCCATACCACCACTGTAGGTGGGCCGGGGGGGGGGGGGGGGCGCCCGCGCGGGGGCCCCGGTCCCGCCGGGCCCGCCAGAGGGTGGATCTCGACACACCCCCTGACGGGCCGCAGCGAGTGGGGCTCGGTGT